>DATLQD010000048.1:0-4644 GCA_035535315.1 Gaiellaceae bacterium
GCAATAGCCGGTCGGCACGCGGAGGCCATCGATCCGCGAAAGCTCCCCCAGGTGCGCGCCCTTGCCGCCAACGACCGCGACCTGCGTCTGGTCGATCTCCTGGAAACCCAACACGCAGCAGCCCATCCGCTCCCTCCCTTGTGCGTTCTCTAAAGAATGTCGCAGCGTCTCACCGGACCCCCATCCCCCATCCTGCTCAAGGGATGGATCCAGAGCGCGTCGCGGCGTCGGCCCGTCCGTCAAAACAAAGAAGCCCCGCAAAACAGGGCTTCTTGGATCGGGGCGCCGAGATTCGAACTCGGGACCTCGTGTCCCCCAGACACGCGCGCTAACCAGGCTGCGCCACGCCCCGCTTCGGGCACACGATACCCGCAGCCGCTAGGAAGGGCCGGCGCTGGGCCTGCTCGGTCTTCGCTCGCCCCGCGGCGCCGCCACGGGAAGGTCGCCGAGCTCCATTTCGGTGTCTCGGATCCGCTCGGCCACTTCGCGGAGACCCTCGCGGGCCCATTCGACCCGCTCCTCGAGGAGCCTTGTCTCCTCCCTGATCCGGAGCTCGCGCCGGTGTGCGGCCTCCTCGATCTGGCGGGCCTCCTCTTCGGCGGCCGCGCGGATCTGATCGGCTTGTGCCTGCGCGTCCGCAATGCGACGCGAGGCCTCCTCTTCCGCCTGATAGCGGCGTTGGCTAAGGAGCGACTCGGCCTCGGCCTCGGCTCGCCGGCGCAGGTCGTCGGCCTCCTCGCGCGCCATGGTGACGATGTGCTGCGCCGCCCTCTCGGCTGCGGTAAAGACGGCCGTGACCCTCGGACCGATGTTCAGCTCGCCGGCGACTGACGACTCCCCCTCGGACTGTTCCTGGCCGGGACCGGACCCGACTTCGTTCGGGTCGGTCACCGTCTCGCGCTCCGACTGCTCCTGCCCAGGACTTGCCGCGACTTCGTTCGGTTCGGTCATTCGCTCTCCCTCGAGGTGTGCCGCCGCAAATCGTAGAGACATCGGAGGATGAGCTTCGCCGCCGGGGTTAGTGCTCCTCGCCGCGGAGCGTCCATTTGACCTCGGCCGTCAGATCTGCACGGCGCCGGAGCTCCGCGAGGAAGCGTGCGCAGTCCGACTGGTGGTCTGCGGAAACGAACTCACCCGGGGGAAGCGGGAGCGCCTCCCGCTCGGGGATGTGGTTCTTGGCGATCCGCTCGGGTCCGTCCAAAAGTGTTCCACCGTTCCTGTGGATTCTGTGGATATCTCGCACCTAGGCGGCCCAGCCGGGACTCCCCTAAATCCCGCTCGCGGCCTCCTTACAGTCAGCTTACAGAACTCGATACGCGGTTCAGGGCAGCGTTCGAAGGTCGCCTCGAAGGTCTCCGCAAAGTGCGGGAAAATCAACTAGGCGCCGAGCCGCCGGTAGAGGCGGTCGACCAGATCCGGCATGGAGTCGAGGCGCTCGGTGATGACGCGGATCCGGTACTCGCGGAAGTGCTCTGGCTCGACGCCGAGCGCCTTCGCGAGTGCGGCGATGACATCGTCGGAGGGGACCGGCCGGTTGCCATGGACGAGGTGGTTCAGGTAACCGGCGGAGAGCCCTGTACTGTCGGCTAGCCCGCGGTAGGTGGTTCCGGTCTGCGCCATGAGTGCCTGAATCGTCGCCCCGAAGGGCTCCTCGCTGAACCTCCGCTTCCTGGCCACGGGCTACAGCATCCCACCGATCCGCCCCGGCGCGTCGGCGAGCGAGATGCGTTCCTCGGAACGGTCTTCGCGCCGCAGGACGTCGACCTTGCCGTCTTCCAGGGTTTTCTTTCCCACCGTCACGCGCACCGGACAGCCGAGCAGGTCGGCGTCGGCGAACTTCTCGCCGGGGCGCCGGTCGCGGTCGTCGAGGAGGACGGAGAGGTCGGCGGCCTCGAGCTCGCCCGCGAGGCTCTCGGCGGTGTCCAGCGCCTCGCTGCCATCCGAGCCGATCGCGACCACGTCGATGTCGTAGGGGGCGAGCGAGCGAGGCCAGGAGATCCCGTGCTCGTCGTGGTGCTGCTCGACGGCGGCCGCCACGATCCTGCCCGGCCCGATCCCGTAGCTCCCCATCACCAACGGATGCTCCTGGCCCGACTCGTCGAGATACTTGGCGCCGAGCGGGACGGAGTAGCGCGTGCCGAGCTTGAAGATATGCCCCACCTCGATCGCGGTCTGGAACCGAAGCGGCCCGCCGCACTTGGGACAGGCGTCGGCTTCCTTTGCCTGCCGGAGGTCGGCGAAGCGGGCCTCGAAGTCGCGCCCCTGCTCGACGCCGCGCAAGTGCCAGCCGGTCCGGTTTGCGCCGGCGACGAACTGACCTTCGCGGAGCGCCTCATCCGCCAGGATCTCCCCCGAGAACCCGACCGGTCCGAGCGAGCCAGGGTCGGCGCCGAACGCCTGCCGGATCTCGTCTTCAGTCGCCGGCCGGTAGTCCGCTCCGAGCACCCCCGCGAGCTTCGCCTCCTCGAGCCGGTCGTCCCCACGGAGCAGGCCCAGCACGACGCGGCCGTCGACGACCACGGGCATCGCCTTCGACGTCGCACCCGAATCGACCGAAAGAAGCTCCGCGAGCGCCTCGATCGTCGTCACTCCGGGAGTCTCGACCTCCTCGGGCGCGCCGAGCCGCTCGGGGAACTCGGCGGCTCGGGGGATTCCGCGAGCGATCTCGAGGTCGGCCGCGTAATCCCCGTTCTCACAGGTGACCAGCGTGTTCTCACCGCTCTCCGCAGGGGCGAGGTAGTCGGTGCTCTCGCTTCCGCCCATCATCCCGGACTCGGCTTCGGCCTCGTAGAACTCGATCCCGGCTCGCTCGAGGATGCGCCTGTAGGCGCCGGCGTGAGCCTGGAAGCTTCGGTCGAGGCCCTCCTCGTCGCGGTCGAAGCTGTAGGCGTCCTTCATGATGAACTCCCGCACCCTGAGGAGCCCGCCCCGCGGCCGCGGCTCGTCCCGGTCTTTGGTCGCGAAGTGGTACCAGATCTGGGGCAGCTGCTTGTAGGACTGGAGCTCACGCGCGTGAAAGGTCATCGTCTCCTCGTGTGAGAGCGGGAGGACGAACTGCCGTCCGGCCCTGTCCTCCAGCTTGAAGAGCTCCGGGATGCCGTAGCGGTCGCTCGCCTGCCAGAGCTCGGCGGGCGTGAGGACGGGGCAGAGCATCTCCTGGCCGCCGATCGCGTCCATCTCCTCGCGCACGATCTGGACTGCTTTCTGGTGCACGCGCCAGCCGAGCGGCAGAAAGGTCCAGAGCCCTGCTGCGACCTGGCGGATGAAGCCGCCGCGAACGAGCAGGCGGTGGCTCGCCGCCTCGGCATCCCCGGGATCCTCCCGGAGCGTCGGGATGAAGAGCTCGGAGGCGCGCATCTACGGACGCTGAGCGGCTTCGGCCATCATCAGCGCGGCCGGCTTGGCGAGCTTGAGCCGTTTGGGCCGCACCATGCCGCCTTCGATCCACTGGTCGATCTCGGCGAACAGCTCATCGATCAGCACGTCCGACGGAGCTTTCTTGAGCACTCGCCCGTGGGCGTAGAGAAAGCCCATCTCCCGTCCGCCTGCGATTCCAAAGTCGGCATCGCCGGCCTCCCCCGGGCCATTCACGGCGCAACCCATCACTGCCACCTCGAATGCCTGTGGGTACGCCTGGAGGCGCTCCTCGACCTTCTCGGCGAGGTTCCAGACCCCGACGTTGTCGCGGCCGCAGGAGGGGCAGGCGATCATGACGGGCCCACGTTCGCGGAGCCCGAGCGCCTTCAGAATCTCCCAGCAGACCTTGACCTCCTCCACCGGATCGGCCGTGAGGGAAACCCTCATCGTGTCGCCGATTCCGTCCATGAGGAGCGCACCCATCCCCACCGCGCTCTTGATCGAGCCGGAGAACGGCGTGCCCGCTTCCGTGACGCCGAGGTGGAGTGGATAGGGAACGCGCTCGGAGAGCATCCGGTACGCCCGGATCATCGTCGGCACCGAGCTCGACTTGACGGAGATCTTGAAGTCGTAGTACTCCATGCGTTCGAGGATCCGAACCTGCTCCAGCGCCTCCTCGACCAGGGCTGCGGCAGTGTCCTCCTGCGCGAGCTCAACCAGGTGCTTGGGCAGCGAGCCGGAATTCGCGCCGATACGCATCGGGATTCCCGCCTTCTTCGCCGCGCGGACGACGCGCTCCGTTTTGTCGGCGCCGCCGATGTTGCCCGGGTTGATGCGGACGGAGGCCACGCCGGCCTCGATGGCCTTCAGTGCGAGTGAAGCGTTGAAGTGGATGTCCGCGATGATTGGGACGGGGCTCAGGTAGACGATCTTCGGAAGCGCCTCCGCGTCCTCGAGCTTCGGCACAGCGACGCGCACGAGCTCGCACCCGGCCGAGGTGAGGGCAGCTATCTGAGCCACGGTCGCGTCGACGTCGTGCGTCTTCGTCAAGGTCATCGACTGAACGACGACAGGCGCGCCGCCGCCGATTGCGACCCCTCCGACCCTGATCTGGCGTTCGCTGGCCATGCAACACCGAGTCTAGCGAGGGTTAGGTCCCGCCCAGTCGTCCGATGTCGTTCGAGAGGCCGATGAAGAAGAGCATGAGGACGAGCGCGATCCCGACCGCGGAAAAGCGCTCGTACGCTTCTCGCGGGATCGCCCTGCCCCGGAGCTTCTCGAGGATGG
>DATLQD010000049.1:0-3689 GCA_035535315.1 Gaiellaceae bacterium
GGCCTCGATACGCGCGCCGGCGCCGTCGAGCGACGCCAGGATCGAGCGAATCGAGGCAGCCTCGCCGACGAAGATCGGTGTGTCGCGCTCCGTGTAACGGCTCGCCTCGGTCTCCCGGAGCGTCAGCATGAGCTCGAGGAAGTCCGCCGGCTCTTCGCACTCGAAGGCGGTCATGAACTCCTGATCGTCGATCCCGAACGAGTAGGTGGTGTGGTTCGTGATCGTGACGAAACGGCTGCCGATCTCGGCGTGCTCGCGCATCGCCCGGCCGCGATCCTCTACGGGGAGCGCATACCACTCGCGCTTCTTCACGAAGGGGTAGACGACGAGATAGGGCGCGCCGCGCGGGACGATACGACGGTGCTTTCGCTTCTCCTCGAAGTACTTGGAAGGGCGTGTCGCGGCCAGATAGGAGTAGGGCGTCTCCAGGTAGCCGGCGAGCGGGGTGCCATTCAGCTCGGTCTGGAGCTCGCGGAAGTCCTCGAAGCGGTCGGTCAGCTTCCAGAGCATGAAGTCGGTCTCCGGGCGCACGCCGACGAGGCTGTACGCCCGGAGCTCCATCCGCTCGGCCCAGCTCTCCACGAGCTCTGCGAAGGCGTCCTTGCCCGCTTGCCGCTCGTCGATCGGAAGGCGTCGCCAGGCCGGGTCGACCCGGAAGAGCGTGTAGGCGACGTACTGCTGCCCGGAGTCTTCAGCCACGGCCAAATCGTAGCCGTCCGGTCACGGCTCCGGCACGCGAAGCGCGCCTCGCGTGACACGCCTCGTCCTAGGCTCGATGGGGCCGGGCGCGTGCGTCGGCGGGCAGGCGGGCGCGCCCGGTGCGGCGTTCTGGCACGGGTACGCTGATCGCATGGCGACGACCGCCGGCGACACCAGCACTAACCGCATCGAAGCGCAGCTCAAGAGCCTCCCGGCGAAACCGGGCGTGTACCTCTTTCGCGATGCGAAGGACGGTGTTCTCTATGTAGGGAAGGCGGCGTCGCTCCGACCCCGCGTCCGGTCGTATTTTCGCGGCGGCGACACGCGACTCGGGCTCGACCGGATGGTCGAGAGGGTGGAGCGCATCGAGGTCATCCTCACGCAATCGGCCGGCGAAGCGCTTCACCTCGAGCAGAACCTGATCAAGCGGCATCGGCCGCCGTTCAACGTCCGGCTCCGTGACGACAAGTCCTATCCCTACATCGCCGTGACCGTCGGGGACGACTATCCGCGCGTCATGTTCACACGAGAGCGCCACCGGCGCGGAGTGGTCTATTTCGGCCCCTACTCCTCGGCGAAGAAGCTGCGCGAGACGCTCGACGTACTGAACCGCGTCTTTCCGTATCGGCCCTGCGAAGGCCCTCAGCCGGGGCGGCACTCGGGGATCCCGTGCCTCGACTACCACATCGACCGATGCCTGGCCCCGTGCGTCGGCTACGTCTCGAAGGAGGCCTACGGAGCAGTCATCGACGGCGTCATCGAGTTCCTTTCGGGGAACACAGAGCCGACGCTCCTGGCACTAGAGCACCGCATGAACGAGGCCGCCGGGGCACAACGGTTCGAGGAGGCTGCTCGGTACCGAAACCGCCTCTTCGCCGTCCGGCATCTGGCCGAGCGCCAGGCCGCGGACAAGAAGGCGATCGGGACCGTCGACGTGCTCGGCATCGCCGCTCGGGGTGAGCAGGCGGCGGTGCAGGTCTTCCCGCTCCGCGGCGGCAGGCTCGTGGATCGTCACAGCTTTCATCTCGAGAACGTGTCGGGCCAGGACGAGGACGCGCTGCTCGAGGCGTTCTGCCTCGAGTATTACGGCAGCGCCCCAAACGTCCCGCCGCTCATCGTCCTGCCGCCGGATGCGCGCCCCAACGAGGCGCTCGAGGAGTTCCTCTCCGAGCGGCGTGGCTCGCAGGTCGAGGTCAGGCCCGCCCAGCGCGGTGAGAAGCGCCGGCTGGCAGAGCTGGCCCGCCAGAACGCCGAGCTTGCCCTCGATCAGGACGCCGCCGACTCCGAGCGGAAGCGGACCCGTCGCATCGAGGCGCTCGAGGAGCTGCGCGAGTGCCTGAACCTCGAGAGCCTCCCGCTTCGCATCGAGTGCTTCGACATCTCGAACATTCAGGAGGACTCGCCGGTCGGCTCAATGGTGGTCTTCCAGGACGCGATTGCCAAGAAGGCGCACTACCGGAAGTTCGGCGTTCGACACGCCGAGGGGCAGGACGACTTCGCGATGATGGGCGAGGTGGTCTCGAGGCGGTTCGCGCGCCTCCGCCCCGCGAGCGACCCGGCGGACTACGACGAGAGCTTCGGCTCGACGCCGAACCTGGTCGTGATCGACGGCGGCAAGGGACAGCTCTCTGCGGCACTTGCCGCGATGCAGGCATACGACCTTCCTCGCGTGGCCGTGATCTCGCTCGCGAAGCGTGAAGAAGAGGTCTTCGTGCCCGGGCAGCCCGACCCGATCCGTCTCGAGCGAGGATCGCCGGGCCTGCAGCTCCTGCAGCGTATCCGGGACGAGGCGCATCGCTTCGCGCTCGGCTTCCACCGGCAGCGCCGCGACTCCCGCGCGCGCGAGTCGATTCTCGACGAGCTCCCCGGCGTCGGGCCGGCACGCAAGCGTGCCCTGATCCGCCACTTTGGCTCGACCGAGCGGCTCCTGGCTGCGTCGTCCGAAGAGTTGGAGGGCGTTCCGGGCGTTCCAGGACGAACCGGGCGGGCGATATACGACGCCCTCCACAAGGCGGGCGCTGCCTAGAGTTGCAATATTGCGATCTACAGGCAATCGTGTTTGGTGAATGCCCGCCCGCGTGATCGTCATCGGCCTCGATGCTGCGGAGGCAACCCTCGTCGAACGACTGAGCGCTGAGGGACGCCTACCGACCTTCGCCCGCCTCGCGGCCGAAGGCTCCGTTGCGCGGCTCGGGAACTCCCTGGAATCGCTGCCGGGCGCCATCTGGCCTGAGCTGACGACCGGCCGGTCGGGCGGGAAGCTCGGGCACTTCTTCCATCCACTCCAGCTCCACACTGGGGAGACGCGACTGCGGAGGATCGAGGCGGACGAGGTCGATACGTCCGATTACTACTGGACGATCGCGAGCAGGCACGGGCGACGCGTGGCGGTCGTCGACCAGCCGCAGACCGTGCTCACCCCGGAGGTGAACGGTATCCACCTGCTCGAGTGGGGGCTCCACGACCGAAACTTCAAGACCCAGAGCCATCCCCCGGAGCTCCTGGACGATTTGCGGGCCCGATACGGGGATCACCCGGTCGACGTCTGCGATTCCCTTCACGGTGGGACGCAGGCAGGATTCGAGCGACTGGCCGGCCTGCTGATCGAGGGCTTGGAGAAGAAGGAAGCTTTGGTGCTCGACCTCCTCGGGCGGGAAGACTGGGATCTCTTCACGTGCGTTTTCAGCGAGACCCATTGCATCGGCCATCAGCTCTGGCACTTCTTCGAGGCCTCGGAGGCAGGCGACACGAGCGTGCCAAAGCGACTCGCCGAGGCGATCCCAGCTGTCTACCGCCGGGTCGACGAAGCGGTTGGCAGGTTGCTCGAAAGTGCGGGCGAGGACGCGACCGCGCTGGTCCTCCTGAGCCACGGCATGGGCCCTCGAATCGGCGGCCCCCAGCTCCTTCCGGAGCTGCTCGTGCGCCTCGGGGCGGGCTCCGGCCGCGGTCGTGTGGCGAGCATCCGCTCCCGGCTTCCGGTCGGGTTGCGC
>DATLQD010000050.1:0-12540 GCA_035535315.1 Gaiellaceae bacterium
GGCCGGTCACCTGGAACGAGAAGGAGCTGCACCTGACGTGGGCGAGGACCGAGCCGCAGATCCCGGTGCACGTCGCGGGCTACGGGCCCAAGGCGCTCGCCGTCGCGGGCAGGGTCGGCGACGGCGTCATCATCCAGCTCGCCGACCCGCAGATCATCCAGTGGATCATGGACACCGCCCGGAAGTCGGCGGAGGAGGCCGGCCGCGATCCCGCCGCGCTCAAGTGCATCGTCGGCGCGCCGAGCAAGATCACTGACGACCTCGTCCAGGCGCGCGAGGAGGTGCGCTGGTTCCCGGCCATGGTCTCGAACCACGTCATGGATCTGATCGAGCGCTACGGAGAGGATTCGGAGATCCCGAAGGAGCTCACCGAGTACGTGAAGGCGCGGAAGGGATACGACTACAAGGACCACAGCCGGGTCGGCGCGGCCCACGGGGAGTTCGTGAGCGATGAGATCGCCGACCGCTTCTGTGTGCTCGGGACAGCTGAGCAGGTGAAGGCGAAGCTCAGGGAGCTCGAGTCGATCGGAGTGGACCACTTCAACATCTACCTCATGACCGAGGGCCAGGAGCAGATCCTCGAGGCCTACGGGAAGGACATCATTCCCGAGCTCACGGGCGTGCCTGCCTGAGAACTAACCTGCGTACCGTCAGGGCGTCTTGACTGGTCAAGGAGTCTCGACGGCCGACAGGCGCCCCAAGGCAGTGCGGACCGCGGCCCTCGTGCTGGGCCTCGTCGTCCTGCTCGCGCTCGTCGCCGCCGCCAGCCGGGCCGGGCTTCCCTGGTCCGAGCACTCCGGCGGGGACGGGGACGGTGTCTCTCTCGGACGTGTGGCTCAGCTCGCCGCTCTGGTCGCCCTCGCGGTGGTCACTGGGGTGCTGGCGGTCGCGTTCGCCGCCAAGGCGCGTCGCCGCTCGCGCCGCGACCCGTTCGAGGCGGAGGACGAGCTGATCGAGGCCGACGCCGAGGCCGAAAGCCGCCTGGCGCGCTTTCTGCTTCGCGTCGGCCCATACGCCCTAGTCGCTGTGATCGCCGTGGGCATCCTCTTCGCCGCCCGCGGCATCGACCGCATCGTTCCCCGCGACACCGCGAACCGGGCCGGGCCGGCGCAGGCCGAGAATGACCGGACGGTTCCGGCCGTGCCGGGGCCCGCCTCGGCCGCCACGTGGGTGCTCCTGGGCGTTCTCGGCGTGTTCGGAGCGCTCGCCTTCGTCGTCGTTCTCGGCCCCCAAATGCGTCGCTCGCTCGTCGATGCCCGCGCCGGGCGGCCCGGTGCCGTTGCAGCGCTCGTGGACGAAAGCATCGATGACCTTCGCTCCGAGAACGACCCGCGCCGTGCCGTAATTGCGGCGTACGCGCGAATGGAGCGCGGGCTCGGCCGGGCAGGCCTGGCGCGAAAGCCGTTCGAGGCGCCGCTCGAATACCTCCAGCGGGTGCTCCTCGACCTGCAGGCGGGCGCCCAGCCGGTGGGCAGGCTCACCGACCTCTTCGAGCGGGCCAAGTTCAGCCGGGACGACGTCAGCGCGGACGCCAAGGACGAGGCGATCGAGTGCCTCATCGCCGTCCGCGGCGACCTGCGGACGGCGACGCAGTGACCACCGGCTTGGCCGTCGGGCTGCTCGTGGTCGAGGCGCTCGGCCTCTCGGCGCTCGCATGGTGGGCGCTCCGCGCCCTGCCACCAGGCTCGATGGCCTTCGAGCGAGCGCTTCGGGCGCGGCGACCCCGCTCATCGCGTCTCCGTGAGCTCGAGCGCATCGAGCACGACGTCGTTCAGGGAGCCGCAAACCCGCTGGACCTCCACCGTCGGCTCCGACCGCTCCTCCGTCAGATCGCCGCGCACCGGCTCGCCGTCCGACATGGGGTCAGACTCGATGCCGACGACGGGCACGCACACCGACTGCTCGGGGACAAGGCCTGGGCGCTCCTCCGGCCGGATCGAGAACTGCCCGACGAGCGGAGAGGGCCCCGCCTGGACGTCCACGAGCTCGAGGCGATCGTCGCCCGGCTGGAGTCGCTGTGACACCTCTCGAGGAGGTCGCCCGCACCTCAGAGCGCCTCCTCGACGAAGTCGAGCGCGCCGTCGTTGGGAAGCGCGAGGCACTCGAGCTCGTCCTGCTTGGCATACTCGCGGACGGCCACGTCCTGATCGAGGACTTTCCGGGCCTCGCCAAGACGCTCATCGCGCGCTCCTTCGCACAGGTCGCGAGCCTTGGCTTCTCCCGCATCCAGTTCACGCCGGACCTGATGCCGTCGGACATCACGGGCTCGTCCATCTACGACCAGCGGGCGGGTGACTTCGAGTTCCGGCCCGGCCCGGTCTTCACGAACCTCCTCCTCGCAGACGAGATCAACCGCGCTCCACCGAAGACACAGGCTGCGCTCCTCGAGGCAATGCAGGAGCGCCAGGTCACGATCGACGGCACAACGCACGCGCTCGCGAGGCCCTTCCTCGTCCTGGCGACGCAGAACCCGATCGAGTACGAGGGCACGTATCCGCTCCCCGAGGCCCAGCTCGACCGCTTCCTGCTCCGGATCGAAGTCGGCTATCCCGACCGGGAGGACGAATGGGAGATGCTCGAGCGCCGGCGGGAGCGGCGTTCCGACGAGATCGAGCTCGAGGGCCTCGTCGACGGTCCCAACCTGCTGGCGCTGCAGGCGGTTGTCGAGGACGTCCATGTCGCCGAGAGCATCGGTCTCTACATCGTCGACCTCGTGAGCGCCACGCGCGCGAACCCACGTGTACAGGTTGGAGCGAGCCCGCGCGGCACGCTCGCCCTCCTCAAGCTCTCGCGCTGCCGCGCGGCGCTGCGCGGCCGGGGCTACGTGACGCCGGAGGACGTGAAAGAGGTGGCACCGTCGGCGCTCGCCCACCGGCTCACGCTGCGTCCTGAGGTGTGGGTGCAGCGGGTCCGGCAGGAGGATGTCGTCCGTGAGTGCCTCGAGGCCGTCCCAACCCCGGCCGCCGAAGACCTGGAATCCATCGTCGAGTGACCTCGAGCGCAACGCCGAAGCTGCGCGCCTACGTCCTCCTCGCGGCCGCGGGGCTCCTTGCGGCTCTAGTCCTCGGGCGGCCTGAGCTGGCCGCCCTCGCGACGCCGTTCGCGGCCTGGCTGGCCCTTGGAGTCGGGCTCGCGCGCAGGCCCGAGCTCGACGTCCGGTACGAGCTCGACCGTGAGCGAGCTCTGCAGGGCGAGCGGGTGAATGCGTCGATCGAGATCGAGAGCGACGTCGCCCTCCAGCCGCTCGAGCTGCTGCTCCGGTTGCCGGCGGGCCTCGCGAGCGGCTCCCGCGCGCTCGCCTTGCACGTTCGCGTCGGGGAGCCCGGGCGGGTTGGAATCGCGCTCGACTGCAAGCGTTGGGGCGGGTATTCCGTCGGGGATCTCCAGCTCCGGGCTCGCGATCGCTTCGGGCTGCGTGCCTACGACGAGAGGCTTGACCTTCGCCGCCCTCTCCGCGTCTACCCCCGCGAGGAAACAGTCCGCTCCCTCCTGGCCCCCACAGAGACCCAGGCGACGGCGGGGAACGAGGTGGCCCGTGCGAAGGGCGACGGGATCGAGTTCGCCGACATCCGGCCGTTCGTCCCAGGAGATCGCGTTCGGCGGATCAACTGGCGCGCCAGCGCCCGCCGCCCCGGTCTCTGGGTGAACGAGTCGCACCCTGAGCGGAACACCGACGTGATCATCTTCCTGGACAGCTTCGCGGAGGCGCGTCACGGCGCCACCGGCACTCTCGACCTGGCCGTGCGAGCAGCCGGGGCTCTCGCTGCGCGCTACCTACGGCGGAGCGACCGGGTTGGCCTCGTCAGCTTCGGCGGCGTCCTCCGCTGGCTCGAGCCCTCGATGGGCTCGGTGCAGCACTACCGGATCGTCGACGCACTCCTCGACACGGACATCGCGCTCAGCTATGCCTGGAAGGGAGCCGACGTGATCCCGCCGCGCACGCTGCCGCCTCAGGCGCTCGTGATCGGTCTCACCCCGCTTCTCGACGAGCGCAGCATCGTCGCTTTGCTGGACCTGCGGGCACGTGGATTCGACCTTGCGATCGTGGACGTGTCACCCCTTCCCTTCCTGCCGCCGGCGCGGGACCGCCTCGAGCGGCTCTCCCGCCGGGTCTGGGCGCTCCGGCGCGAAGTGCTCAGGCACGAGTACCAGCAGCTGGGGGTGGCGGTCGCCGAGTGGCGGGACGGCGAGGCTCTCGAGCAGGCGGTCGAGGAGGTGAGACGATTCCGGCGCTCCGCACGAGCCGTCCGCGCCTGATCGTCGCGGCAGGTTCGGTCGCCGTCGGCGCGGTGCTGGCGATCGACGCGTGGCTCGTTTCCGCGCGATGGGAAGGCGTGATCGCGGGCACGGCCGGGGCCGGCCTGGGAGTGCTCGCTCTCTCCCTGGCCCTCCGTTTCTCCCCGGGCGTTCCGCTCGGCCTCGTCTGCCTCGCAGGGTCCTACGCTGCCGCACTCGAAAGTCGTGGGGTCGACGTTGACCTCTCGGCGACCCTATACGCCGCGCTCTTTTTCCTGACGGCCGAGCTTGCCTACTGGTCCCTCGAGCTCTCCCCCGGCATCCAACCGGCGCCGGGCGTCGTCGTCCGCCGCGTCCGTTTTCTCGCCGTCGGCGCTCTCGCAGCCGTCGCACTTGCCGGCCTCGTGCTGGCGGCGACCCTCGAGCCCCTCCCGCAGGGCCTCCTGGTGCAGGCGCTCGGCGTCGGCGGGGCCCTCGTGGTATTGGGCCTGATCGCAGTCCTGGTGCGGCGTTCCGAGCCGCGCTAGAACGCCGATACCATTGCTCCGCTACACTGGAAAGCGAACAGAGCGAGTACAAGTGGTGCCACGCACTTCCTTTGCCCGTTCGTGAAATGGCAAGGAGGTGAATTAATGGCAACCGGAACCGTCAAGTGGTTCAACGATGCGAAGGGCTTCGGCTTCATCGCCCCCGAGGGTGGTGGAAAGGATCTCTTCGTTCACCACTCCAACATCGCCGGCGACGGCTTCAAGTCGCTAGCGGAAGGCGCCAAGGTCGAGTTCGAGGAGCGCGAGGGTCAAAAGGGCCCCGAGGCAACGAACGTGACTGAGGTCGCTGGCTAGGAGACACCATTCCTCCCAAGGAAGAGAAAATCGAACTCGAGGGCGAGGTCGTAGAGGCCTTGCGGAACAGGATGTTCCGCGTGGCCCTCGACAACGGCCACGAGACGCTCGGCTACACGGCCGGGAAGATGCGGCGCTATCGCATCAAGGTATTTCCCGGTGATCGCGTGAAGATCGAAGTCTCGCCGTACGACCTCACCCGCGGGCGGATCGTCTACCGGTACAGGTAGTCCCGGTCGAGGACCTCGTCGAGGAGCGCAAGCCCCTCGGCGAGGTCTTCCCGGGAAATCACGAGCGGCGGGGCAACCAAGACGACGTTGCCCCGCACGAAGAGATGGAGGCCGCGCGCGAGGGCTTCCTTGGCGATTGGCCTTGCATCCAACGGCTCGCGGCTCTTGCGGTCCGAGACGAGCTCGATGCCCCACAGGAGGCCAAGCCCACGCACGTCGCCGATGCGGTCGTGACGCTCAGCGAGCCCGTGGAGTTCCTGGGCCACGACCTCCCCGAGAGCTTCGGCCTGCTCCACGAGGGCCTCGTCGCGGAGCGTCTCGATCGACGCGACGCCGGACGCACAGGCGAGCGGATGGCCGCTGGTCGTCAGACCGGTCTGGAACGGCCGGTCAAAGATCCAGTCGGAGAGACGCTCCGAGATGACCATCGCCCCGAGCGGCACGTAGCCCGAGTTGATCCCCTTGGCGAGCGTGAGGATGTCCGGGACGACCTCCCAGTGCTCGCAGGCGAACCACCTTCCGGTGCGGCCGAAGCCAGCCATCACCTCGTCGAGGACGAGCAGGATGCCGTGGCGGTCGCACACCTCGCGGATCGAGCGTAGGTAGCCGTCCGGCGGCACGATGACGCCGTTCGCGCCCGTGACCGTCTCGAGGACGACGGCGGCGACCGTCTCCGGGTTCTCGTGCGAGAGCACTTCCTCGAGGTGGGGGGCGCCCGAGCAGACCGGGCACGGATCCGGGTGGCCGGCCGGGCAACGGTACTCGTATGGATCCAGGAGCCGGACGACTCCCGGAATCCCCGGCTCGGCGGGCCACCGCCGAGAGTCGCCGGTCAGGGAGGCGGCTCCCGCGGTCGCGCCGTGGTAGGAGCGGTAGCGCGCGACGATCTTCTGCCGGCCTGTGTACCAGCGCGCGAGCTTGATCGCGCTCTCGTTCGCCTCGGCACCGCCGTTCGTGAAGAACGTCCGCATCAGATCGCCCGGCGTCACCTCAGCGAGGAGTCTGGCGAGCTCGCTGCGGGC
Source organism: Gaiellaceae bacterium (assembly GCA_035535315.1). Classification (GTDB taxonomy): domain Bacteria; phylum Actinomycetota; class Thermoleophilia; order Gaiellales; family Gaiellaceae; genus DASQGA01. Next base: position 6,331 of record DATLQD010000050.1, read on the forward strand.
GTCGTTCGCAAACTTCGGGCTGATCGTGCAGAGCCGCTCAGCCTGCTCCTTGATCGCGGCCACGAGCCGCGGGTGCTGGTGCCCGACGTTCAGGCTGACCGACTGGGAGCCGAAGTCGAGATACTTCTTCCCGTCGTAGTCCCAGAAACGGCTGCCCTCGCCGCCCGCCACGGCGACCGGGTCGAGCTCCGACTGGATCGACCAGGAATGGAGGACGTGAGCGCGGTCTGCCGCGCGGACCTCCTCCCCGGTTTCTAGTCGGGCCAACGGGTGGTGACGACCTTCGACTCGGTGAAGAAGTGAACGCCGTCCATGCCCGTGGCGTGCAGGTCGCCGAAGAAAGAGCCCTTCCAGCCCGCGAACGGGAAGAACGCCATCGCGGCCGGCACTGGGATGTTGATCCCGACCATCCCCGCGGTGACCTTGCGCCGGAACTCGCGGGCGACGCCGCCGCTCCGGGTGAAGATTGCGGTCGCGTTCCCGAACTCGTTCTTTCGAATCACCTCGAGAGCATCATCGAGCGAGTCGACCCGCTCGAGCGAGAGAACCGGGCCGAAGATCTCTTCCTGGGCCACCTTCATGTCCGGGCGGACGTCGTCCAGGATCGTCGGCCCAAGGAAGAAGCCGCCGTTGTCTGACTCGAAGCGGCCGTCGACGAGGAGCCGTGCGCCCTCCTCGACCCCGAGGTCGATGTAGCCGGCGATCCGGTCGCGGGCCTCGGCGGTCGTCACGGGCGTGATCGTGTTCTCCGGATCGAGCCCGCTCCCGATCGGCGAGGCCTTCGCGATCGCCTCGAGCCGCGCGGCGAGCTCGTCACCGATCCCGCCCACCGCGACGCCGACCGACCCCGCAAGGCACCTTTGCCCCGCGTTCGCCATCGCCGATGAGAAGAGACCCGGTGCTGCGAGATCGAGATCGGCGTCCGGCATGACGACGATGTGGTTCTTGGCGCCGGCCAGGGCCTGGACGCGCTTGCCGGCCTGCGCGGAGCGCGAGTAGACGTGCTTCGCGACGGGCGCCGAACCGACGAACGACACCGCCCGGATCTCCGGATGGTCGCAAATCGCGTTCACGGCCTCGGCAGCGCCGTGAACGACGTTGAAGACCCCGTCGGGGCAGCCGGCCTCCTGGAAGATCTCCGCGATGCGCAGGGCGCAGAGGGGCGTGCGCTGCGACGGCTTCAGGATGTACGTGTTCCCGGCCGCGATCGCGATCGGAGCCGTCCACATCGGCACCATGAAGGGGAAGTTGAACGGCGTGATCGCAGCGACGACTCCGAGCGGATGCCGGAAGAGCTCCGTGTCGATCCCGCGGCTCACCTGCTCGAGCGCGCCGCCCAGCATGAGGGTCGGCATGCCGGCCGCAAACTCGACCACGTCGATGCCGCGCCGCACCTCGCCCTTCCCCTCGCCGATCGATTTGCCGTTCTCGCGAACGACCAGCTCCCCGAGCTCGTCCAGGTGCTGCTCGCAGAGCTGCTGGACCCGGAACATGAGCCGCGCGCGCTCCATGACGGGGACGTCGCGCCAGATCTCGTAGGCGGCGGCGGCCGCCTGGACGGCGCGGTCGACGTCGACCGTGGTGGAGAGCGGGACGCGGGCGAGCACTTCCCCATTGGCCGGGTCGAGCACGTCGAGGATCTCGTCGGTCTCGACGGCGACGCCCCGACCGCCGACGAAGTTCTCGAGCAGCTGTCCCTCGTGCGTGACTGTCTGGCTCATCCCGGTGCTCCCTCTCTGCGGACTCCCTGGAATGCTCAGCTTATCGCCAGCCGTGTGAGGCGGAGCCCGGCAGCCCCGCGGACGAGGACCGAGTGCCACTGCGCGCCGCGAAGCCTTGTGCCCCGACCGGCGGGGCGGCCGTCGACGAAGATTTCCGCAGGACCTGAAAGCTCCACCGAAAGCCGTCCGGACCCGTAGATCCAGGCGCCGCCTTCGGTCTCCTTCAGCTTCCGGTCGGCACTCCACCCGTCGCAGAGGTACGGGCGCATCGTGTTGAGCTTCAAGACGGGACCTGCTCTGCCGACGGGCGGAAGCACGCGCAGAGCGCCCAATCGCCGCGCCAGGGCTTGCGACGCGAACGACTCGGCCGTTTCCTGCCCCGTGACGCGGTAGAGGCCACGGTGCAGGACGAGGTAGCGGATCCCGAGGCGTGTGAGCTCGGCCTCGTCCCCGGGGAGCCAGATGCCGCAGTCGAGCCGGTTGAACCGCTCCACGAACTCGCGTGCTCCTTTCGGCGGGGCCGCGGCGTAGCCGACAGGCCGCTCCCGGGGCGCCTGCATGCCGTAGTACAGGTAGACGCTCGCCAGCTGCCCCGAGCCCCGCTCCAGAATCGGCAGCTCGAGCACGCGCCCCGGGGGGGAGCGGTCGAGAAACGCGTAGGACTCGTTGTCCGGATCGGCCGCGCTCGAGTGGAGCGGAAACACGGTCAGGTCGGCCGCGACCAAGACGACCAAAGTGGCCGCGACAATTGCGCGCCTGCCGCTTTGCACCCGCTCGACCAGGAACGCAGCCGCCACGGCGGCCAGAGCGGCCAGCGCGAGGTCGGCAACCGGAAGCAGGCGACCGGGAACCCGCGGCCCCCGGAACGGCGGCAGGGCGTCGCGAACAAGCTCGTAAAGTGGAAAGTGCGTGCCGAGGGCGAGCAGGACGGGAACGACGGCCCCGAGCCCGAGCAGCGCGGCGAGAGCGAGGCGGCGGCGAGCCAGCAGCACCAGCCCCGCGGCGGCGAGGAGCGGCGTCAGCCAGCCGAGGTAAACGAATTGCTCGAAGCCGCCCCGACGGCCGCGGCTCACGAAGTCAAGCCAGTCCGCCGAGTAGGTGGTGACCTCGGAGAGCGGGCGCGCGCCCGCCTCGGTCGAGCCCGCGATCGTCGTTGCGTTGACGAGGAAACCGGCGCCGACGGCAGCCAGCACCCCCACGCCCACCCAGATCGCCGTCGTGCCACGGAAGCGAACGAGCGCATAGAGGAGCGCGAACGGGAGCGCGCCGAGTGCGAGGTGGAGCTGCCCGCTGAGCGGGATCGACACTAGGGCGAGGGCGGCGATCCCACCCCACGCGTGCGCGGCAGTCGGCGAAAGGACACGGCGAGAGCGCTCGACGGCGAGGAGCGCGAGCGGCAGGAAGACGGCGGCCCACCCCAGCAGGTGCGGGCCGCTTTGCGCCAGCCGGTAGGGGGCAACCGCGAACGCAAGCCCCCCGAGCGCTGCGCTCCACGGCGACAGGTCGAGCTCCTCGAGCCATGCGAACGTCAGAAGCCCGCACGCCACCGCAACGAGGACGAGCAGCAGATTCCAGGCCGGCACAGAGCCGAAGAGCGCATCGAGCGGCCAGAAAGCGAGACCGAAGGGCCACCCTCCGAAGACCACCTGCGGGTCGACGAGCGGTTGGAAGCTGTACGGGTCGACCCACGGCGCATGACCGCCGAGGAGCTGGTGGCCGACCAGCCAGAAGCGGTAGGCCGCCTGCAGGTGATCCCCGGACGCCGCCTCCCCGTAGCCCGGCAAGCCGGTCGAGATGAACTCCGAGCCGAACGCGCCGAGGGGCGGTCCGATCGCCGCGAGCACTGCGCCGGTGTAGAGCGCGACGAGGAGCAAAAACCGGCGCACGGCGGGGATCATGCCTGTGCGTGCGGGTACGGTTGCCCGCTGTGTCTCGGCCCATCGCCCTCGCCGCGCTCGCAGTCGCGCTCCTTGCGATCGGCGCGCGCGCCCCCGGAGCAGTCACCTACCCGCTCTGGCAAGACGAGGTGGCGACGGCCCGGATCATGGAGGAGCCGACCTTCGGCCGCATGCTCGACCACGTGCGCGAGACCGAGTCGACGCCGCCCGCCTGGTATTCGCTTGCATGGTCCGCGCACAAAGCCGGCCTCTCGGTGGAGGCGGTTCGCTGGCTTTCCGTGCTCTTCGGAGGAGCGATGGCTGCCCTGGCGCTCCTTTTCGCGAGCCGCTTCCTCCCGCTCTGGGCGGCGGTCCTGGCAGGGACGATCTCCGCGCTCGCGTGGCAGCTCGTCAGCCGTGGGCACGAGCTCCGCGCGTATGCCTTGTACGCACTCCTCTCGGTCGCATTCGCGCTCCTGCTGGAACGCGCAGCGGGGCGACCGGGCCGCGGCGTCTTCGCGATTCTGGCCCTCACCGTCGCACTCGGCCTTCTGACGCACTACTTCTTCGCCCTGGCGGTGGCGACGGGCCTGCTCTGGCTCTGGACCACAGACACTGCTCGGGCCGTCCGGCTCCGGGTGACGGCCGCGGTCTCTGCCGGCATCCTCCCCGCCCTATTCTGGCTCCCTGGTTTCGCCGACCAGGTCGAGAACCAGCGCTACTCGTGGGTTGCGGGCTTCGACCTCCTGAAGGCCGCTGCGGTCTATTCCACCTTCTTCTGGAACGCAGGCGCGCTCTACGTCAAGGCCGACGACGTCGCGATCCCGGCGCTCGAGGCGGTGCTGCGAGTCGGGATCCTCATTGGCGTTCTGGCGGGAGCCGTCGCCCTGGCTCGCCGGTCTGGACCGGCCCGGCTCTGCGCGCTCCTCGCGATCCTTCCGGTGCTCGCTGCGTCCGTCGTCTGGCTCGTGGGCGCGGATGTCTTCGTGACGCGGAACCTGCTCTGCGCGGCCCCGTTCGCATGCATCTGCCTGGCGGGGTTGCCGGCGCTGGTACCGCGCCCCGTCGCGCTGGTCGCCGGAGCGGCCACGGTTGCGCTCCTCGCGCTCGGGCTCGTCCAGGAACGGACGCTACGGCCGCCTCTCTACGATGAGTTCGCCACCCAGCTCGTGGCGAGCGGCTGGACGCAAGCGGACATCGTCAACGTCATCGGCGGCGCACATCGGCTTTCATACCTCGGAGACGTCCATGCGATCTCCTCGCCGGTGGGCTGGTATCTGCCGGGACATCCCGTCCTCCGTCCCACGCGCGACCGCACATGTCCGCTCTACGTAATCGACGGGCCCGAGCGCCGAGTGTTCAGACTTCCGTGCGGAGGCCGCCCAGTGGCAGCGCAGCCCCTTCGGGCTTCAGCCCCCTAGACGCTTCCGTTTCGGCGGCTGAAGCCAGCCGAGCGACTTTGGGGGGCAAGATTCCCCGAACGTGCGGAGCGAACCGCAGAGGACGGACAGCGTCGTGGTGAAGTACCAGCTGAGCTCATCCTTGCGCTGGCTCGTGGTCGAGTCGCGGGCGGCCGCGAGCGCCCGGTACGTGGCCAGGAGGATGGCGTGCCCGTCTGCATATGGGCCCTTCCCGTGGATCAGAAGCCACCCGCCGAAGCGCTCTTCCTCGAGCCCCCGGCCTAGCAGCGAGGCGAGCCGTCGGCTGTCGAGAGTCGTGGCACCGATCGGAACCGAGACGACGAGGCTCCGAACCGGGGTATCGATCCGCTCGAGGGACCGGAGCAGCGTCGGGGTCTGGGCGTACGGGAGCGAGACAGCGTGCCGGGTCGCAGGGAGCGCGGAGAGATAGACGGCTGAGTACGGGAAGAGGACCGTGCCGGGCCGCACGGTCTCCTCGAGCCACGCGGTGGGCGCCGCGAGGGCATCCTCGCCACCGAGCGCGGTTCTCGCCGGGCCTCCACCGAGCACGTCGTTCGCCCAGTCGCGCGGCTCCCTGATGCCACCCGCGGGGGCCGAGACGACGATCGCTGCCACGACGCCGACGGCGGCGAGCGCGACCGGCGCGCTCCTCCCTCGCACGAACCGCGCAACCGCGACCCCGATGAGAGCAGCCAGAAGGGGCAGGATGAACATGAGGTGGCGCGGCGAGAGGCCGGGCTCCGTGCTCGTCCGAAACAGGAGCAGGAGAGCCGGCGGTCCGAGCAGGGCAAGTGCGGCGTACGAGACGAAAGCCCACTCCCCCTGCCGAGCCAGGACGGCCAGCCCGACGCTCGCGAGCACGACGGCGACGGCCAGCGTCCAGCCGCGACCGCCCGCCGACGCCTGGACGGCGCGCCACACCTGCCCGAGTGCGTCTCCGGGGCTAGCGATGCTTGTCCCGCCCCCGAGCCCGACCGAGAAGCGCTGCGCAAGCCTCACGTCCGCGAGGAGAAACGGCACGAGCGCGAGTCCCACCCCGAGGACGGGCAGAGCGGGACGCAAGGGCTTTCCGCGCCAGATCCAGAGGCCGACGAGCGCCTCTGCAACGACCGCGATCGCGCCGTAGGGGTGGATCGCTGGGAGAAGCCAGGCGGCCAGCGCAGCCGCGAGCGCCGTGCGTGGGGTTCGCTC
>DATLQD010000051.1:0-13923 GCA_035535315.1 Gaiellaceae bacterium
CGTTATCGACGAGAACCTGGCCGGCAAGATCCGCGTGACCGTGATTGCAACCGGCTTCGACGCGAAGCTCCGGCGCGAGCGCCGTGAGCGGGAGCCGAGGACCGCCGAGCCGAACGGTGGCCGGGAGCGGGAGCCGAGTGAGGGCTTCCAGGTACCCGCCGACACGCTCGACGTCCCGCCCTTTCTCCGTTAGCGGCATCGTCGCCCCGCACGGCGGACGCAGGACGGATAGAACGCCGAGGTGCGCCCGCCGCGCGAACCCTTCCGGATCAAGATGGTCGAGCCCGTCCGTGCAACGACGCGGCTGGAGCGTCAGGACGCGCTCGAGGCGGCCGGATGGAACCCGTTCCAGCTTGCGGCTTCTGACGTCGAGCTGGACCTCCTGACCGACTCCGGCACGGGCGCCATGAGCCAGGATCAGTGGTCGGCGCTCATGCGAGGCGATGAGTCCTATGCCGGCTCGCGCAGCTTCGCGCGTTTCCGCGACGCCGTCCGGGAGGTGCTCGGATTTCCATACGTCGTGCCGACCCATCAGGGACGCGGAGCCGAGAGCGTCTTCTTCGGCGCGGTCATCGACCCAGGTGAGATCGTGCCGTCGAACGCGCACTTCGACACGACGCGCGCCCACATCGAGTTGCGTGAGGGTGTCGCGCTGGATCTTCCCATTTCGGCCGCCCTCGATTCCGGTGGGGATTACCCGTTCAAGGGAAACCTCGACGTCGACGCCCTCGGCCACTTGCTCGAGAGCGATGACGGGGAGCGCGTCTCGATCGTCATGCTGACGCTCACGAACAACGCCGGCGGTGGCCAGCCCGTCTCGATGGAGAACATCGCGGCCACCGCGGCGCTGGCCCGAAAGCACGGCAAGAAGCTCGTCCTGGACATCGCTCGGTTCGCGGAGAACGCGTGGTTCATCCGGGAGCGGGAGCCAGGGTTCACAGATGTTCCGCTGCCTGAGATCGTCCTGCGGAGCCTGGCGGACGCGGACGCCGTCCTCATGAGCGCAAAGAAGGACGCGATCGCGAACATCGGCGGGTTCGTGGCGATCCGCGACGATGAGGAGTTCTTCCACCGCCTCCAGGCCCGGGGGATCGTGTTCGAGGGATTCCCGACGTACGGCGGCCTGGCCGGTCGCGACCTCGAGGTGATCGCGGTCGGCCTCCGGGAGGTGCTCGACGACGAGTACCTCCGCCACCGGATCGGCCAGGTGGCATATCTCGGCCACGTGCTCCTCGAGGCCGGCGCGAGCGTCCTCCAGCCGTTCGGCGGACACGCGGTCTACCTCGACGCCACTCCGATGCTCCCGGCCATTCCAGTCGAACAGTTCCCGGCGCAGGCCCTCTCGTGCGCTCTCTACCTCGAGGGTGGAGTCCGCGGCGTCGAGATCGGCTCCGTGATGGCGGGGCGGGATCCCCTGACCGGTGAGAACCGCCGGCCGCCGCTCGAGCTCGTTCGCCTCGCTGTGCCCCGGCGCGTCTATACCTCGCGCCAGCTCGAGCAGGCTGCGGATGCAGCCGCCACGGTGGTCGCGAACGCCGGCTCGATACGGGGGCTCGAGATCGTCTCGGAGGCACCGGTCCTCAGGCACTTCACGGCCCGCTTCCAGCAGATCTGACGCGCGCTCCACTCGCCGCGCACCAAGTACTAATCAACCATCTAGGATCCGCCGCGGTGCAGACGGCACGCCGAACGCCCCTCTACGAGCGCCACACGGCGCTCGGCGCGCGCATCGTGGACTTCGCAGGCTGGGAGATGCCGGTGCAGTACACGGGCATCCAGGAGGAGCACCGGGCGGTGCGGACGTCCGCCGGCGTCTTCGACGTTTCCCACATGGGCCAGCTCGAACTGTCCGGCTCCGGAGCGCACGATTACCTCCAAGCACGGCTCTCCAACGATCTCAACCGGATCGGCGACGGGCGGGCTCAGTACACGCTCCTGACCAATGACCGGGGCGGGATCACGGACGATCTCATCGCATATAGGCGAGGCGACGACGACTACCTGCTCGTCGTGAACGCGTCGAATGTCGAGCCGGACCACGCGGCGCTTCCTGACACGAGGGACGTCTCCGATCGCTATGCCCTTCTCGCCGTCCAGGGGCCCGAGGCGCTCGAGCGGCTCAGGCTCCAGCTGGAGCCGTTCACCTTCCGGGAGGACGACGTGCTTGGCGTCCGGTGCCTGGTTGCAGGGACCGGCTACACGGGTGAACGCGGCTGCGAGCTGGGCTGTGACCCCGAAGATGCCGTCCGGCTCTGGGACGCGATCCTTGCGTGCGGGGTCGTCCCGTGCGGTCTCGGCGCCCGCGACACGCTCCGCCTTGAGGCCTGCTACCCGCTCCACGGAAACGACATCTCACCGGAGCGAACGCCGATCGAGGCGGGACTCGGCTGGGCGTGCGCGCTCGACAAGGAGTTCACCGGCGTCGACGTGCTCAGGCGTCAGAAGGAAGAGGGCACGGCCGAGCGCCTGGTCGCCTTCGTGCTGGACGACAAGGGCATCCCCCGGCAGGGGATGAAGGTCATCGAGCCACCCGGTGAGGTCACATCCGGCTCCCTCTCGCCGATGCTCGGCATCGGGATCGGGCTTGCCTACGTGCCGACCGGGTCCGCGGAGCCGGGAACGACGATCAGCGTCGACCTCCGCGGACGACTGCGAAAGGGGCATATCGTGAAGAAGCCGATCTACAAGCGAGAGGGGGCGTAAGGGTGGCCGCCGCAGAGAGCTATCCCGAAGGGCTGAAGTACCACCCCGAGCACGACTGGGCGAAGCTGGACGGCGACACGGCGACCATCGGGATCACCTGGTACGCGCAGGACGCGCTCGGCGAGATCGTGCACTTCGAGCCCCCGGTGGAGGGAAGCTCCGTCGCCAAGGACGAGAGCTACGGAGAGGTCGAGTCGGTGAAGGCCGTATCCGACCTCGTCTCGCCGCTCTCCGGCGAGGTGAACGAGGTAAACCAGGCAGTCGTGGACGAGCCCGAGAAGATCAACGAGGACCCCTACGGGGATGGCTGGCTCATCAAGGTGCGGCTCTCGGATCCCTCGGAGGTCGATGGGCTTCTCGACGTGCCTGCCTACAAGGAACTGCTCTCCGAGTGAGCTACCTTTCCCTCACGGATGCCGACCGCGAGGCGATGCTCGAAGCGATCGGCGTCTCGTCCGTGGACGAGCTCTTCCGAGACATCCCGAAGAGCCTTCGCCTCGACCGTCCCCTCGCCCTGGAGCCGGCGCTTACGGAGCAGGAGCTCGTCGAGCACCTCTCCGAGCTGGCGGCGAAGAACGTGTCCGTGTCGGACGAGCTCTCGTTCCTCGGGGCGGGGATGTACGACCACTACGTTCCCGCGGTGGTCGACGCGATGCTCGCGCGCGGCGAGTTCCTGACGGCCTACACGCCCTACCAGCCGGAGATGAGTCAGGGCGTCCTGCAGGCCATCTTCGAGTACCAGACAGTGATCTGCGAGCTGACCGGCATGGACGTCTCGAACGCATCCGGCTACGACGGAACGACCGTTGCCGCCGATGCCTGCTACGTCGCCAAGCACGTCACCGGGCGGACCAAGGTCGTCCTCGCCGAGACGTTGAATCCGCAGACACGGCAGGTCGTGAAGACCTATGCGCCGGGGTTCGGGCTCGACGTCGTCGAGGTACCGCATCGCGACGGGGTCACGGACCCGGACGAGCTCCGGCGCGCCGCGGAGGATGCCGCGTGCGTCATCTTCCAGCAGCCCAACTTCTTCGGCTGCCTCGAGCCGGCCCCCGAGCTGGCTGCAGCGGCCAACGAGGCCGAAGCGCTCGCGGTCGCCCATGTCGATCCGCTCTCCCTCGGTGTTCTGGAGGCACCGGGTGCCTACGGGTGCGCGATCGCGATCGGCGAAGGCCAGGGCGCGGGAAACTACCTCTCCTACGGCGGCCCGCACTACGGCTTCTTTGCAGCCAGGAAGGATTTCATCCGCCGGATGCCTGGCCGGATCATCGGCGAGACGACCGACCTGGACGGCAAGCGCGGATTCGTCCTGACGCTGCAAACGCGCGAGCAACACATCCGCCGCGAGAAGGCGACCCACAACATGACCACCAACCAGACGCTCCTCGCCTTGGCTGGCCTGATCTATCTGAGCTGGCTCGGCCCGCAGGGGCTCAGGGAGGTGGGCGAGACCTGCATGGGCCTCGGGGCCTACGCGAAGGAGCAGCTCGGGCTCCAACCGGTGTTTCCAGATCAGGCAACGTTCAAGGAGTTTGCCGTCCGTGTCGGACGGAGCGGCCAGGACGTGGTCCGCGCCGCCCGTGAGCGCGGCATCCATCCGGGATATGCGCTTGGCCGCGACTACCAGGGCTTGGACGATGCCCTGCTCGTCTGCGTGACAGAGAAGCGGAGCACCGCGGACATCGATCGTTTGGCCGCCGTCTTGCGAGAGGTCTCGGCGGCGTGAAGCTGATCTTCGAGAAGTCCCAATCCGGGCGCCGCGCCTCGAGCGTGCCGCGTTCCGATGTGCCCAAGGTCGACGTCCCGGAAGGGCTCCGGCGCGAGCGGCCTCCGCGCCTGCCCGAACTCGCCGAGCCCGAGGTCGTCAGGCACTTCACGGCGCTCGCCGATCGGACCTTCGGCGTCGACACGGGCTTCTATCCGCTCGGCTCGTGCACGATGAAGCACAACCCGCGGGTGAACGAGCGCGTCGTCATGCTGCCGGGCTTCCGCGATCTGCACCCACACCAGGAGGAGGAGGGATCGCAGGGCGCGCTCGAGCTGATGTGGCGGCTGCAGGAGATCCTCGCAGAAGTGGCGGGGCTTGACGCCGTCTCGCTCCAGCCTGCAGCCGGTTCTCAGTGCGAGCTCACCGGGCTCATGCTCATGCGCGCCTACTTCGCGGACCGGGGCGAGGGCGAGCAGCGGACGACCGTGATCACCGCGGACACGGCTCATGGCACGAACCCGGCGAGCGTGACGATGTCGGGCTACCAGCTCAAGAAGGTCGAGACGGACGAGCGCGGGAACCTCGACCTCGACGACCTTCGCGCGAAGGTCGATGAAAGCACCGCCGGACTCATGCTCACGAATCCCTCGACGCTCGGGCTCTTCGACGAGCACATCGAGGAGGTCGCGGAGATCTTCCACGACGCGGGGGCGCTCCTGTACTACGACGGCGCGAACCTGAACGCGGTCTGCGGCATCTCGCGCCCCGGCGATATGGGCTTCGACATCATCCACTACAACCTCCACAAGACCTTCTCGCAGCCGCACGGCGGGGGCGGGCCCGGCGGTGGGCCGGTGGCCGTGCGGGAGATCCTCGAGCCCTTCCTACCCGCGCCGACGATCGTCCGGGAGGGGGATGAGTTCAGGCTCGACTACGACCGACCGAGGTCGATCGGCAAGGTGCGCGGCTTCTGTGGGCCGTTCGGCGTCTTCGTGCGCTCCTACGCGTTCATCCGCGCGTACGGGCCGGGGCTCCGAGCCATGTCCGAGGCCGCCGTCCTGAACGCGAACTACATGCTGGCAGGTCTCAGGGACGTCTACGAGCTTCCGTTCGACCGCCTCTGCATGCACGAGTTCGTGCTGTCGGCACGCGGCCTGAAGCGGGAGCACGGCGTTAGCGCCCTCGACGTGGCCAAGCGGCTCATGGACTACGGATTCCACCCGCCGACGATCTACTTTCCGCTGATCGTGCCCGAGGCACTCATGATCGAGCCGACGGAGACGGAGGCAAAGGAGACGCTGGACGACTTCGTCGAGGCCATGCGGTCGATCGTCCGGGAGGCCGCCGAGGACCCCGGCTTGGTGAAGGATGCGCCCCACAGCCGGCCCGTTCGCCGGCTGGATGAGGTCAAGGCTGCGAAGCGCGCGATCGTCAAGTATGGGTTCGAGGAGCACCCCGACCTGTCCGGCCAGCCCGCCGCGGGTGAGGCGCTCGAGGCACAGAAGGGCGGTTAGCTAGATGGTCGATCGACAATTACCACACCCGTGGCTGGCGGCCCATACGCTGCGCCAGGCCGCACCCTCGCCCTTGTCAAGGCTCCTGGCCTTGCCTGCGGGCGATGGCACACCCTGGCTTGGTCTGGCCCGCCCCCGCGGGCATGTCAATTACCGACCAACCATCTGACATGCGCCGGCTCGGGATTATCCACCGTTGGGACGGCGCGCCGGGCGCGGACTGGTATTCGTGGCTTCGGGACGAGCTGCGCGCGCTGGATCCGCCCCCATTCGACGCGATCGGGATTCCGGAGCTGCCCGACCCGGGTACGCCGCGGCCCGAAACATGGGTGCCCGCGCTCCTGGAATGGCTTGGAGACGACCCACGGGATCGGGCTGCGACGGTGCTCGTCGGCCACAGCGTTGGGTGCCAGACGATCGCCAGGGCGCTCGCCCAGGGCGGCCCTCCGGTCGAAGGCTGTCTGCTCGTTGCACCCTGGTTCTGGCTGGACGAGGACGAGCGGGACGAGACGAGCGAGCTCTGGGCGACGCCGTTCGACGACGCTGCCGCACGTGCCGGAGCCGGCAAGGTCGTTGCCCTGCTCTCGACGGACGACCCCTACACGTCGGACTGGGAAGCCAACGGCCGGGCATGCAAGGAGCGACTCGGGGCGGAGGTGGTCGTCGAGCCGGGCGCGGAGCACTTCACACGCGAGCGCGAGCCGAAGGTGCTCGAGCTCCTCCTGGAGCGGTTCGGGCGCGCTGCTGGCGACCCGGAAGCCTCCGCGCCGTGATGCGCCTTTTCCGGATCCCGTTCTCCACGAACGTCGAGCGCGTCACGCTCGCCCTCGCCCACAAGGGTCTCGAAGCCGAGCCGGTCGACGTCGAGCCGGACGACCGAAGCCCGGTCGTCGCCGTGAGCGGCCAGAGCCTCGTGCCGGTGCTCGAGGACGAAGGCCGTGTGGTCTCGGACTCGACGCACATCCTCGAGTACCTGGAAGAGCGCTATCCCGATCCGCACCTGTACCCGAGAGACCCGGCCCGACGTGCCGAGTGCGTCGTCTTCGTGGACTGGTTCAACCGGGTCTGGAAGGGGCCACCGAACGCGATTACGGACGCCCTCGCCGGGCTCAATCCCGACCGCACGCGGATCGCGGAGCTCGGAGCCGAGATGGCCGCATCGCTTGAGGTCTTCGAGGGCATGTTGACCGGCCGTGAGTACCTCCTCGGCGAGTTCTCGGCCGCCGATTGCGCCACGTTCCCGTTCCTGAAGTACGCCCTTCTCCATGATCCCCAGGACGAAGAGCCCTTCCACCGCGTTCTGATCGAGAATCTGCCCCTCGGCGTCACCCACCCACAGATTGGCGCCTGGATCCGCAGGATGGACGAGCGCCCGCGCGTGCCCGCCTAGGCGAGCGCCTTCCGCCACACACTCGGGACCGGGCCGGCGAGATCGATCGACTGGGCCCCGAGGAAGGTGCCGAGCTCCTCGAGCGCTTTGAGCACTGCCCGGCCGGTCTGCGGCCCCTGACCGGGCTCGGCGTGGACCGCGTTCACGACCAGGCGCCGTTCCTGGCGGTCGAACGCTGGGTCGACGCGACCGATCAGCGTGTCTCCGTGCAGGATCGGAAGCACGTAGTAGCCGTATTCGCGCTTCGCTTTGGGGACGTAGATCTCGATGCGGAACCGAAAGCGGAAGAGCTGCTCCGTACGGGCCCTGTCGGCAATTAGGTTGTCGAAAGGGGAGAGGAGCGTAGTGCGTGGCTCCCAGGTCCCTCTTCTCAGTGTTTCCAGGAGCGGGACGTCGTCCGCGTGCAGGTACCACCTGCCGGGCCACGGCTCGTCGTCTCCGATGATCTCCGCCTTCACGAAGCGCCCGGCCCGCACCAACCCGCGCAGAGCGGTCTCGAGACCCGGATACCGGCCGCGGACGAAGTGCTGGGAGATGTGCCGCTTCGTAGCGATGCCCAGCCCTCGTAGCGAGCGCTCGGCGGCCAGTGAGACGGCCTCCCGAACCGAGAGACGAGGCCGTGCGGCCCTCTGCTCGGGCAGCCAGCGCTCGGACAGATCCCAGACTCGCGACTGACCTTCCCGTCCGACGACGGCGATAGAGCCGCACATCCACAGGTAGTCGAGCATGCGAGTGACCTCCATACCCTCCGTCCAGCCCGTGGAGCTCCAGGGCACGGCCGCCCTCCCTGAGAAGTCGCGGGCCCGGAGCGGGCCGCGCTTTCTCAGCTCAGCGAAGATCTGGCGCCGGAGAGTGGCGTTGGCTGCCACCCAGTCGCGCAGTTTCTGATGGCGCTTGGGATAGCCGCGCATCAGGGTCGCCTCGTGAATCGGGTAGTCCGAGGTGGGGACGATCGAGGCCGCGTGCGCCCAGAACTCGAAGAGCTCCCGCCGGCCCCAGAGCAGCGAGTCGAGGACGGCCGGATCGTAGTTCCCGAGACGGCTTCGGAGGACGAGTTGATGCGTTCGTGCGACGACGTTCACCGGGTCCAGCTGCAGGCACCCGATATCGCGGACGAGGTCGAGGACGCCGGCCTCGTCGGACGTCGGCCGTGCGCCCGCAAGGTGTTGACAGGTGACGGCCAGGCGTCGCGCCTCGGTCTGTGTGAGGCGGAGGGTCAGGCGCCGACGATGAAGACGGGGGTGCCGGTATCCACGCTCGTGAAGAGCGACTCCGCGTCCGGGATCCTCATCCGTATGCACCCGTGCGAGGCCGAGTAGCCGATCGAGGCGGCATCGGGGGTCCCGTGGATCCCGACCCCGGGCGCGGTGAGGCCCATCCAGCGCGTGCCGAGCGGGTTGCCGGGTCCGGGTGGGATCGGCTTCGCGTCCTTCGCCCACTCGCTGTCCGGCGGCAGCCACCATGGGTTCCGCTGCATGGTGACGATCTCGAAGGTCCCGAGCGGCGTCGGGTACTTCGACTGTCCGGTCGCGACGCCGAAGGTGCGCACGAGTGAGTGGCCGTCGTAGAGCGAGAGCCGGTTGGAACCCCGGCGGATCACGATGATCGGCCCGTAGTTCGCGCTGGTCAGCTTTGGCTGGATCGGCTCGAGCGGCAGGGCAATTTGCGCGCCTCTCCACGTCGATCGCAGGGCCTGCACGATGTGGCGGACGAGCGTCTTCTTGGCCACCTGCTGACCTGGCTTCGCCTCGGTGAAGGATGGAGCGAGCTTGGAGAGACCAACGAGTTTCGCGTCGACCGCCGGCCGGTGGTACTTCCGGTCGAGCCGGGCGGCGAAGCGGCGGACGGCAGCGCGGTCGACCTCGACTCGAAGCTGAATCTTCTGTCCGCGCTTCGCGTCGACGGCGCGCACGATCGCGTCCTGGATCGTCGCGCTCGCGCCGAGCGTGGCGGGTGACGCGTGCCAGATCTTGTCGTTGTGGAAGACGCGGATCGGCTCGTCGAAGCGTGCTTCCACCTTGGCGCGGGCGGGCTCGAAGGTCAGCCCTCCGACCGTTACGCCTCCGACCGTGACGCCGTGCGGGATCTGCGGCAGCGGGACGCCTGCGGCGGGCACGGCGGCGCCGAAGGCACTGGCAACGAGGATCGTGGCGAGAATCCGGTGGACCACACCGGCATGGTAGGCAGAAACTTTGGCGCCTTGAAGTTGGGCAAACCGTAGAGCTCCACAGCCGGTCGCTCAGACCTCGCGGTAGCGAGCGCGGGCAAGGCAGAAGACGCCGTAGGCGAGGAGCCCCGCTGCGACGACCCCGAGCAGGGCATCGCCGTACGCCTGCGCTGCAAGCTTCTGCAGGGCGCCGTCGATCCCGATCGCCTCGTCCGGGTCGTATTCGAGCGCCGCCTTGGCGAGGAAGATCCCAACGAGGCCGAAGACGATTCCCCTGGCCACGTGGCCGACGAGTCCGGTCCGCCGGATCCAGCGGCGGCCGGGCTCGGCCATCTCCTCCGTCTTCATGTCCTTCAGGAACCGGCCTGACAGGCCCTTGTAGACGTTCCAAACGCCGTAGCCCAGGACTCCGAGGCCGACCGCCGTCACGAGAGCGACGCCGCCTGGCCAGTCGAGCACCACTGCGGCCGCCTTCTCTTGCTTGTTGCCGCTGCCCGAGCTGCCGGCATGGACGATCGCTCTACCCAGGAGTACCCGCGCGCAACCCAGGCGCGCCTACTCGCGGATCTCGAGCGTCTGAACGCCTCCGAGGTCGATCCAAGTGCGACCGGGTCCGCGCACGATGCGAAAAAGGACGCTCGAGCACGTCCGGCAGCGGACCACCGTTCCAGGCGCACGCAGGTAGACCACTGCTTCGGCGATGGGACCCGTCGCCCCGCACGCCCTGCAGACCACCGTCGAGACGGTCATCTCGATCCCGAAGATCTCGAGGAGCTCGCCACCGATCGCGTTTCCGTCCAGGCCAACCATCTAGATGGTTGGTCGGTAATTGGCGTGGCCGCGGGGACGGACCAGACCAAGCCAGGGTGTGCCATCGTCCGCAGGCAAGGCTACAAGCCTTGACAAGGGCGAGGGTGCGGCCTGGCGCCGTGTTTGGGCCGCCATCCGTGGGTGTGGTAATTGTCGATCAACCATCTAACCCCCCGTCGCTCCAAAGCGCTCTGTCCTGATGCTCGCCGGCGCATACCCGACCTCGACGAGTCCATCGGCCGCCGTCTCGACGAACGACGTCGGCCCGCACACGAACGCCCGGGCCGCCTCCTCGGGCGGCCAGGCAACGTCACGCAACATTTCGACGTCGAGGCGACGGGCGTACCCGGTCCAGCCAGGCGGCTGCGTGCGAGTCAGCGTGTGGACGACCTCGACGCGCGTATCCTCGGCCAAGCGCTCGAGCTCATCCTGGTAGATCACGTCCTCCCAGGCACGCGACGAATAGAGAAGCCGTGCCGGCACGTCGCTCCCGGACGCCGCACGGTGGCGGAGCATCGCCATCAGCGGGACGACGCCCGAGCCGCCCGCGACCAGCAGGAGGGGGCAGTCCGTCGAGGCCTCCCAGACGAAGTACCCGCCGATCGGACCGCGGATCTCGAGTCCGTCGCCGGCCCGAAGCTCGTCAGCGAGGTAAGGCGACACCTCGCCGTCGTCGAGGCGCTCGACCGTGATCGCGAGAGGCTCCCCCGGCGCCGAGGCGATCGAGTAGCTTCGCTGCGCCTGGTAGCCGTCCTCGGCGGTCAGGCGCACGTCGAGGTGTTGGCCGGCCCGGTGTCCCGACCAGGCCGGTGCGTCGAGGACGATCGTGACAACGCGTGAGGTCTCTCGAACGGAGTCCGTGACCTCGGCGACCTGCCACGTCAGTCGCCCCAGTACCGCTGTTCCTGCCACGGATCGCCACGAAGGTGGTAGCCGTTCGACTCCCAGAAACCAGGTTCGTCCTCGTCGCGAAGCGCGAGGCCGCGCACCCATTTGGCGCTCTTCCAGAAGTAGAGGTGTGGGACGAGGAGTCGTGCCGGTCCTCCGTGCTCGGGCTCGAGAGGCTCCCCGTCGAACGTGTAGGCGACCCACGCCTTGCGGTCGGTCACGTCCTCGAGCGGCAGGTTCGTCGTGTAACCGCCGTCGCAGAATGCCACGACGTACGAGGCGTCGTAGTCGAGTTGGGCGAGCAGCGTGTCGACCGAGACTCCCTCCCAGGTCGTGTCGAGTTTCGACCACTTCGTGACGCAATGGATGTCCTTCGTGATCGTCTCGCTCGGAAGGTCCTGAAACTCTTCCCAGTTCCAGGTGACGGGCTCGGCGCCGCCCTGGATCGAGAAGGTCCAGTCGGCGAGCGGCGTCCGAGGGGTCGGGCCGGCCGAGAGGACTGGGAAGTCGTCGACGAGGTACTGACCGGGGGGAACCCGGTCGCCCTGCCCGTCGTCCCGTCGCCGGCCGCGGAAGCCGCGTGAGACGAAGCTCATGGTGATGTTCCTCCTTCCAGCGACGAAGCCACGGCCAGCTGTCCGCAGGCTGCAGCGATGTCGCGCCCACGCGTGAGCCGGACCGTCGCAGGCAGGCGCGCGCGGTCGAGAACGTGCTTGAACGCCGCGATTGTGTCACGGCTCGATCCCTCGTACATCCCGGTCGGGTTGTAGGGAATCAGATTCACCTTGTAGACCTTCGGATCGAGGAGGCCGGCGAGTGCGGACGCGTGCGAGACGCTGTCGTTGACGCCCGCGAGCATGACGTATTCGACGAACACCTTCCGGTTCGCCCGCCGGTGGTGCTCGTTGCAGAGTGCGAGGATCTCGGCGAGCGGGTAGCGGTCGTTGACCGGCATGATTCGGCTTCGGAGCTCGTCGTCGGGCGCGTGCAGCGAGAGCGCCAGGCGAATCGGCTCCTCCACCTCCTCGACGAAGCGTCGGAGCCCCGGAATCCAGCCGACCGTCGAGATCGTCGTCCGGCGGGGCGTGATGCCGAGGTCCGGGAGCCGTCGCGCGGCTGCGAGCACGTGGTCGAAGTTCAGCATCGGCTCGCCCATGCCCATGAAGACCGCATGGTCGACGCGCTCGAACCGGCGAAAGTAGAGCGCCTGATCGAGTATCTCCGAGGCCGTGAGGTTCCGGCCGAAGCGCATCTGGCCGGTGGCGCAGAACGTGCAGGTGAGCGGGCAGCCTGACTGGCTCGAAAGACAGAGCGAACGGCGTCCATCGCGGTAGCGCATGAGCACGGCCTCGGCCGCGTGTCCCTCGCGGGTTCGGAAGAGCGCCTTCACCGTGCCATCGTTGCTCCTCGCCTCGGACTCGAGCGCAAGCGTCGAGAAGGGCACGGCCTCAGCGAGCTCCGCCCGGAGACCCGCCGGAAGGTTCGTCATCTCCTCGTAGCCCGCGGCTCCCCGCGCGGCCCAGGCCCACACCTGACCGGTGCGGTACCGCGGTTGCTCGCGCTCGGCGAGCGTCTCTTCGAGGAGGGGGAGATCCACGGTTTTGACAAGGTACCCGGCGTGCGCCAGGACATCGTCGTGCGAGGCCTCACCGAGGCCGATTGGCCCGCGATTGCGGCGATTTACCAGGAGGGCATCGACACGAGGCTCGCCACATTCGAGACTGCGTTGCCGACGTGGGAAGGCTGGAACGACGGGCAGCTGCCCGGGCATCGGCTGGTGGCAACGTCCGGGGACGAGGTCCTCGGCTGGGCGGTCCTTCGGAGCGTCTCGAAGCGACCGGTGTACGCCGGTGTGACCGAGGACGCGGTCTACGTCGCCGCGGCGGCGCGGGGGAAAGGGGTGGGACGCCGGGTCCTGCTCGCGCTCGTGGAGGGTGCGGACGCGGCGGGCATCTGGACGGTGCAGGCGGGGATCTTCCCCGAGAACGAAGCTAGCCTTCGGCTCCACGGGAGCTGCGGCTTTCGCCGGGTCGGCGTCCACGAGCGGCTCGGGAAGCTCGACGGCGAGTGGCGCGACGTGGTCCTCATGGAACGCCGAAGCCCTGCGGTCGACTGAGGGCCGAGCCGTGCTCCCTACGAGCTAGGGAGTCCCGATCCGGCGAGGTGGCCAGTACGTGACGACCACCGGGCCGATGAGCGCGTCACGTGAGACAGGGCCCCAGGTGCGGGAGTCGCAGGAGAGATCGCGGTTGTCGCCCATCATGAAATAGCTACCGCTCGGAACCCGCCATTGGCGCGTCGTTCGATCTTCGTGTGAGCTCCGAACATACGCCTCGGCAAGTCGCTTTCCGTTCACGGAGACGACGCCGTTGCGCGTCGAGACGAGGTCGCCGGGCAGCCCGATCAGGCGCTTCACGAAGACGCCGCCCTGGCCACAGAGCTCTTCGGCCCGTGCCGGCGTCTCGAAGACGACGATCTCCCCGCGGCGCGGATCCCGGAAGCGGTAGATGAAACGGTTCGCGACCACGCGGTCCGAGTGTGCGCCCATGCAGCCGAGTGCCGGGCGCGCGCAGTGGAGCGTCGGCTCCATCGAAGGCGAGGGGATTCGGTAGGGGTTCGCGACCTCGACTTTGACCACGAGGACGGCGCCGACCGCGAGGATGATCGTCGCGAGCCATTCGACCGGGGAGCGCCAACCCTCTGGCAGGCGGCGCAGGAGGGGCTCGAGGGGAGGAAAGGCCAC
>DATLQD010000052.1:0-5285 GCA_035535315.1 Gaiellaceae bacterium
GTCTCGCTTCGCTGAGGAAGTTTCAGCCGGGCCGCCGGGGCCTCGGGCTTCTCGCGCCGGGTCCCGGCGGCATATGCTCAGCGCCGCGATGGCTACCGAGCTCCGATCGAAACTCGACCAGGGGATCACGCTCCCATTCTCCTGGTTCGCCGATCCCACCGTCTTCCAGGAGGAGCAGGAGCGCATCTTCGCGAGCACGTGGCAGTACGCTGGGATCGCCGACTGGGTCGCAGAGCCGGGCCAGTACTTCACCTGTCACGCCGGCCTCGTGCCCGTAGTAGTCGTCCGCGGCCACGACGACCGGATCAGGGGCTTCGTGAACATCTGCCGGCATCGCGCCACGGAGGTCGCGAGCGGGCGAGGGAAGCGCGAGACGCTTCAGTGTCCCTACCACGCGTGGACGTACGACCTGGACGGCAGCCTTCGGAACGCACCGCGCTCCGAGCGGGAGCCGGACTTCGACGGGTCGGACTACGGCCTGCTTCCGGTCTCGGTCGACACGTGGGGCCCTCTGGTCTTCGTGAACCGGGATCCGGATCCGATGCCTCTGACTGAGCTGCTCGGGCGCCTGCCAAGCGTCTTGGCTGATGCCGGAGTGACGTTCGACGGGTTGCGGTACCGGGAGCGGAGCGAATGGGAGCTCGCCGCGAACTGGAAGACGGTCGTCGAGAACTACCTCGAGTGTTACCACTGCCCGACCGCGCACCCAGGCTTCTCGAAGCTGATCGACGTGGATCCGGACGCGTACGAACTCACCTCGGACGAGTGGTTCTCGAGCCAGGTCAGCTCGGTTCGGGCCGGCGTGCTCGACGGGAAGGGCGATCCTCCCTACCGGCCGCGCGGAGGCTCGGATGCGGCGCACTTCCACTACGTCTGGCCGACCTTCACGCTCAACGTCGCACCAGGGCCGCCGAACATCGCCGTCTTCGCGTTCGTCCCGCTCGAGCCAGGCCGGACGCTTGCCGTGACCGACTACTTCTTCGGCGAGGACGTGACCGAGAAGGAGATCGGAGAGCTGATCGAGTTCGGGAACCAGGTGGGCCTCGAGGACCAGGGCCTGGTCGAATCGATTCAGCGCGCTGCCGCCTCGGGCGGGCTTCACGAAGGGCGTCTGCTCCTGTCGAGCGAGCACCTGATCCAGCACTTCCAGCGCCTCGTCGAGCGCGCCCTGGCCTGAAGCCTGAGCGCTCTTTCGACGGCCACGCGCGCGCTACCGATCGCCTGGAACACCGAAGCTCGGCGCCGTGCAGGGCTCTAGGGCGCGCGTGACATACGTGCTCATCTCTGGCTTCCAGAGGCGCCAGAGGGCGGTCAGCTCGCCGATCGGGTCGTCGTTCCAGTCGACACGCAGGTCCGCCACGGGCCACGTGACCTCGTCGGCGAGAAGGAGCCCAGCCGCGCGAACCGGTCCTTCTTCGCCGCCCGCGACGAGCCCTGCTGCCAGCGCGGCAACGAGCCGGTCACCGAGGTGCTCGCCGGCCGAGCCCTCGAAGGCCTCGACCATCGCCTCGACGACTCCTGAATCGGCGAGGAGATTTCCTGCAGCGACTGCGCTGTCGCCCTCGGCTACGGCGTGTCGGCCGAGCGTGTTCGCCCCGGAGAACGCTGCGGTTCGACCGTGCATGTCGACGGCGGCGAGCTGGCGGTACTCGATGTTCGGCTCTTCCGCCGTGAGCCGGTCGATCGCCTCGCGCGGGGAGCTGCCGCCGGTCAGGAGATCGAGGAGCCGCGGCCCGAGACGCGGGTCGGTGATGTTCTGAGAGGCGGCGGCGCCAACTCCAGCGCGCACGAACAGGCAGCGGGCCCCGACGGCCTGGCTCGATGAGGACACGACGCATCCGACCATCCCAGTCTCCGCACACCGTCCGAGCAGAGAAAACGTCACGCGTCGGGCCGCTGATTCTCGGGAATGACGGCGATAACGTCGATCTCGACGACCCACTCGGGACGAGCCAGGCCCTTGACCACCAGACCAGTGGAGACGGGAAAGACGCCCTGCAGCCACCGGCCAATGGTGCGATAGACCTCCTCGCGGTCACGGGAATCCGTCAGGTAGACAGTGATCTTGCAAGTGTCCTCGAGCCGAGCGCCGGCTTCTTCGAGGAGCTGTTTCACGTTCGCCATCGCGCGGTCGGCCTGCGCCGCAGCGTCACCGATTCCAACCGACTCGAACGTCTCTAGATCCTGTCCGACCTGGCCTCGCAGGAAAACGAGGTTGCCTGCGACGACTGCCTGACAGAGGTCGTTGTCGAGGCTCTGGTCCGGATACGTATCTCGTGTGTTGAATTTGCGGATTCGCGTGTGGGTCATGGTCCCTCGCTCGCGACTGCCGTCGGCTCGGTCCGGGAAGTGCTGCCTGCGGACATGCCGGCTGATCGCATGACGAGCTCCATCGGACCTGAGAAGTCGTAGTTGTTGTACACGGCGAGGAGGTGTGCGAATGGGGGCGATTGGGCGAAGAGCTGGAAGGTCAGGCGATGCCCGGCGTAGTCGGAGTTCAGGAGATCGCGGGCGAACGCGAGGAGCTTTCGGCGGTCCTCTGCCTCCCAGTCTCCGATGCGGTAGTACTTGTCGAGCCAGGGTCCGGTCTCCGCGTTCCGGAAGGCTGCCGCGGCGGGCGTGACGCAGATTTGGCCTCCGCAAAGATCCCGTGCCAAGTGAATCATTGCCGGCAACTCGGAGCCGGCGAATACGCGACCCGTGTAGAGGAGCGCCTGGTTCGGCATCAGGAGCCCGCCGGGGCTCGGCTCAGCGTGCTCGACCGCGGCCGTCAGATGCGCATTGATGCCCTCGCGATAGCACACGAGTTGAGCGAGCCTCTCCCGCACCGACTGGTGCATCTTCACGCCTGTCTGGGTGACGCTCGCGTAGGCGGTTCCAACGAGGAGATCGGCATATCGCAGGTGCCTCTGTACGAACGCAAACTGGCTGTAGCGGTGAAGGGTTGATCGGATGAAACTCGCCGCACGTGTATCCCGGTAGAAGAAGATGTTCTCCCAGGGGATCTCGACGTCGTCGAACACGATCAACGTGTCGATTTCGTCGAAGCGGTTGGTGAGTGGATAGTCCTCGAACGGCCTCAGACCGGCAAAGCCCGAACGGCAGATGTGCTTGATTCCGGGAGCGTCCATCTCGGCGACGAAGCCAACCGCGTAGTCGGAGAGTTCCTCATGACCCCAGTCGCCGATGGTCGGCTTCACGAAGGCCTGGTTCGCATAGGCGGCCGCGGTCTCGAACTTGGCGCCGCGGACGACGATGCCGTTATCCGTCTCGCGAACGACGTGGAGGAGCACGTCCGGGTCCTGCTCTTGCGGGCGCTTCGCCCGGTCCCCTTTGGGGTCGGTGTTGCCGGAGACGTGAAAGGGATCGAGCGCTGCCGCGCGGTGGACGTGCGCGCGGATGTGCTCGGCGAAGGCCGGCTTGATCTCCGCCAGGACGTCCTGGCCGTCGTAGAGCGACCACATCTCCCCAACGGTCTCGTCACCCACGCGGGTCACGACACCGCCGATGTCGTCGAGCACGGCGTCCACGGCACGGCGTTTCGCCTGCCAGTCCTCCTTTGAGACCGGCAGCTTGGCCCCGACAGCGCAGCGTTCGCCGGTCGAAGGATCGACATAGGACATTACGTCCTGCGTCTCGGCCTCGTGCGCCATGTCGTAAATCCGGGCGCGAACGTCGACGATCGGCTTGAACGCTGGATGGGCGGTCACATCACCGACTCGTTCGCCGTCGATCCAGACTTCGCGTCGATCGCGGATCGAGCCGCGGTACTCCTCGCCAGTGCGTATCACGTGCCCCTCCTTCGCTCTCTCTGCCGGTGGGCGTTCCCGCTCGAGACGGGCCGCCCACGACTTTCGCCGAACTTTGACACGTGCAGGTATTCGCGGCTGATTGACAGCGGGTCCGGCACGATGCCACCATCCGTGCCCCGAGAGCAAGGAGGTACACGATGAGGAGATCCCGCACGGCGCTCCTGGTCCTTCTCGCCTCGCTGGCCGTCGCGCTTGTGGCTGCCGGCTGCGGCGGGGGTGATGACGAATCGAGCGGCGGGTCGACGGCCACCTCTGGATCGAGCGCGAAGGCCGCCCCGATCAAGCTGGCATTCTCGACCTGGAACGGCTACATCGGACTCGTGATCGGGGTGAAGGAAGGCTTCTTCGAAAAGGCAGGCGTCGACGTCGAGTACACGGTCGTCGAAGATCCGGTGCAGCGGTTCAACGCTTTCAAGGCGGGCAGCCTGAATGCGATCGCGACGACGGTCGACACGTTCTCACGCACGAATGCGAACGGAGTTGCCTCGGTCATGGTGCTCGGGCTCGACGCTTCGGTCGGCGGCGACGGCATCGTCGCGAAGAAGGACATCACGAGCGTGGAGCAGCTCAAGGGGCAGACCGTTGCCGTGAGCCAGGGCTCGACCAGCCAGTGGCTCCTTGCCTACGTGCTCGACCAGCACGGCTTGTCGCTCAACGACGTCAAGCAGACCGACCTGACGTCCGGCGATGCCGGCGCCGCCTTCGTCGCGGGAAGCGTGCCGGTGGCCGTGACGTGGGAGCCGTGGCTCTCCAAGGCCGAGGAAAACCCGGACGGGCACGTCCTCGCCTCGACGAAGGAGTATCCGGACATCATCACCGACGAGGTCGCGTTCTCCCCTGATTTCGTCAAGGAGAATCCCGACTCGATCACGGCCTTTCTCAAGGGCTACGCGATGGCGGTCGACTTCCTGAAGTCGAACCCGGACGACGCCATCGCGGACGTCACGGACTATCTCGGGCAAAGCCCCGAGGACGTGAAGGCGACGATGGAGACGGTGCCGATCTGGTCGATCGAAGACAGCAAGAAGTTCTTCGGGACAGCTGACAGCCCCGGCCCCATCAACGAGATCTTCACGAAGTCGGCCGAGTTCTGGAAGGAGCTCGGTGAGACCGACACCGTCCCCGATCCGTCCGAGGCAATCGATCCGAGCTTCCTCCAGGACTTCTCGGGTTGAACACCGCCGAGCGCCGTGACGTCAAGGCGCCCGCCCCGGCCGATCGAGCGGGGGCGGGCGCCCGGCGGCGCCCAGGCTTCATGGCTCGCTACCTGACGCCGAAGGAGCCGATCCCGAGGAAAGTGGCGGCGGCGCTCGCCGTCTCGAGCTTCGTCATCGTGATCGGAATCTGGTCGATCCTCTCGTACGGAGGCTTCGTCAGGCCATACTTCCTGCCCGGTCCGTGGAAGGTCGCGACGGCCCTCTACAACATGTTTGCCCACGAAGGCTTCGCCCACGACGTCTGGGCGAGCTTCTA
>DATLQD010000053.1:0-6455 GCA_035535315.1 Gaiellaceae bacterium
ACTCGGAGCAGCGTAAGCCTTTCCCGTGGAGCACGCGGCGTGGGACGTCGTTCCGGCGATGAGTTTTTGGGCCATGGCCGGTCTATGGATCAGACACCGCACGGGAGGGAACCCGAATGCCGAAGCACAAGGTAGGAACGCAGGAGGAGTGGCGAGCCGCCCGCAACGCATTGCACGAGCGCGAGCAGGAGCTGGGCAACCTCGACGCCGAGTTGTTCGACGGGCGGTCGCAACTCCTCATCTACCATCTCATGTTTGGTCCGACGTATGAGGCGGCCTGCCCGGGCTGCACGGGTCTGGCCGACCACTTGGACGCGGCTCTCGTCCACCTGAACAACCGCGACGTCACGTTGATGTGCATCTGGCGCGCTCCGATCGAGAAGCTGCAGGCCTACAAGCGGCGGATGGGTTGGCAGTTCCCGTACGTGTCGTCGTTCGGGAGCGACTTCAACTTCGACTTCGAGTTCGCGTTCACCGAGGAACAGATGGCGACCGGTGAGCTCGCGAAGATGGTCGCGGAGGCAGAGGACTGGCTCAAAGACTGGGCCGAGAACATCGGAACCGATCTGGCCTCGGGGATGGCCGAATCCCCGGGCTGGAACGTCTTTGCACTCGAGGACGACATCGTCTACCACACGTACTCGCGCACCGCGCCCGACCGCTTCCTGCTCGCTCCCTACTACGACCAGCTGCTCGACCAAATCCCTGCCGGACGGAACGCCGACTTCCCGCTGCGCCGCCATGACGAGTACTAAGGCGCCGACGACCGCAGCCGTACTCACCTCGACGCTCGGTGTGGCCGCCGCGTGCTGGATCGTCGCGGTTCAGAAGATGAGCGGTATGGACATGGGAGCGGCGACCGATGTCGGCTCGTTCGCATTCTTCATCGCCGTCTGGGTGCCGATGATGGCGGCGATGATGCTTCCGGGCGCGGTTCCGGCGGTCTCGAGATTTATTCGCGTCAACGGTCGTGCGCTCGCCGCGCCGCTGTTCGCCGGGTCGTACCTCGCCGTCTGGACCTTGGTCGGCGTCGCCGTGTACGCGCTGTACCAGCCGCACGGATCTTCCGCCGCCGGCGCGCTGACGATAGCGGCCGGCGTCTACGAGCTCACGCCGCTCAAGCGCGACTGCCGCCAACGCTGCTTCACGAGCGTCCGCTCTGGATTCCACTTCGGGCTCTACTGCGTTGGCTCGAGCATCGGGCTGATGGTGGTGCTGGTCGCGCTCGGCATCATGAGCATCGCCTGGATGTCCATCATCGCTGGCCTCATCCTCGCCCAGAAGCTGCTGCCGCCGAGAGCCTCCATCGACGTCCCGTTAGGGCTGGCGATCGTCGGCATTGGAATACTGATCGTCATCGCGCCGTCCTCGATTCCCGGACTCGTCCCACCGATGTGAAACCTCGGCGCAGCCAGCGGAGCCATTCGTTGAGGAGCTCAACAGGGTCAGGCTGGCGCGACCGGTTGGCAAGGAACGCCCCCGAAGTAGCGAGAAAAGGAGACAACGGATGACGGAGCACACGACAGGAACCCGTGAGGAGTGGCTTGCGGCCCGGCTCGAGCTACTCGACGTCGAGAAGGAGCTGACCCGTCGCAGCGACGAGCTGGCCCGGCAGCGCCAGCAGCTCCCCTGGGTCCGGCTCGACAAGGACTACCGCTTCGATACCGACGAGGGCAGCGTTTCGCTTGCGGACCTGTTCAGAGGGCGCTCCCAACTCCTTGTCTACCACTTCATGTTCGGGCCTGAGTACACGGCGGGCTGCCCCGCCTGCTCAGCGATAGCGGATTGCTACAGCGGCTTCGTCGTCCATCTCGATAATCACGACGTCGCGATGACGGCCGTGTCGCGTGCTCCCATCGCCGACATCCAGGCCTACAAGCGCCGGATGGGGTGGAGCTTCCCGTGGGCGTCCTCGCTCGGGAGCGACTTCAACTTCGACTTTCACGTCTCGTTCACCGAGGAGCAGCAGCGCGCAGGCAGCGTCGAATACAACTACCGGTCAATGGACGTGAAGCCGATGCTGGAAGCCGGCGACGGCCCCCTCGCCGAGATTGCGGCCGCGGTCGGAACGGACACCGCTACATACACGCGCGAGGCGCCCGGCATGAGCGCGTTCGCCCGCGAGGACGGTGCCGTCTACCACACCTACTCCGCCTATGCCCGTGGCATGGATGCCCTCTGGGGCATGTACCAGTGGCTCGACCGGGCACCGAAGGGACGCAACGAGACCGGGCAGTGGTTCCGCCGCCATGACGAGTACGACAAGGGCTCGCAATAAGAAGAGGCAGCCGGAAGGGTCGATCCGGCGCTACGTGACGCAACCGGTCGACCGGCCGCTCGGAGGACGGACGGGCGACCGTTGAAGCCCTCCCTAGAGAGCGGGCTGCGGCTTCCTCGACGGTTGGCCGGGGACCGTGATCCGGTGCAGGACCGAAGAGACCCACGCAAACGTGACGCCTCTCGAGCCTTCCTTCTTCGCGGTGGCAACGTGATGACGCTCGGCCTGGCGAGCGATATCGGCCTGGCGCTGCCGGGCGAGCTCTTGGTGAACGGCGGAACTCAGCACATCTCCTCCTCTCGACTCTTACCTACTGGACGGCCGAGCTTGCTGCGTTCTTCCGTCGCGTGTCATTCGATGCGAGGATGTCGCGATGAAAACCCCTACAGCTCCCGCGGAGCTGCTCGACCTGAGTGTTCGGGAGTTCGCCGAGCGACTTGCAGACGGACGGACGGCCGCGGGAGGAGGATCCACCGCAGCTGTCGTCCTAGCGATCTCCGCGGGGCTCGCGGGCATGGCGGCTCGGGCGTCGCGCGACACCTGGGAGGGCGCACCCGGGGCGATCGCACAGGCGGACGCCCTCCGCGCCAGGGTGGTGCCGCTCGTAGAGGCGGACGCGAAGGTGTACGCCGAGGCGCTCGCGACGCTGCGGAGTCGCGACGAGCTTGACCCTGCCGAGCGGGATGAGGCCATACGCCAGGCGCTAAGCCGTGCCGCCGAAGTTCCTCTCGCGATCGCCGAGACAGGGTACGACGTCGCCGAGCTCGCCTCCACGATCGCGGAGTTCGGAAGCGAAGAGGTTCGCGCCGACGCGGCTGCCGCAGCAGTCCTCGCCGCAGCGGGCGCGCAGGCAGCCGCCAATCTCGTCGTCATCAACCTTGCCGCGGCGCGCGCTGACGAGCGTGTTGCCCTTGCGCGTCTCCTGGTCGAGCGGAGCGCGGCGTGCGCCAGGCGCGCGCTCGGCCGGGGCGCCTAGGTGGAAGCGGCGTCGCACAACGGCGAAGAGGAGCTTCCGGCGTGGAGCCTGCCTCGGGACGCAGTCGATCGAATCGCGATACCCCTGGAGTGGCCCGATCGTGTCAACCGTGAGTGGGCGCTCGGAGGCTCGACCGGCAAAGGTGCGACCGTGTGCATCATCGACAGCGGTGTCGAGCCGAATCATCCCCTCGTAGGAGACGTCGACGGGGCAGTCGCGGTCACTGTCGCCGAGGACGGAGAGCTCGTCGTCGAGAAGGACGAGGAGGGAGACCTCTGCGGACACGGGACCGCCTGTGCAGGGATCGTCCGCGCGCTCGCCCCGGAGTGCAGCCTCTTCAGCGTCCGTGTCCTGGGGGCAGGCTTCACGGGCAGTGGGCCCGCACTACTCGGGGGTCTCAAGTGGGCGGTCGAGCAAGGATTCGACGTGGTCAACATGAGCCTCTCGACGACGAAGCGCCAGTTCGCCGAGACGCTGCACGAGATCGCCGACCGGGCGTACTTCGGCAAGACGATGCTCGTCGCCTCCGCGCACAACCTGCCCGTCGAGAGCTACCCGTGGCGATTCGCGTCTGTGATCTCTGTCGGAAGCCACGAAAGTCCGGAGGGACTCGATTTCTTCTACAACCCGACGCCTCCGGTCGAATTCTTCGCCCGTGGGGTGAATGTCGATGTCGCCTGGCTAGGCGGCGGCCAGATCCGGGTCAGCGGGAACAGCTTCGCGACCCCCCACATCTCGGCGATCTGCGCGCTTATCCTCAGCAAGCATCCGGAACTGACACCCTTCCAGCTGAAGAGCGTGCTCTACCTGGTTGCAACGAACGTTGGAGGCGCGCCGTGACCGACCCCGATCAGCTCAGGGCAGCCACTGCCGTGGGCGTGCTCGCCTCCGAGGAGGCGCATCTCGCGTTGCTCAGCTCGATCGTCGACGTGGCGCGGGCGATCTTCGGCGCGCGAGCCTCCTCTATCTTCCTGCTGGACGAGGACACAGACGAGCTCGTCTTCGAGGCGGCCTCCGGGCTCGGCTCGGCCGAGCTCGTGGGGTCGCGCTTCCCGTCGGGCACCGGGATCGCTGGCTGGGTGCTCGCCACGCGTCAGCCGCTCGTGCTCGAGGACGTCTCGAAGGATCCGCGGTTCGCACGCGACCTCGCCGAGGCGACGGGCTATGTGCCGCGAGCACTGATGGCGGTGCCGCTCTTGCACGAGGAGCGAGCGCTCGGGGTGCTTGAGGTGCTCGACCGGCCCGATCGAGCCCGTTCACCGCTCGAGGAGATGGATCTGCTCGGGCTCTTCGCCGGCCAGGCTGCGATTGCGCTCGATCTTCTTCTCGCCGCCCGCCGTGCAAGAGCGGTGCTCGCCGGGAGCGGTGGCGAACTCATGGCCGTCGCCCGAGTCGCCGAGGCCCTGGACGGGCTCGAGGGTGAAGCGCGCGGCGCCGGGCTGCGACTGCTCGAGGCGCTCGACGAGGTGCTCCGGAAGAATTGAAACTGGGGGCGGGTTTAACCCCGCCCCCAGTTCGGAGGGCTTAACGCTTGATGTGGCCCTCGACGTCGGGATCGTCACCTTCGCGACGCATACCGGCCTCGCCCTCGCTGGGCTCGGCCTCTTCACGTCGCCTGATGTGGCCTTCGACATCGTCAGAGTCGGTGCCCTCTTTGGAGACGGTCCGTTCACGCTCTTGCTCCGACATACGCTCTCCTTTCGGTCGCCGCGCGGCAGCGCGCTTGTCGCTCTCTAGACGTAGTACCCAGCCTGCATCTTCCCACCCGGCTTTGAAAATGCAACTGAGGCTGCCAACCTTTGCGAATGCGCCAGGGCCTGCAAGCTCGATTCCTCGAGCCTTTCCGGGCATTCGCCCAGACTTTTCGTAACCCGAACATCCGCCGGTTGGAGCTCGCCTGGGCAGCTTCCGTCACGGGCGAATGGGCATCGATCGTGGCGCTTTCCGTTTTCGCCTACGACGCGGGCGGGCCGGCGGCGGTCGGGCTCGTCGGCCTCATCCGCATGCTCCCGTCCGCGGTTGCGGCGCCCTTCGCGGCGCTCCTGAGCGACCGCTTCAGGCGGGAGCGCGTCATGGTCGCCGCGGATCTCGTCCGCGCAGTCGCCGTGGCCGGCGCGGCGGTCGCCGTCCTGGCCCAGGCGCCCGCCGGTGTCGTCTTCGCCCTCGCGGGTCTCGTCGCCCTCGTCTCGACTGCATTCCGACCGGCGCAGGTCGCCCTTCTGCCGGCCCTTGCTCGGACGCCGGAGGAGCTCACCTCCGCGAACGTCGCCTCGACCACGATCGAGAGCGTCGCCTTCTTCGCCGGCCCTGCGCTCGGTGGGCTACTCCTTGCGGCCACGAGTACGGGCGTCGTCTTCGCCGCCCAGGCCTGCACGTTCCTCCTGTCAGCATTCCTGGTCGGTCGGATCAGAGCCGAGCACGGAGAGGCCGAGGCGGAGCCCGCCGATGACGCGGGCGGAATCCTCCGGGAGGCCTTCGCCGGATTCCGCGCCATCGGTACCGATTCCCGCTTGCGGCTCATCGTCGGCCTCTTTGCGGCCCAGACGCTCGTCGCCGGGGCGCTCAACGTCCTCATCGTCGTCACAGCCCTCGAGCTGCTCGACCTCGGAGGATCGGGGGTTGGCCTCCTGACCTCGGCGGACGGGGTCGGGGGGTTACTGGGCGCGGTCGCGGCGCTCGTGCTCGTCGGAAGGCGCCGGATCGCGTCGAGCTTCGGAGTCGGGCTCATCCTGTGGGGCCTGCCGATCGCGCTGATCGGCGCCTGGCCGACGCCCGCTACCGCACTCGTCCTCCTCGCAGTCGTCGGGCTCGGGAACACCGTCGCGGACGTGGCTGGGCTCACGCTCCTGCAGCGGGCCGTCCCGGAGGTGGTTCTCGCCCGCGTCTTCGGCGTCCTCGAGAGCATCGTGCTCGGCGCGATCGCGGTCGGTGCGGTCGTGGCGCCCGTCCTTGTCTCCGGGCTCGGCGCCCGCGGCGCCCTCGTCGCGGTCGGGATGTTTCTCCCCATCCTGACCGTGCTCTTGTGGCGGCCCCTCCGAGCACTCGACGCCGAGATGGCGCCCGCGGGACTCGAGCTGCTCCGCTCGCAGCCGATCTTCGCTCCGCTCCCTGCCGCCGTCCTCGAGCGGCTCGCCTCGACCATGTCCCCGCTCCCGGTGGCCGCAGGTACGGAGGTCTTCCACCAGGGCGACTCCGGGCAGC
>DATLQD010000054.1:0-5535 GCA_035535315.1 Gaiellaceae bacterium
TCGCCGGCCGGTTGCGCGACGCGCTGTCTTGATCGCTACATCGTTGGCCTCACCGCCGCTCGGCACCAGCACGGAATACGTAAGGTCGCCGGGAGTCAGCCGGGCGAGTTGCTCAGCCAACTCGGCGCGCGCCAGGCTGGCGAAGTGGTGGTTGCCGATGTCTAGCTCTCGAGTGGCGAGAACGAGGGCCTCGACGACTTCCTGGTTCCGATGACCGAGGTTGAACGTGCCGCCGTTCAAGTGGAAGTCGAGCAGCTCGTGGCCTGACAGGTCCCAGAGGCGGTAGCCCTTCCGATGACCGATGACGAGCTGTGTGCCCATGTCCTCCCAGACCTCGACGCGGTGCGGAGCAAGGAAACGACGCGTGAGCTCGAGCACTCGATCCTTGTCGCCGCCGGAAGCCATCGGGACGATGGTGCCACGATTCGGATGTAATCCGACGAGAGAATCCTTGACCGGCGGTGGACGCGCTCCCTATGTTGTGCCGTCCAGCGGCCGTCACACCGAAGCATTCGTGAGCCTGTCATGAGCACGATCCAGCTGTACGCCCTCCATTGCGGCGGAGATCTCATGACGATGGCCGCCTTCGACCCGTTCGATCCGGAACCGGGGAAGAAGGTCTACAACCCCTATTTCCTCTACGTGGTCAAGCATCCGGCGGGCACTCTCGTGTTCGACAGCGGAGCTCACCCGCAGCTCGCCACCGATCCCGAGTTGCGCCTTGGTCCGGCAGCGGCCGACTTCGAAGTCACGCTCAGTCCGGACGACCACGTCGAGCGACGGCTTGCTGCCATCGGGCTGCGCCCGCGCGACGTCGACCTGGTCGTCCAGTCACACCTCCACTTCGATCACGCCGGCGGCCTCGAGTGGCTGAAGCACGCGCCCGTCCTCGTGCAGCGGGAGGAGCTGGCCTTCGCGATGGACCCGCCCGTGTACCAAGAGGCGATCTACGTGCGCGGCGACTACGACGTCGGGTTGAGCTGGCAGCAGCTCGACGGTGACCACGACGTCTTCGGCGACGGTCGCGTGACGATCATCTCGACGCCCGGTCACACGCGGGGTCACCAGTCGCTCCTCGTGCACCTGGACGGACAGACGGTCTTCCTGCTGGCGGACGCCGCCTACCTGCTCGCGAAGATGCGCTCTCGCAGCTTGCCGGGCATTCTCTGGAGCCCGGACGCGACGATCGCCACCTGGGATCGGATCGAGGAGATCGAGCGCAGCGAGAACGCCCACTTGATGACGACGCACGAGCTCGACTACGAGACAAGCGTCCGACTCGCGCCTGCGAGCTGGTACGAGTAGCTCCTGCGCGGCCGTGCGTCTCCAGCGACCGGAGGGCCGGATGGTCCGGCCCCCCGTTCGCTGTGCCTCTAGGCCGGCTCGACCGGCCGACGCCGCTGGCCGGCTGCGGCGAAGGCGGCGGCCGTGATTGCGATCCCACCGAGCCCGGCGAGCCCGGCGATTTCGGCACCCGAGAGTCCGTCGCCAGGGGCGGCGAACGCTGGGCCTTGGTCCGAAGCGGGAACCGGTCTCGGTCCCGCCCCGCCGATCGCCACGGCGGGCGACTCACCGCCCGACGCGGCGACCGCACCACCGATCGGCTGATCGGCCGTCGAGATGGCAGCGCCGGTCGTCTCCGCGGGTGACTGGTCTCCCGACGCGGCGACCGCACCACCGATCGGCTGATCGGCCGTCGAGACGGCAGCGCCGGTCACCTCCGCGGGGGACTGGTCCCCAGACGCGGCGACCGCACCGCCGACAGCGGCGGCTGGCTGGCCGGAGCCCGAGCTCCCTCCACCGGCGACCATCCCTTGCGCGCTGCCCACTGCGGCGGTCGCAGTGGCAACCGCGACGCTCAGGACAAGCGCCTTCTCTCGCAGGCCGTGCCCCTCGACGTCGGCATCGGAGAGTGCGTCCTGGAGCTCCTCCCGGTCGAAAGCGATCGCGATTCGGTCGCCCTCGGTCGTGCGGAGCACCTCCTCGAGATCCGGTGGATCCCAACGGACGCCGAGCGTGTGTGCCTCGACGTCGCCCTGCCGTGCGACGTCGAGGATCAGCTCGGTCGACTCTTTGGAACGCAGTGCCTGCTCGATCTCGCTTCGATCGAGTACGGCTGCGACTCCACGACCCTCGAGGTTTCCAGGCTCGACCAGCCTGGCGGTTCCTGTCGCGTAGTCCATACGCCTCCTTCCGCTCATGGCCCACCACAGCGTGGGGCCTTACGTGTCATGACGCACGAATAGCTTCCGATCTTCCCACCCACTTGGTCGCGCGTCAACGCAACCACGAACACGGCTCCGGTGCGAGTTACGGCGGCCAACGAGGATCCGCTCCGCGGCGCGGGGTCAGACCATACCGCGCGTCTCCTCGGTGTGTCGGTCGAGTCCCATCGCGTCGAAGCGAGCGATCGCCCTCTCGACGAGCTCGGCGTCCTCGCGAACGAGTCCCAGCGCACGGAGCGCGAACGGCTCGAGAAAGGTATCCGGCCGCAGAAGCGGGAGCGCTTCGTCCTCGACACCCTTCCGATCTCCCAGGGCGGCGAGGGCATCGAGCCGCGTCGCTTGGCCCGCCACCTGGGTGAAGTACATCGCCTCGCGCAACTCGGCGAGGAGCCGCTCGACCCGGTCCAGCTCGCCGCGAATGAGCGCGAGGCGTATTCGCGGCGCTTCGTTCGTGAGTCCGTAGCCTTCGATTCCCAGGGCGTTGGCCTCCGTCTCGAGGCGTCTGGCCTCGGCCTCGTCCCCTGCATAGGCGCTCGCGACCGCGCAGACGAGCAAGGAGCGGACGTTGAACTGGCACGGGGTGGCGGCGTTGTCGGCAATCGTCCGCTCTGTCTCGGTCGCCAGCCCGCGCACGGCTTCCCAGTGCGCCTGGAGCTCCTCGACCATCAGATGCATGCTGATCCCGTGGACGGCGTGGTGTGAGCTGAGCTCTCGCGATAGCTCGTCGAGAAGACGCGCGTGCCGGCGGGCTTCGTCCACTCGGCCGGCACCCAGGTTGGTGCAGACGGCGTACCAGTGCGAGTGGACGCGAGCTTCTGGATCGGTCGAGTCCGCCAAAAGGTCAAAACGCTGAAGGGCCAGAGCGTGTGCTTCCTCGTACCGGCCCTCCATGAGAGCCAGCTCGGCCCGGACGCTCACCGCCTCAGCCCGGAGATAGGCGTCTCCGAGCCGCTTCGCGAGCTCGCTCGCCTCCAGTGCCGGTTCGGCTCCCCGTGCTGGATCGAATTCGGCGAGGGCCAAAAGCGCGTTAACGCGGGCAGGAGTCCCGGGGTCGGAAAGCTCGAGTGCTCGCTCGACCCAGCTCTTGACGAGCGACGGATCCGGCCGCTGCTTCCACATTGCGGGACGTGCCGTTGTCTCATAGGCGAGCGTGCTGTAGAGGTCGGCCTGGGTTCCCCGGTCGGAGGAAAGCGCGATCGCTTCCTGCATCGCCGTCCAGAACGCCTCGCCGTCGAACTTGAGCATGTTCGCGCGTCCGATCTTTTCCCAAAGGTCGGCCTGCCCCGGCTCGCTCACTTCGAGCTCGCGCGCTCGCTCGAGTAGTGCGAGCGCATCGTCGATCGCGTAGCGACCGACGGCTAGGTCAGCGGCACGTCGAAGCCAGAAGAGCGCCTTCGCGCGAAGACGACCCAGCTCGTCCTCAGCACCGGCCCAGGCCAGGTCGGTGACCTCAGTCCGCACCGCCTCGGCGTAGTGATGCGCAAGGAGAGAGGCATGCTCGTCGCGCGACTCGCCGGTGCGCTCGAGCCAAGCGGCGAACGAGGCGTGCAGGTGCGCCCGTTTGGCCTTCGGAAGGCTGCCGTAGGCAACTTCCCGGGTGAGCGCGTGCTTGATCACGTACTCGCGCTCGCCGGCCATCGACGACCCGGAGCGAGAGCGGATGAAGTCGCGCTCCTCCAGTAGTCTGAGCTCTGGCTCAAAGCCTTCGAGCAGCTCGTACACCGGTCCCGACCAGAAGACGCGCCCGATCACCGAGGCCGCCTGGAGCGCGGCCTTGTCGGCCGGCTGGAGAAGATCGATGCGAGCGGCGAGTACCGCCTGAACCGTGTCCGGTACGACGAAGCCGGCGGGCAGCTCCCGTGCCGTCCAGCTCCCGTTGACGCGCTCGAGCACGCCCTGGTCGATCAGCGTGCCCACGAGCTCCTCGACGAAAAAGGGGTTGCCCTCGGCTCGTTCGACCACCACGTCGCGAAGGACCGAGGGCAACTCGGCAGCGAGGAGTTGCTCGAGCATTTGGGCGGTGTCGGTGGGAGTGAGCGCCTCGAGCCAGATGTGCGAGACGTTCGCCCGTCTGCCCCGCGTCGAACGACGCTCGGCGAGATCGGGACGCGCAGTAGCGAGGAGTAGCAAGGGGCCTTCGACGGTGCGAGCGAGCCGGTCAAGGAGATCTAGCAGCGGCTCCTCCGCCCAATGGAGATCCTCGACCAACACGACCAGAGGTCGTTCGGCGGCGAGTTCCCCGAGCAGCTCGACCCAGGCCTCTTCGAGGCGCTCGCGAGCCGCCAGCGGATGGAGATTTTCGGCGACGTCGAGACCGAGCGTGAGGGCGAGAATCTCCCGGTCGCCCAGCCGGCGAACAAGGCTTTCAGGCGGGTCGCTCTCGAGAATCGCAAACTGCTCCTTGAGCACCTCGCCGAACGGCCAGTAGGTGATGCCGTGCCCGTAGGACAGACAGCGGCCTGTTCGGCGCAGCGGCTGCGGCGACTCGGCGCCCAGCCACTCCCAGAACTCACGCGCAAGCCGCGTCTTGCCGACGCCGGCGTCGCCAATGACGGTGAAGAGC
Source organism: Gaiellaceae bacterium (assembly GCA_035535315.1). Classification (GTDB taxonomy): domain Bacteria; phylum Actinomycetota; class Thermoleophilia; order Gaiellales; family Gaiellaceae; genus DASQGA01. Next base: position 4,789 of record DATLQD010000054.1, read on the forward strand.
TCCGGCTCCTGGCGACCGACAACGCGCCGATAGGCGGCCTGGAGCAGCTCGAGATCGTCCTCCCGCCCCACGAATGTGCGCTGGAGGCCGCCCACCCCTCGCGGGCGCATGAGCGAAAGAGGGCGAACGAGCCTCCGACAGGCGACGCCGCCTTCCTTGCCCTTTGCCTCGACCGTCATCGGTTCCGCGAGCTCGAAAGCGCCGCGAGCAGTGGCGGCTGTCCGCTCGCCGACGAGGATCTCGCCCGGCGCGGCGGCCTGCTCGATACGGGCAGCGACGTTCACCGCGTCGCCGGTCACGAAGGCGCTTCCCTCGCGCGCGGGGCCGACGACGACCTCGCCTGTGTTGACCCCGATCCGGAGCGCGAGCGTGTCCCCGAAGAGCTCGTCCAGGCGGCGCCGGAGCCCGAGGGCTGCGTGGAGCGCTCGCTCCGCATGGTCTTCCTGCGCAGCCGGGGCCCCGAAAGCGGCCATGACAGCGTCTCCGACGAACTTCTCGAGGGTGCCGCCGGCGGCCTCGATCTCGGCCGCCATCCCTTCGTAGAAACGCTCGAGAAGCGCGCGCGTCCGCTCCGGATCTTGCGAGCCCCCGAGGTCGGTCGATCCTACGAGGTCGGCGAAGAGCACGGTTGCGACCTTGCGCTCGTCGCGCGCGACCCTCTCCTCGACGAGCGGAGCGCCACAGGTGCCGCAGAAACGGAAACCCTCTGGGTTCGCCTGGCTGCAGCGAGGGCAGACGGGCATGCAG
>DATLQD010000055.1:0-2412 GCA_035535315.1 Gaiellaceae bacterium
TCCGCGCACGGCCTCGAGACCGCGCTCGTCGGCAACGACGAGGTCTTTGACCTCGAGCAGCGTCTCGCCGGGCTCGGCCGGTGGCTTCTCGACGCTGAGGACGACCTCGCGACCGACCATGAGGCGAGCAAGACCCTCGCGGGTGGCGCCTTCGCGCGGGACCGTGTCGATCTTCTTCCCCTGCCGGAGAACGGTGATCCGGTCGGCGATCTCGAGCACCTCGTTCAGCTTGTGGCTGATGAAGATGATCGACTTCCCGTCCTCCTGCAGCGAGCGGAGGATCGTGAAGAGCTCGCTCGCCTCCTGCGGTGTCAGAACAGCTGTCGGCTCGTCGAGGATGAGAATTTCAGCGCCCCGGTACAGCGCTTTCAGGATCTCCGCCCGCTGCTGCATTCCGACGCTGATCGAGGCAACCTTCGCCTCCGGGCGGACCGTGAGCCCGTACTGCTTCGACAGCTCGCGAACGCGCTTCTCGGCGCTCGCCAGGTCGAGGAACGGCCCCTTCGTCGGCTCGGTGGCGAGCACGATGTTCTCGGCCACCGTCATCACCGGGATGAGCATGAAGTGCTGATGCACCATGCCGATGCCGCGATCGATCGCGTCGCGGGGTGAGTCGATCCGGATGCGCTTGCCCTCCAGGCGGATCTCGCCCTCGTCCGGGTGGTAGAGGCCGTAGAGGATGTTCATGAGAGTCGATTTGCCGGCGCCGTTCTCGCCAAGCAGGGCGTGAACCTCGCCCTTGGCCAGCTCGAAATCGACGTGATCGTTGGCAACGATCCCCGGGAACCGCTTCGTGATCCCCAGAAGCTCGAGTAGGAGCGGGTCAGACATGGTTGAGAAGAGTAGAGGGGGCGTCCCGGGTGGGCCCGCCCCCTCTACGAACTTGCTCTATTTGAAGGTGGCCGGCGGGTCGATCTCGCCGGAGATGAGCTTCTCCTTCGCCGCGTCGACCGCGTCCTTGACCTCCTGCGGCACCGCGGCGGTGAACGGGGCGAGGAGCTCGGCATCCGGGAATTCCTCGACGCCGAAGAACCTGTTCGTCCCGCCCTTGAACGTGCCCTCCTGCGCGGACTTGATCGTCTCGAAGACCGCCAGCTCGAGCGGCTTCAGCGCGCTCGTGATCACGCAGTCGCCGGCGAACGACTGGTCGGCGTCGACGCCGATCGCCATCTTGCCTTCCTGACAGGCGGCGTCGAGCGCTCCGAGACCGCACTGCCCCGCGACCTGGAAGATCACGTCCGACCCCTGCGCGATCTGGTCGAGGGCTATCTCCTTGCACTTCGCCTGGTCGACGAAATCCTGCGAGTAGGCGTTGAGGAGCTTCACGCTCGGGTCTGTGTCCTTGACGGCCTGCCGGAAGCCGGCGATCCAGTTGTTCACTGGTGGAATGCTGATGCCACCCACAGTCGACACGGTGCCGCTCTTCGTCATCATCGCGGCCACGACACCTGCGAGATAGCCAGCCTCTTCCGAAGGAAACTGGAGCCCGAGGACGTTCGGCAGTGCGCAGGGCGACTGATTCTCGCCGCCGCACTCCGGCTTTTCTCCGTAGAACTGGTCGACGCCGGCGAAGTTGATGTCGGTCGCTTCCGTTGCCACTTCGACGACGGACGGCTGGATGAGGAAGCCGATGGCCACCACGAGGTCGTGTCCGTCGTCGACCGCAGCCGAAAGATTCGGCAAATAGTCATCGGCCGACTTGGACACGTAGACGCGACCGTCGACACCCAGCTCCGTCTGCGCCCGCTCGAAGCCGTTGATCGAGAATTCGTTAAAGCCCCGATCGTCCAGGCCGCCCGTGTCGGAGACCATTCCGACGGAGATCTTCTCGCCCCCCGTTCCACCCTCGGTGCCGCTCTCAGACGGCGCGCCGCTGGTGTCGGTGCTGTCGTCGCCGCCGCAGCCGGCCGCAGCCAGCGCCAGCACAACCGCAACGATCAAGAGCAACGCCCAGGGCAGCTTTCGCATGACGTTCACGGAACCTCCTTGTAGCCAAAATCCCAAAGTGAGTCGCCGGATGCTATCGCCCACGGCGATCCGTTGGCTAGGACGGGGGATCCCGGAGTTCGTTAGTGGGCGACGCGCTCTGCGGCAGCCGCGACCACCCGGTCGAGCTCCGCCTCGCCGATCAGCACGCGGCGGGGCTTGGAGCCCTCGTAGCCGGAGATGATCCCGCGGCGCTCGAGCATGTCCACGAGGCGCCCCGCCCGCGTGTAGCCGACGCGCAGCCGCCGCTGGAGGAGCGAAACGGACGCGGTCTGGGTCTGGACCACGATCTCGATCGCCCGGTCGAGCAAGGGATCCTCGTCGGGGTCGAATTCGCCGCCGGAGTCGTCGTCCACGACGACGACCGGAGCCTCGAGGAGCGATTCGTCAAGCTCCTGCTCACGCTGTCCGCGGCACTGCTCGACG
>DATLQD010000056.1:0-3121 GCA_035535315.1 Gaiellaceae bacterium
GGTCGCCTCCTCGCGCTCTTCGACCATGGCAGCTGAGCCGAAAGCCGGCGACACCGAGCAGCTGCGCCTGCGCGAGCGGCTGACGCGGTTGCGTGGGCTCCCTCTCCTCCGCGGTGCTGGAGTTTCGGGCGAGCTTGCGAAGCTGGAGCGGCAAATCGAGCGGATTGCGGCCGAGCCCGACGCCGACGAGGTCTGGCGGTCGGTTGAGCTCGCGCGGCACCAGAACAGGCCCTACACGCTCGACTACGTAGAGCGGATATTCGACGACTTCGTCGAGTTGCACGGTGATCGCTCGTTGGCAGACGATCCGGCCATCGTCGCCGGGCTCGGCCGCTTCGACGGGCAGACGGTTGCGCTCGTCGGGCACCAGAAGGGTCGTGACATCCGCGAGCGGACGCACCGGAACTTCGGGATGGCCTATCCGGAGGGCTATCGAAAGGCGATGCGGGTCATGGAGCTGGCGGACCGCCACGGCTTTCCGGTGCTCACCCTCGTGGACACACCCGGCGCCTATCCGGGCGTCCAGGCCGAGCAGCATGGCCAAGGTGGCTGGATCGCCCGCTCCCAGCTTGCGATGGTTCGTCTCGGGGTCCCGTCGGTCACCTGCATCATCGGGGAGGGCGGGTCCGGGGGTGCGATCGCGATCGCCGTCTCCGACCGGGTGCTCATGCAGGAGAACGCGATCTACTCGGTGATCTCGCCCGAGGGGTGCGCCGCGATCTTGTGGCGCGACGCCGGCGAGGCGAAGAAAGCAGCAGCGGCGTTCAAGCCGGACGCGGCGCACTGCCTGGAGCTTGGCGTTATCGACGGCATCGTCCCTGAGCCTCCGGGCGGTGCCCAGACGGATCACGACGCGGCGGCGACGCTCCTCGGCGAAGGCCTGAAGCTCGCGCTGGCGGACGTCACCGGCCTCGACGCGGGCGAGCGCCGGATCGCCAGACGCGAGCGTTTCCGGAACATCGGCGTTTTCACGACCTAGCTGGTCAACCGGCGATTACCGGACAACCATCGAGCGGCGTTTCCCACAGCTTCCACAGAGTTATCCCCGCTAGCGGGTCAATTGTCCCCATCTAGAGATCAACCGTCAAAGCCTTGAGGCCGGCTTGCACCGGCCCCAAGTGCCAACCCCCCTGGTCGGCGGAGAGAAGCTCTCCTGCGGCGGATTTTCCCGCGGCGGGCCGAACCGAAAACATCGTCCGCTGAAGGACGGGAACACTATGGGTGTGGCCCGACTCTCCGAATACGAGCGCAAGCGGAAGAAAGCGAAGACGCCCGAGCCCTTCGGAGGGAAGAAACGCGGCAAAGCACCCATCTTTGTCGTGCAACGGCACGATGCCCGGCGGCTTCACTACGACTTTCGGCTCGAGCGTGACGGCGCGCTTGCCAGCTGGGCAGTTCCGAAGGGAATTCCACTCGAGCCCGGGGAGCGTCACCTCGCCGTCCACGTCGAGGATCACCCCCTCGACTATGCGAGCTTCGAGGGCGAGATCCCGGCCGGGAACTACGGCGCCGGAACGGTCGAGATCTGGGACGAGGGAACGTACGAGCTCGTTGAAGAGAAGCGCGACGGCGGGCTGACTGTCCGCCTCGATGGCAAACGGCTGCAGGGGCTCTGGACGCTGGTTCCGGCGAAGCTCTCCGGCGATCCCAAGAACTGGCTTCTGATCAAGAAGCGGGACGACCCCGGCGAGAAGGCGTCCAAGACGTCGACGCGTCCCCCCGAAATCTCCCCGATGCTCGCGACGCTCGCAAACGAGGTGCCGCAGGGGCCCGGCTGGATGTACGAGGTCAAATGGGACGGCTACCGCGCGATCGCCACGATCACCGGCGGCGAGGTGAAGCTGACGAGCCGAAACGGAAATGACCTGACGGGCCGCTTCTCAGACCTCGCGAGGCAGATCGGCAACGCGGTCCGAACGCCGAACGCCGTTCTCGACGGCGAGGTGTGTGCGCTCGACGAAGATGGGCGCTCGAGCTTTTCGGAGATGCAGAAGGGAAGCGCGAACCTCGTGTACTACGCCTTCGATGCCCTCTGGGTCGAGGGGGAGTTGCTCCTCGATCAACCGCTGACCCTGCGTAAAGAGCGTCTCGAGTCGCTTCTCGACCGACGGAGCCAGGCGGTGCGGCTCTCCGAGAGCTTCGACGACGGCGTCGCGCTCATGGAGGCCGCCCGCCAGCAGCACCTCGAGGGGGTGGTCGCCAAGAAAACGAACTCGGTCTACGTTCCGGGCAAGCGGACGAGAGAATGGCTCAAGGTGAAGACGGAGGAACGGCAGGAGTTTCTGATCGCGGGCTACACCAAAGGCCAGGGACGGCGGGCGTCCAGTCTCGGTGCACTCGTCCTCGCTGTTCGCAGCGGAGGCGATCTCGTCTGGGTCGGAAACTGCGGCACGGGCTTCGATGAGCAGGAGATCCAAAAGCTCCTGCGCAAGCTGCGGCCGCTCGAGCGCAAGACGAGCCCGTTCAAGGTCGTCCCCAGGATGCCCAAGGTGCGGAAGGGAGATGTCGTTTGGGTGACGCCAAACCTCGTCTGCGAGGTCCGCTTCAGCGAATGGACCCATGACGGACGGCTGCGGGCTCCGGTTTACCAGGGACTGCGGGAGGACAAGTCTCCCTCCGAGGTGCGACGCGAGCTTCCGCTCGAGACGGAGATCAAGCGTGGCCGGAAGGTGCTTCGGCTGACGAACCTCGACAAGGTGTTCTGGCCAGACGAGGGGATCACGAAGGGCGATCTCCTCACGTACTACCGTGAGGTCGCGTCCGTCCTGGTGCCCCACCTGAAGGACAGGCCGTTCACGATGAAGCGCTACCCGGACGGAATCGCGGGCGGCCACTTCTTCCAGAAGGACGCGCCCAAGCACATGCCCGACTGGATTCCGCGGACGTCGTACCTCTCCACCTCCCGGGAGTCACGCGAGAAGCGGATGATCGACTACCCGCTCGTGAACGACGAGCTGGCGCTTCTCTGGATGGTCAACATGGGCTGCATCGACATGAACGCGTGGTACTCGCGGGTCGATAAGCCCGACCGGCCCGACTTCGTCCTCTTCGACCTCGATCCCTCGGACGACGTCGGCTTCAAAGAGACCGTCCAGGTAGCCCTCCTCGTCCGGGAGGCCCT
>DATLQD010000057.1:0-4895 GCA_035535315.1 Gaiellaceae bacterium
TAGTCGTGACGCCTTCTCCCGAGCGACTCGAGCGTCCCCTCCCCTTTTCGCGCGAGCAAAAGCTCGGGCGGCGCATCGAGATAGATCACGAGGTCCGGCTGCGGGTACAGGCGTGAGAGGAGGAAGCCGTGCAAACGCCTCGTCGCCGACCGCTTGACCGTGTGCGCGATGTCGTAGGCGTAGTAATCGGCGAAGTAGTGCCGGTCGAAGACGACAATCGAGCCCCGGCGCACGTGACGCCGGGCAACGAGCTGGCGATGCCATTCCTCCGCGATGCGATTCGCCAGCCGCAGGAAGGATCGAACGACGCGGAGGGCGCGCTGGATCCGGTTCCCCTGGGGAGCGCGCGCGGCCAGAGCCGGATCGCGCGGGCCGGCCGTATCCGCGGGCGCGCCACGAGCTCGCTTGAGCGCGTGCAGGAGGCGAGTCGTCGGCAGCATGTGGTTACTCGAGTCCGGATTGACTCCCATGTAGACATACTCGACCGGCATCGGGAGGGCCCCGTCCAGGCGTCGTGCAACGGTTGTCTTTCCGGCCCCGTCCGGGCCGATCAGCGCGACGGTGAACACTCGGTCAGGATCTCCTCGTTGCTCGGGGTCATGGTTTCCTGTGAGCCGATCAGTGCAGGCCCGGGCGAGGCCTCTGCCTGTTCGACTGCCCGCTTCCACAGAGCGTAGTAGCGATTTCCTCGTAGCCACTTGGAGGTGTCCACGTTCTGTTCCTCGCCTCCGGGCTCGCCCTCGGCTCTCGCCACGAGGCGGCTCGTGTACCGCGCCCAGCAGCAGACGAAGAGCGGCACGAGGACGTTGGCCTGAATGCCGAGGCCGTCGGCATAGGCGCGCACCGTCGGGGCGGCCCACGCGTCCAGGCCGATGAACGCCTCGTCGAACGCGGCCACGAGCTCTGTCGTCTCTCGTGCCTGGCGAGTCGCGAACGCAACGTACGCGAGGAAGAAGCAGAGGTCGTGGAGCGGCAGGCCGCGCTCCTCGCCGAGCTCCCAGTCGAGGACACCCACCCGTCCGTCGCGCAACCGGATCAAATTCGGGTGGCTCAGGTCTCCGTGTTCGACCACGAGCGGAAACGACGTGTTCCGGATCGGCTCCACGAGCGAGAGCGTCCGGTCGACAAGCCGAGACTCTTCCGCCTCCGCCGGAAAACCCTCGGCGAAGAGCTCGAGAGGTCGCTCGACGAGCCGCACGTACCACGACGGGTCGGATTCCGCGGGGGCAGTCGGCAGTCGTGCCAGCCACGAGACGATCGCGTCGACGTACGTGGAAGGCGAGCCACGCAACATCGCAGGCGTGATCGTCTCACCGGCCAGCGCGGTCTCGACGAGAACCGGCTGCGGAGCGCTCGGCTCGAAGGCAACCACGCGCGGAACCGTCCCGGCCGTGCCCGACGACGCTTTGACCACGCCGATCACGGAGGCTTCCCGCGCGATCCCCTCGAGGTCGTCGGCGAGGCGCGGCCGCTTCGCGACGAGGGTCGGTTCGGTCGAACCCGGTGGAGTGAGGAGGCTGACGGCGTGACGCGATGTTCGAAAGCGCGGGGTGAGCAGAATGAAGGAAAGCTCCTGCACCTCGGCGCCCGGCACCATGGCGGCGCACGGCCGACGCGGGTGCGTCCCGTCGTGCCGCCTCGCGACGAGGCTGACGTGCGGCGCCGCCAGGGTGAGGAGCGGAGTGCCGGCCAGGAGGCGTCCTAGTCGCGCGCCCAGCCGGGCATGCCTGCGCCCCCGGCGGCGACGGAGAAAGGAGCGCACGGCTCTTGGCTCGGAGAGGGGCACGATCGCCGCTGCTCTGGAGAAGCTCGGCACGTGCCAAAAGAGCTCGGTGTCCTCGAGCCCGAGTTGCTCGAACGTATGTGCATAGCCGCTTGCAAGCTGCGACAGCCGCCCGCCCCTAACCACACTGCGTGCCTCCAGGTACACGGAGCCGCCGGGCCGAAGAACGGACACCGCGCGCTCCAGCTCGCCGCGCGTCGGTGCACACAGGACGGCAAGGTCGAACGAGCCCGCGGCGGCGCTTTCCTCGCTGTCGTTCCGCCCCCCGAGCACGGTCACCGATGTTGCGAGGAGCTCGAGCGACTCGAGGAGGTCTCCGTCGCAGGCTCCGGTGCAGACGACCTTCCCGAGCGCCGGCTCCGGCAGGAGAAAGCGCCAGTCGACGCGGCGCGACGCCCGGAGGAGGGTCCCTCGGTCAGCGGTAGTCGCCATCGTCCTCGACACGAGCCGTGCAGTACGGCCGCATCGCGTCGAAGAGGGCCGCGATCGACACCGGATAAGGGTGGTATACAACGTTCGCCGGCTTGTCGGCGAGGAGGCGCTCCAGGGACCCTTGCTCGAGCTCTCCGGCCTGGTCGAGCACGGGACTCGCCGCCCCCGGGAATGCGAACCGAAACATGGCGTAATACGCGGCGAGATCGAGTCGCTCGTATGCAAGGGAAAAGCGCATTCGCTGCGCGACTTCCTGTGGGTCGATGGGCTCGACGATGACCTTTTCGCTTTCCCCGCTGACCACGAAGAAGAGTCGGTCGAACGCGGCAGAGGCGGCGATCGCACGCTCACCGAAGAGCCGAGCCGGCTCGACGTCGACGTGAAGCTGCCGCTTCAGAACCGGCAGCGCGCGTCCGAGCCTGCGGGCGAGTGGAAAGGAGGAGGCGCCCGAGTCGAGGGGGCCCTCGAGGGCGAGCGCGAGCCTGAGCGCGCGAAGGCGGCCTCGGTCTCCGCGGCCTACGAGGGCCCGGTAGTCGGGCAGCTGGCTGAGGTGCCAGTCCCAGAGCCTGATCGGCTCGGGGATGCCGAAGACCCGGTCGCCTTCGGACGAGACGTACACCCATTCGTCGCCGATGTACTCCGCACCGCGCTGCATGAACGCGAGCAGCGTCTCCGTCTTGCCGCCCTTCGACCACCCCGTTGCGACGACGCCGGTTCCACCGTAGACGAAGGCGGATGCGTGGAGCGGCAGCGCACCCCGGGCGAGAACAGTCAGGTTCAGGATGGGGACGAGGAGAGGAACCGCCGGGAGGCCGCGCTCGCACACGATCTCGCATCTGTCGCCGATCTCGGCGAAAGGGATCCTTACCTTCGCCGGCACCTTGTGCTTGCTCCGCAGGACGAGGAATGCATCGTCCGTGAAAGCCGCCTCACCGGCGCCGAGGTAGCGGAGCCGGTTCGTCGGTAGCCGATCGACAAACCGTACGACAATGTCCGGCTCCCGGTCGAGCGGTGAGCGAATGGGGCCGAGCTGCCGGCTTACTGCCGCCGCGTCACCTGGGGTCGCGTCGACAAGCCGGACACCAGCGAGCCCATGCAAGTCGTAGTCAATCGCCTCCGAGCCGGCCTGTGTCGCCTTCCTGTGCTCGATCGCCGACGCCCTAGCCACGGGCGGCCAGGACGGAGGCGGCGTAGCCCCGCCAGAGCTGGCAGCTGACTCGTCTGCGGCTCTCCGAGATGTCGGTGGTCACGTCGACGAGGAGCGAGTCCAGGCTCTCGGCGCTTTCGTTCGGCGGCGGGCCGAGCTGCACAACGAGCCTCCCGCGTGCGAGGTGGTAACGAATGGCGAACCCCGACCTCGCGAGGACCTTGAGCGGGAGAGGACAGTCCGCGGGCAGGCTTGCGGCAACGAGCCCGGCAGCGGAGGCCGGTCCAAGCAGATGAACGCGTGCACCCCGGCTCCGAAACGACGACAGCTTCAGCTTCCGAAGCACCGCGTTTGCGATGAGGCGGGACCAGGCTGTAAGCGGATGCTGCCGTCTCCACCGCGACCGCAACGTTGGTGAGAGCGCCGTCAGCTGCTGACAGTCGCCGGTGCGAGCAGCCGCGATCAGCCTGTCGGCGTCCCAGCCGGCCGGAAGACTCGTCGCGGCAGCGCGGGCGAGTTCGTTCTCCGGCTCCGCTGCAGGCGCAAGCTCCCGCAGACGCGCCGCATGGCGCGCGGGGACGCGACCCTTGTCCAGGAGGCAGTGGAGGAGCAGCATCCAGAAGGCGTCGTCGGGCGCCGCAAGCCAGACGCCCTTGGCGTTGTGACGTCGCGCGAGGACGCCTTCTGCCGCGCCCGTTCGCAGCTCCTGGTAGCGACCGAACGAGATGTCCGCAACGAGATCGAGCTTGACCCAGACATCGTCGTCCTCGAAGTAGCGGACGAAGAAAACGTGAGAGCCCCGTCCATCCGCGGCGAGCGGAAGGAATCCGGCCCGACCCAACACGGTGCGCACCCGGGCTAGGTCACCCAGGGCTACGAGCAGGTCGACGTCGTCTCCGGGCGAGCGGACCTCGACCTCACCCCGTAGGAGACACCAAGCAACGCCCTCTTCCTCGAGTGAGGCGAGCGCCGCAGCGACCATCGACCCCGACACGATCCGTGCGGGGTGGTCGGGGTGCTCGGGGTTCTCACCCGCTGTCGCCGGCGCCGACTCGGCAGCGCGTGCGCTCATGCGCCCGACCCCCTGAAGACAGCGGGGATGGTCTTGAGAAGAATTTTGAGATCTAGCGCTAGCGACCAGTGCTCGATGTACGCGATGTCGAGACGGAGCCGCTCGTCAAGGGTCATGCCGTTTCGACCCCGGATCTGCCAGAGGCCCGTCATCCCCGGCATAACCTCGAGTCGGTACGTATGCCAGAGGCTGTAGGTGCTCGGCGCGAACGACGTCGGGCGTGGGCCAACGAGGCTCATCTCACCGCGAAGGACGTTGATGAGCTGCGGAATCTCGTCGAGGCTCGTCTTCCGCAAGATTCTCCCGACCCGGGTGATTCGAGGGTCGTCGATGATCTTGAAGTCGGGGAACGGAAGGATGTTCAGGTGCGCCAGGGACGGCTTGAGCTCCTCCGCGTTCGGAACCATCGTCCGGAACTTGTACATCCGGAAGCGCTTGCCGTCGCGCCCAGTCCGTTCCTG
>DATLQD010000058.1:0-15776 GCA_035535315.1 Gaiellaceae bacterium
CAACATCGCGAACATGGCCGTCTCCCGAAATCGCCGGGAAGCACGCGCCCTCATGGCCCTCTCCGTCGACAGTCCGGTCTCAGACGAGCTTTTGGATCGGCTTCGGTCAGAGCCGGGGTTCGTCGGCGCCCGCTTCATCCGCCTGCCCGAATGAGCGTCCCTCGCCTCCGGCTCGCTCCCGTGGGGGAAACCATGTTTCCCCCACGAGCCCCGTTCTTACGGTCCAACGTGGGGGAACCTCCCGGTTCCTCCACACCCCCTCCACGCGCTCATAGGCGAGAGGCTGGCCTATGAGCCCCTGGCCCGCGCCTGTGGAGCGAGTCGTCCAGTTCCTGTCCGACGCGAAGGTCGAGGCGAGTGTCCAGGAGTTCCCCGAGGGGACGCCGACGGCAGAGGCGGCGGCGAAAGCGGTTGGCTGTGAGCTGGGACAGATCGTCAAGACCCTGGTCTTCATGTGTGACGGCCGCCCGCTTGTCGCTCTCCTGCCCGGCGACCGCAGGGCCGACCGCGCGAAGGTCGCCCGGGCGGCCGGTGGCGAGCGCGCCAAGGTTGCAGGCCCGGATGAAGTGGAGCGGGCCACGGGGTTCCGGGCGGGCGGTGTGGCGCCGTTCCCGCTCGCGGGCATCGACCTCGTGCTGATCGACCGGCGCCTCGTGACCCACCCGGTCGTCTGGGTCGGCGCCGGCTCGTCCCGCCACATGGCCGCGATCGCGGCTCCGGATCTGATCCGGCTGACGAAAGGCCGCGAGGCCGACCTCTCCGAGGAAGAGCGGCCCGTCCAGTAATCTAGGCCTCGCCGTGCGTGAGACCGAAAAAATCTGGATGAACGGCGAGCTCGTTGACTGGGCCGACGCCAAGATCCACGTCGGCTCCCACGGGCTCCACTACGGCTCGGGTGTCTTCGAGGGAATTCGCGCCTACGAGACGCCCAAGGGCTCGGCCGTCTTCCGGCTCACCGACCACCTCCAGCGGCTTCACAAGTCGGCGCAGCTCATGTACATGGAGCTTCCGTACAAGCCGGAAGAGCTGCGGGCTGCGACGCTCGACCTGCTCGGCGTCAACGGACTGCCCGAGGCGTACATCCGCCCGATCGCGTTCTACGGCTACGGGGAGCTCGGTGTCGGTCCGGGCTCGAACCCGATCGACGTCGTGATCATGAGCTGGCCCTGGGGCACGTACCTCGGCGAGGACGCGCTCGAGCGCGGGATTCGCGCCAAGGTCTCTTCATGGAGGCGGGTTGGTCCGAACACGATCCCGCACGTCTCGAAAGCCACCGGGATCTACCTGAACTCCATGCTGGCCGTGGGCGAAGCCACCAGGGCCGGCTACCAGGAGGCGATCCTCCTGACGGACGAGGGCTACGTCGCGGACGGGTCGGGCGAGAACATCTTCGTGGTGAAGGACGGCGCGATCGGGACACCCGATCTGTCCTCCTCGATTCTGCCGGGCATCACGCGCGACACTGTGATCCAGATCGCGCAGGACCTCGGCTATACGGTCAACGAGACGAACCTGATCCGCTCGGATCTCTACCTCGCGGATGAGATCTTCATGACGGGCACGGCGGCTGAGGTCACGCCGATTCGCTCGGTCGATGACCAGGAGGTCGGAGACCCCGGTCCGGTCACGAAGGAGATCCAGAGCGCCTACCTCGACACCGTGCGCGGGAAGAGCGAGCGCTGGTCGCAGTGGCTCGAGTACGTCGAGAAGAGTCCGGTCGCGGGCTCGTGACGACTGGCCAGCGGGCCGAGACGGGCGAGATCGGCCTCTCGGCACCCTTCCTCGGGGAACGGGAGGAGGAGCTCGTGCTCGAGGTGCTTCGGTCCGGTCGGCTGGGGCTCGGGCCGATGACCGACCGCTTCGAAGCGCTTCTCGCCGAGCGGGTGGGCGCGCCGCACGTCGCCGCCGTCTCTAGCGGCACCGCGGGCCTCCATCTCTGTGTACGCCTCGCCGGAATCGGTCCGGGTGACGAGGTCGTGACGACGCCGTTCTCCTTCGTGAGCTCGGCCAACTGCGTGCTCTTCGAGGGCGCCCACCCCGTCTTTGCGGACATCGATCCGGAGACTCTGAACCTCGACCCTGCCGCCGTCGAGGCGGCGATCACACCGCGGACGAAGGCGATCCTCCCGGTGCACATCTTCGGATATCCGGCCGAGCTCGAGGCCATTGAGCAGATCGCCGAGCGGCACGGGCTCGCAATTCTCGAAGACGCATGCGAGGCGCTTGGCGCCGAGTATCGCGGCCGCCCGGTCGGCTCGTCCGGGCACCCAGCCGTCTTCGCCTTCTATCCGAACAAGCAGATGACGACGGGGGAGGGGGGCGCTGTCGCCGTCCGGAGCGAGGAGGAGTGGAACCTCGTCAAGAGCCTTGCGAACCAGGGTCGGAGCGACTCGGGCGAGTGGCTCACGCATGCGCGGCTCGGCTACAACTACCGCCTCGACGAGCTGTCGGCCGCAGTAGGGCTGGCACAGCTCGAGAAGCTCGATCGGATCCTGGAGCTCCGCGCGGAGGTCGCGGCCCGCTACGAGGCCCTGCTTGCGCCGATCGAAGGAGTTGAGACCCTGATCGCGGACGACGTCCACCACCGGCGCTCCTGGTTCGTGTACGTCGTCCTCCTGGACGAGAGCGTCGACCGCGACGGGGTGATCGCCCGCCTGGCAGAGCAGGGAGTGGCGGCGAAGCCCTATCTGCCGTCCATCCACCTGCAGCCGTACTACCGCGAGCGCTTTGGGTACAGGGAGGGGGCGCTTCCCGTCTCGGAGGCCGCGAGCGCTCGGTCGCTGGCGCTCCCGTTCTTCACGGCTCTCGCAGGCGAGGACCAGGAGCGGGTCGCCGACTCGCTCGTTCGCGCTCTCGCCTGAGGCACGGGGCATGCGAAGGGCGCGGGCGAGCGTCATCGGTGCCTTCGCGCTCCATGCCGCTGTAGCGGGCACCCTCGGGCCGCGGCTTCCGGCCGTCAAGGAGCAGGCAGAAATCACGGACGGGGAGCTCGGCGTTGCGCTCGCGGTCTTCGCGGTCGGGCTTTTCGTCGGGACGAGAATCGTGTCCCCTTTGCTCGACCGGCTCGGAACTCGAGGGGTTCTCCGAGGCGGAATGCCGCTCCTGGGGGTGTCGCTGCTCGGCCCCGCGTTCGCGGAGAGCCTCCCTTCGCTCGCCGCCGCTCTCTTCGTGGTGGGTGCGCTCAGCGGGATCCTTGACGTCGCGATGAACTCGAACGCGGTGGTCGTGGAGCGCAGTTACGGCCGCCCGATCATGTCGAGCATCCACGGCACCTGGAGCGCAGGCATGCTGGTCGCCTCGGGCGGAGCGGCCGCTGCGGCGGCGCTGGACGTCTCATTGCGCCTGCACTTCGGGCTGGCGGCGCTCGCGATCGCACTCGTGAGCGCACCGGCGCTCGGACACCTCGCCGCTGCCGCCGACGCCCCGCAGCAACTGCCCGCTGTTCGAACACGTGGCTACCTGCTTGCAAGGCCCGTGCTGCTCCTCGGGATCATCGGCTTCTGCTCGTTCCTCGGCGAGGGGGCCGCGATCGACTGGAGCGCCGTCTACGTCGACGAGAGCCTGGATGCGAGCCGAGGGGCGGCGGCCCTTGCCTTCGTTGCCTTCTCGGTCGGAATCACGGCCTCCCGCTTCCTTGTCGACCGGATCGCGGCCCGGCTGGGGCCGGTCCCCGTCGTCAGGTGGGGCGCAACGCTCGCGGCTGCGGGGCTTGCCCTCGGTCTCGCGGTGCCCGAGACGGGGGTGGCGATCGCAGGGTTCGCGCTCCTCGGCGCGGGGCTCGCGCCCGTCGTTCCGACCGTGTTCAGCGCGGCCGGGAACATGCGCGCGCGCTCGGGTCGAAGCGCGCTCGCGGCCGTGGTGACGATCAGCTATCTGGGCTCGATCCTCGGCCCCGCGCTGATCGGGTTCGTCACGAGCCTGGTTGGCCTACGAGCCGCGCTCGGGATTCCGGTGCTGCTCGCGCTCCTAGCTGCGAGGCTCGCTGCTCAGGTTGCTTCCGCGCCGGGCGGGCGGCATGGATAATCCCGTCATGGCCGACGGGCAGCCGAAGATGGTCTTCCTCGGATTCGGAAAGTTCGTCCGCGCTGACCGCATCTACGGACTGGAGCCGATCGTCGGCGAGGATCGCGGCGGCGGCCGGCGCACGCTGGTCTGGGTGGAGGGGATTCCGGAGCCGGTCATCGCCTCACGAACCGAGCGGACGATCCTGGCGGACATGGGTCAGCGCGACGCGCTCGCGAGCCCGCTCCTGGACGACGCGCTTTCGCTCGCCCAACGGGTCTCGAACGACGCTGACCGGGTCGGACCGCTGCTTCGCCGGTCGATCAAGTCGGAAGCGGGCGTCGACTTCGACGAGCTGGGGCGCCGTGCGCGCCAGCTGCTCGAGGCGACCGCGACACGGCCCGAGGCCGAG
Organism: Gaiellaceae bacterium; assembly: GCA_035535315.1. GTDB lineage: Bacteria > Actinomycetota > Thermoleophilia > Gaiellales > Gaiellaceae > DASQGA01. Next base: position 4,415 of record DATLQD010000058.1, read on the forward strand.
CAGCTGTTCGACGAGTGAGAATTGAGTTCTTCGCGCGCTCGGTCCACGACGTCGCCCCGGAGCTCATCGGCGCGACGCTCATGGTGAACGGCGTCGGGGGCCGGATCGTCGAGGTAGAAGCCTACGACCGCGAGGACCCGGCCAGCCACGGTTTCCGTGGCCAGACAACGCGGAACCGCTCCATGTTCGGCCCGCCCGGGCACGCGTATGTCTACCGCTCCTACGGAGTTCACTGGTGCCTGAACCTCGTCTGTGAGCAGGAGGGAGTGGCTGCCGCGGTGCTCGTTCGGGCCCTCGAGCCGACCCGGGGCCTGGACGCGATGCGCGAGCGGCGCGGCTTCGAGGACGAGCGGCTCCTCTGCTCGGGCCCCGGCCGCCTCTGCCAGGCGCTCGCCGTGACGGGCGAGCACGACGGACTTCGGCTCGACCGCCGACCCTTTGCGCTCGGGGAAGCGCCCGCACCGGCACAGGTCGTCCGCGGCCAGCGCGTCGGCATCTCGCGAGCCGTCGAGCTTCCCTGGCGCTACGGGCTGGTGGGCTCGCGCTTTCTCAGCCGCGCGCTACGACCAGCCTGATCGTAGTGTTGCGCCCAGCTGCGATGCCCGGACCGGGGCTCTGGCCAAGGACGACGCCGGGCTCTCCGTCCCCGGAAGCCTCGACGATCGCCTCCAGCCCGTTCCGCCGGAGCTTGACCCTTGCCTGCTCGATCGTCAGCCCGACGAGGTCGGGCACGACGCCATGGAGGGCTCGCGGGATCACGAGGCGCACGGTGTCGTACGCTGAGAGCGTTCCCCGGGCGGGAAACTGCGCGACGACGTAGCCAATGCGCTCGCCGGCCTTGGCCGGCCGGGTCACGACCTGGGCCTCGAGCGGCATGGTGGCAAGCCGCGCCTTCGCATCCTCGAGCGACGCCCCGACGACACGGGGAACGTCGACCTCGTTCAGCTTGCACGAGGCTTCCTTCTCCGGCGCGAACCCGGAGACGTACATGACCTCGTGGGTGTCCCGGCAGTTGCCGTTGTCGAGAAGCCACTGGTTGTTCCGGTAGACGACCTCGTACGGCACCGCAGCCTCATATGTGGGTGCAGGGAAGAGCGCGGGCGGCTCGTTCTTCGCCCTGAGGGCGCTCTGGGCGAACGTTTTCCAGATGAGGGCGGGGAACGTTCCTCCCGCGACAGGATCTCCCTGGAATTCGGTCATCATCGGTCGCAGGGTGGAGGGGTAACCCACCCAGACCGCGACCGCAAGCTGGGGGGTGTACCCGACGAACCAGGCGTCCCCGTAGTTCTCGGTCGTGCCCGTCTTCCCGGCGACCGGCCGGTCGAGGAGGGCCGCTCGCCGCCCAGTCCCGCCGTGAACGACTTGGGAGAGGATCGAGGTCAGCGTTGCCGCCTTGTTGGGGTCGAGAACCTGCTTCGCGGTGGGAGTGTTCTCGCTGATCCGCTTGCACTGGGCCTCGATGAGTCGGGCGGTGCGAGCTTTGCAGTCTTCTCCGACCCAGACGACCGCCCGCGGGACGTTCCCGAGGAGGTGGCCGTCGACGCGCGCGCCGTTGTTGGCGAACGTCGAGAACGCCCGCGCCATCTCGAGCGGGTTCACCGCCTCGACGCCGAGCCCGATGCCGAAGTAGTCGTTCAGGTGGCTGTTGATGCCGAGCGCGTGGGCCATGCGGGCGACGTTCTTCGGGCCAACCTGAGCGGTGAGCTGCGCGTATACCGAGTTGTCGGAGAAGACCGTGGCCTCCGTCAGGTTGATCGTCCCGAGATAGGAGCCCTCGTAGTTGTGGACGGACCAGAGTTTGTCGCCGAGGTTGATCAGCGTCGGCTTTGAGGTGTAGCTCGTGACGGGCGAGATGCCCTGCGCGAGCGCGGCCGCAAGCACGAACGGCTTGAACGACGAACCGGACTGGCGCTCTCCCTGGACGGCGAGGTTGAACTGGCTCTTGCGAAAGCTGCTGCCGCCGACCATGGCGAGCACCCGACCGTCACGCGGGTCGATCGCGACGAGTGCGGCCGCCGGGCCGTTCGGGTCGGGAAGCCACTTCTCGATCGCGTCGCGGGCGAGGCTCTGGAGCTCCAGGTCGATCGACGTCTGGACGCGGAGCCCGCCGCCGAACACCTTGCCCGACCCGTAGTAGGGGATGAGCTGCTGCTTCACGTACTCCGCGAAGTACTGTGCAGGGCGCTGGCCGCCTGGGATCCGCACGTCCTCCGGACGAGGCAGCGGGGCTTCGAGCGCCTTCTCGTAGTCCCCACGGGTCACAAGGCCTTGCGTCCGCATGAGCCCGAGCACGGTGTCGCGCCGCACCCGCGCTGCCGTTGGGCTCGTGACGGGGTCGTAGGCCGAAGGGTTCGCAGGAATGCCGGCGAGGAGCGCCGCCTCTGCGAGCGTCAAGTCGCGTGCCGGTTTGTCGAAGTACACGCGCGCAGCCATCTGGATGCCGTACGCGCCGTTTCCGAAGAAGATCGTGTTCAGATACGCGGTCAAGATCCGGTCCTTCGACCAGCGTCGCTCGAGCTGCCATGCGAGCGCGGCCTCCTTCAGCTTGCGGCTGATCGTGCGGTCGTTCTCCGTGACCGTGTTCTTCACGAACTGTTGCGTGATCGTCGAGCCGCCCTGTACGACCTCCTTGTGCCTGACATCGGACCAGACCGCGCGCGCAATCCCGCGCACGTCGACGCCTCGATGCTCCCAGTAGCGGCGGTCCTCGACGGCGACGATCGCTTGCTTCACCACGGGGGCGATCTGGTCGGAGGTCACGATCACCCTGCTCTCCTCGCCGCGCAGGACTGCGAGGATCGTCTTGCCGTCGGACGCGTAGACGTAGCCGTCCTGGCTCAGGTTGCTGGCCTGGTTCGCCGGATCGAGCTTGGGGATCTCTCCGGCGATCGCCATGACGAGCCCGTAGGTGAAGGCCACCATCGAGAGGAGGCCGACCACGAGCAGCAGGACGAGTGCTCGAAGCTTGCGGATCCTGCGCCGACGGGGCTTCGCCGTCTTGCTTCGTCGAAACAGCACGAAGGGCCGGATTGTAGTCGTAGCCCGGCGGACGGCCCCGACGGAGCGGTTCAAGCAGCCGTGGCAGCAAAGAGCGGTTGCCCGGAGGGCTTCGTCCTGCCACCGGCGGGCTCGAGCGTGATCAGGACGGTGGCCCCTTTGGGCACAGGTCGCGTCACCGCCACGTGCGTTCGATCGCCGGTGGTCTGGAAGAGGCCGGCTGGTTTCGGGGTGCGATCTTCGGCGACCCAGATCTCGTAGGTCTTGCCGCCGGGAGCGGGATCGAGATCCGATAGGACGAGGGCCGCAGCTCCCGTTGGTGACACGACCAGCGTCCCGCTTCCGACCGAGGCGGAGGCACGCGTGGATCGTGGATCGGAGATCACGCTGACGACCTGCTCGAGGTCAGTCCGTGCTTCCTGCTCGCCGTTCAGATCGGATCGAAGGGAGCTCGCCCAGATGCCGAGGCCGATCGCAGCCATCGCTGCGACTGCTGCAATCGAGGCCGCGGCCGGGAGCGCCCAGCGCCGGCGAATCGGGATCGCGTCGGCGCGCTCGCTGCGGGCCTGCTTCAGGATCCGCTCGCGCAGGGCCGGAGGAGGGGCCTGAGCTGCGGCTCCGTACGCGAGGAGACCGGCGGTGTCCTTGGCCGCAGCGAGGTCTTCCCGGCACCTCGGACAGGTGCGGAGGTGCTCCTCGTAGGCGAGCTCGTCCTGCTCGTCGAGGGAATCGAGCGCGTACGCCGCTGTCAGCTCGTGGAAGTCTTCGTGTCCCATCTGTCCTCTTCGGCGGTTCCTTCGGCGAGAAGCTCGCGAAGCCGTCCGAGCCCGTTGAATACCCTGCTTTTGATCGTACCGAGCGGCTGCCCGAGCCTCTCCGCCAGCTGTGCCTGCGTAAAGCCGCCGTAGTACGCGAGCTCGATCGCTTCCCGCTGCTGGTCGGGGAGTTGGGCGAGCGCGCCCTGGACCCGCTCCCGCTCGAACCTGAGCCACGCAACCTCCTCGGTGGAGCCCGTCGCCGGCTCGTGCACGCGCTCGAGCGGCTCGCCGCGCCGGCGCTCTTCGCGCCGGACGACGTCGACCGCGCGCCGGTGTACGAAGGTCATGATCCAGGTACTTGCTTTGGCCCGCTCGGGCACGAAACGCGCCGCCGAGCGCCAGACAGCGAGGAACGCCTCCTGAACGACGTCTTCGGCAAGGGCTGCATCCCGCACGACTCGAAACGCGAGTCCGTAGGCGGTGCCCCCGTAGCGGTCGTAGAGCTCGCCCAACGCGGCGTCCGATGACCGTGCGACGAGCGCGACCAGGGCTTCGTCGGAGAGGTGGGCGTGGTCGCGGCGCATGGACTCGAGCGGAGCAGGCCGGGCCGACTGGCGGCCTTCGTCGAACGCTAACAGGCCCATAGCCACCGTCAGATTCGCACCAGGCCTTGCATCGGTTCAGCCGACGCGCCGTCGCGCACCGCCCGGACGAAGGCGTCGGCAGGGCCCTCGGCAAGGGATCTGAACCAAAGCCTGGGCACCTGCGAATGAACGCCGCACTCAGGGGTCACGAAGGGAGATATATGAGAAGAATCGCCTTGATCTTTGCCCTCGCGCTCGGCGCGGTAGCGATTGCGACCGTTGGAGGGCTCGCCCCCGACGCCGGCGAGGCAGCAAGCCACAGGGAGGCACCGGCGATCTCGCTCGACGCCCCTGCCGACATCTCGGACTTCTTCATGTTCCGGAGCTACGAGCCGGGCCACGAAGGCAACGTCGTGATGATCATGGACGTCATCCCAGGCGAGGAGCCGAGCTCGGGTCCGAATTACTGGAACTTCGATCCAAGCGTCCGGTACGCGTTCAAGATCGACAACAACAAGGACGGCAAGGACGACATCGAGTTCCGCGTTCAATTCAAGAACGAGTTCCGCGGTGTCACCCGTGACGCGGGTCTCCCACTCTCCTACGTCGCCCTGCCTCCGATCACCGCGCTCGATGGATCCGGCTCGGAGGGCCTGGGCCTTCGCCAGCGCTACTCCGTCACCATGGTCAAGCACGGAAAGCGGACGAAGATCGCCCGCAACCTGATCGCGGTTCCGTCGAACGTCGGCCCTCGCACGATGCCCGACTATGAGGATCTTGCCTCGCAGGGCGTCTACGAGACCAAGAAGGGGATCAGGATCTTCGCCGGCCAGCGGCAGGACCCGTTCTACATCGACCTCGGCGGCATCTTCGACACGCTCCACCTGCGGCGCGAGCCGCTTCCGCTCCTGACGGAGGCGGAGGACGCAAACGACGATGCGAACGCGTTCGGCTTCGATCAGCTGGCCGGGTTCAACGTGCACTCGATCGCCATCGAGGTACCGGCATCGATGCTCACCAAGGACCGCAAGGGCACGAATGCGACCTCGCAACCAAAGCTCGGAGCCTACGGAGCAACCAGCCGCCAAAAGGTGAGAATCGGTCATCGCGAGAGCTCGAACTCGAGCCCGTGGGTGCAGGTTCAGCGACTCGCGAACCCGCTGGTGAACGAGGCAATCATCGCCACCGCGCGGAAGGATCGCTGGAACGCGGTCGAGCCGGAGGACGAGAAGCAGTTCCTCGACTTCTACCTCAACCCACGGCTCGCATTTGCGCTCCAGACGGTCTACGGCGTCCCGGCGGCGACGTCCGGGCGTACGGACCTGCGTGATCTCCTCCTCAAGTACGAGCCGGGGGACGAGCGCCTGTCCGAGCTCCTCCGCCTCGATCTCGGTGTCGCCCCGACGCCGCTCGCGGACCAGAAGCGCCTTGGTCCGCTGGCGGTCGGCGGGCCGGATGCGGCCGCATGGCCGAACGGCCGGCGCCCGGGTGACGACGTGCTCGACGTCGCGGTGCGCGTCGTCGGCGGCCCGAACTACATCGCTGCGCGGGCCGGCGACGGCATCAACACCGGCGACACTCCGCTTCCCGGTGCGTTCCCGTTCCTCGGGACCCCGGAAAGCGGCTTCGACGTAGGCAATCACTCGTAAACGGGGGGAAACGGAAGGGCTCGCCGTCTGGGCGGGCCCTTCCGTCCGGCCTCGGGAGGAAACGGATGAGAGGCAAGCTTCTAGTGGCAGGCGTAGCGGGGATCGTCGCTGTCGCAGCCATGTTTTTCGGCGGCGTGCTCAGCGAGCTTTCGACTGCCGGCAAGGCGTCGTCCGACTCGGCACGAGCCAGGGTTACGCCCGCCCAGGCGTCACGCATCGCTGTCCTCGAGCGTGTAGTCGCGCGCAGCCCCAGCGACGGTCCGTCGCTGATCGAGCTAGGCCTCGATTACCAGCAACGGGCCCGCGAAACTGCAGACCCCACGGATTACGGGCGTGCCGAGGCGGCGCTTCGCCGGGGCCTCCGCTTTGGCGGTGACCGCTATCTCGCCCTGACTGGCCTCGCCGCTGTCGCTGCCTCGCGCCACCGTTTCGGGGTGGCCGTCGACCTTGCAAGGCGCGCGATTCGAATCGACCCGGACGCCGAGGCCGCGTACGGCATCCTGGGGGACGGGCTTGTCGAGCTCGGCCGCTACGACGAAGGCTTTGCTGCCTTCGACCACATGGCCGCGCGCGGATCAGACCTCCCCGCGCTGACGCGAGTCTCGTACGCGCGCGAGCTCCTCGGACGACGCCGGCAGGCAATCGTCGCGATGCGGATGGCTGTCGGGATGGCTTCGACCCCAGAGAACGCAGCCTGGACGCTGGTGCAGCTCGGAAACCTCGAATTCGACGGAAATCGGCTGCGTGCCGCGGAGGCGGCTTACCGCCAGGCGCTGGCCGTATTCCCGGGCTACTCGCACGCGGAAGCCGCCCTTGCCCGCATCGATGCCGCACACGGCCGGCTCGCGGCCGCAGTCCGCCGGTACCGGGATGTCGTGGCGAGAATGCCGCTGCCGCAGTATGCGATCGCGCTCGGCGACACGCTTCGCGCGGCCGACCGCGGGGCGGAAGCGCGCGAGACGTATCGACTCGTCGGTGCCATCGAACGCCTCTTCCGCGCGAACGGCGTGCGAACCGAGCTCGAGACCGCGCTGTTCGACCTCGACCATGGCCGCCGGCTGCGCGATGCCCTGGCTCGCGCGCGAAAGGCGTATGTACAGGCGCCGAGCATCCATGCGGAGGACGTGCTGGCATGGGCGCTCCTCAAGAACGGCCGCTGCCAAAACGCGCGGGCGCACTCGGTTCGAGCGCTCCGCCTCGGAACCCGCGACGCGCTCAAGCTCTTCCACCGCGGCATGATCGAGCGCTGTCTGGGCCGGCCAGGGACCGCGAGATCCTTCTTCGCCGGCGCGCTCGCTGTCAATGAGCACTTCTCGCTTCTCTATGCTCCGGTTGCCCGAGAGGCACTGCGATGAGGCGGCTCGCGCTCCTCCTGGGGCTCGTGGCGCTGATCCTTCCTGGCGCAGCAGCGGCACATCCTCTGGGCAACTTCACGGTCAACCGGTACAGCGGCATCGAGCTCGCCGGGAGTCGGGTGTACGTCCATTACGTGCTCGATCTCGCCGAGATCCCCACCTTCCAGGAGGGAGACCGGGTCCGTGCGGCTCGGTTCGCCGAGCGGATTGCGGGCGGGCTCGATCTGCGGATCGACGGGCGTCGTGCCGCGCTTCGGGTTCTCACGCATGAGACGCGGTTCCGGCCGGGCGCGGGTGGGCTCAAGACGCTGCGTTTCGAGGCGGTGTACGCCGCTGATCGATCGGGAGCAAGGCTCGCCTTCCTCGACTCGAACTACTCGACGCGGATCGGCTGGCGGGAGGTCGTGGTCAGTGCGCGAGACGGCGCGGCGATTGCAAGCTCCACGGTGCCCGCGACGAGTCGGAGCGATGAGCTGCGGGCCTATCCGAAGGATCTGCTGAGGTCGCCGCTGGACATCGTCGCGGCGACCGTTCGCTACGAGCCCGGGACCCATCCCGGCGCCCCGCCTGCGCTCGCGGACCGCGCTGTGGCCGAGCGCGACCGCGGAGGGTTCGAGTCGCTCATCGAGACCGACCTCGGATTCGGTGCCCTGTTGCTCGCGTTCCTCGTCGCAGCGTTCTGGGGAGCTGCGCACGCCCTCACGCCGGGACACGGGAAGGCGATCGTCGCCGGCTACATCGTCGGGTCACGAGGACGGCCCCGCCATGCCATCTACCTCGGGCTCATCGTGACGGTCACACACACCATCGGCGTCTTCGCCCTCGGACTTGTCACGCTACTGCTCTCGCGCTTCATCGTCCCCGAGCGTCTCTACCCCTGGCTCACCGTCGTCTCGGGACTCCTCGTCGTCGCGGTCGGTGCGTCGGTCCTGCGAAGTCGACTGCGGCACCGACAGGCGCATGCACACGGCCATGACCACCGCCACCACGACCACCACGGCGATCCGGGCGCGCGCGGTCTCATCGGTGTCGGAGTGGCCGCCGGCCTCCTCCCATGCCCGTCTGCGCTCGTCGTTCTCCTGAGCGCGATCGCGCTGCATCGGATCGGCCTGGGCCTGGCGCTCATTCTCGCGTTCAGCGTCGGTCTGGCCGCCACCATCGCCTCAATCGGCCTCGTCGCCGTCTATGCGCAACGAGCGTTTGGCCGTCTGCGGCTCGACGGCCCGCTCGTCGGCGCGCTCCCGTCACTGAGCGCGCTTCTCATCCTCGCGGTGGGGATCAGCCTCACCCTCAAGGCACTCCCGGAGGTGCTCTGATGCTCGGCCTCGACGACAGGATCGCCGCTCTCTCCGACGGGTCTTCGCTCTGGATCGTGGTCGTGGTCGCCGTCCTGCTCGGCCTTCGGCATGCTTCCGATCCCGATCACCTCGCCGCTGTGACCACGCTGCTGGCAAGTGGGAAAGAGCGTGCCGTCCGCGGGGCCGGTGAGCTGGGTCTCGCGTGGGGGCTGGGACACGCTCTGACCCTGATCGCCTTCGGCCTGCCCGTGGTGCTTCTCAACCGGTACCTCCCGGAACGCATTCAGCAGGCTGCTGAGACCGCCGTCGCCGTCGTGATTGTGTATCTGGGAGTCCGCCTCCTCGTCCGGTGGCGACAAGGGATGTTCCACGTCCACCCGCACGAGCACCGCGGTCGGAGGCATTCGCATTTGCATGGACATGCGGAAGAACGCGGCCACGCGCATCGCCACCGCACTCGGACGCCGTTCGGGGCCTTCGCGATCGGCCTCGTGCATGGGATGGGCGGAAGCGCCGGCGTCAGCGTCCTCCTGCTCGCCGGGGTCGAGTCGACGGCGCTCGCGGTCACGTCACTCGTCCTGCTCGCCGTCTTCACGGCCGTGTCGATGTGGCTCCTGTCGACCGTTTTCGGGCTCACACTCGTGAGCCGGCCGCTCCGCTCGTCGTTCAACGGGGTCGCGCCCGTGCTCGGCGTCTCCAGCCTCGCGTTCGGCATCTGGTATGCGACGGCCGCGTGGACCCTCGCGCCGTACCCGTTTTAGCGGCGGGCGCTCACTATGATCGGCGGTCATGGCCGGCCCCGAGCTCGTCCGCGAGCTGACGCGAAACGCCGTGCACGTGCTCCCGGAAGGAGAGCTCGAGCGCAAGCTGGACCTGGACCGGCCGCTTCGCGTGAAGCTCGGCATCGATCCGACGGCGCGTGACATCCACGTCGGCCACGGGCTGCCGCTGCAGCGGATGGCCGCCTTCCAGCGCGCGGGCCACCAGGGGGTCCTCATCGTCGGCGACTACACCGGCCGGATCGGCGACCCGTCGGGCCGCTCGGCAGAGCGACCTGTGCTCTCAGACGAGGAGATCGACGCCAACGCGAAGAGATACTTCGAGCAGGCCTCGCAGATCATCGATCCGGAACGAACGGAGGTCCGCTTCAACGGCGAGTGGCTCGGCAAGCTGGACTTCGCGTCGGTCGTGCGGCTCACGCGCACGATCACGGTTGCGCGACTTCTCGAGCGGGACGACTTCGCAACCCGCTTCGCCGCGCAGGCGCCGATCTCCGTCTCCGAGCTCCTCTACCCGCTGATGCAGGCGTACGACTCGGTCGCTGTCGAGGCCGACGTCGAACTCGGGGGCACCGATCAGCTCTACAACCTGCTCGCGGGCCGAGAGGTGATGCAAGCCTACGGGCTCGAGCCTCAAGTCGCGATGACGACGCCGCTTCTCCTTGGATCGGACGGGCGCAAGATGAGCGCATCGCTTGGGAACTACATCGGGCTGAACGACCCGCCCGAAGAGCAGTTCGGCAAGACGATGCGGATCTCGGACGAGCTCCTTCCCGACTACTACCGGTTGGTGATGGAGTCGGATGAGGACCCGCGGCACCTCGATCCGCTGGAGGCCAAGCTTGCGCTCGCACGGTTCATCGTCGGCCGGTCGCACGAGCAAGAGGCGGTCGGGCCCGCCGAGGCCCACTTCACACGCGTCGTACGCGAGGGTCGAGCCCCGGAGGAGGTTCCAGAGGTGCGACTCGAGGCAGGCGGAGGAAGCATCCATCTGCCGGCCGTCCTCGTCGACCACCTGGGCGTTGGATCGACGAGCGAGGCGAGACGTTTAATCGCCCAGGGAGCGGTCAAGCTGGACGGCGAGCCGGTCTCCGATATCGAGGTCGACGCAGAACGTCTGGACGGCGCTCTCCTGCAGGCTGGAAAGCGCAGATTTGCAAGGCTTTCTGTGACCCCTGCCGACGCTTGACACCCCCCCGAGCGTTGCTATCATTCGTCGGCCGCCCGAGCGGACGGCACGGGGAAGCCCCCGGCACTCGACGATGGAGAGCTCCTAGAAAGAAGCCTGGTACACTCAGTATCGACTTCGGGGCCTCCGGCGCGAGTTGGAGGCTTTTTTGTGTCCGCCCGCGGAGGGGCTCGGTCTTTGAAAACTCAACAGCGTGAACGTCGAGACCTCTCGCGCCTTTGGCGTGGGGGGCCTTAAAGAGTCACCCCGTCGAACCTTCCTTCGGGAAGGGGAGACTTTGAGCTCAAGCTCAACATGAATCAGCTTGCAAACGGTTCTTCGGAACCGAAGGCAAACCGATTTTCACGGAGAGTTTGATCCTGGCTCAGGACGAACGCTGGCGGCGCGCCTAACACATGCAAGTCGAGCGATAACCAGTCCTTCGGGACTGGGGACAGCGGCGAACGGGTGAGTAACACGTGGGTAATCTACCCTCGGTTTCGGGATAGCCCGGGGAAACCCGGATTAATACCGAATGGCCTCTCAGGCTCTCGGGCTTGAGAGAAAAGGTAGCTTCGGCCTCTGACCGAGGATGAGCCCGCGGCCGATTAGCTAGTTGGTGGGGTAATGGCCCACCAAGGCGACGATCGGTAGCTGGTCTGAGAGGACGATCAGCCACACTGGGACTGAGACACGGCCCAGACTCCTACGGGAGGCAGCAGTGGGGAATCTTGCGCAATGGGCGAAAGCCTGACGCAGCGACGCCGCGTGCGG
>DATLQD010000059.1:0-12310 GCA_035535315.1 Gaiellaceae bacterium
ACCTATGCAGTGAAGTGGCGCGAGCCCGACGGGCAGACCTATCTTGGGCGCCTAACGCTCGGCCCGCGCACGCTCCGGCTCGAGGGCCGCGAGCCCGACGGGCCCGCCGTCGACCGACAGATCGGCTACGAAGAGGTTCGGAACCTGCGCGTCGGTAGTAGCGGCCCCGGCCGTCTTGACGGGCGCCCGACACTCGTGGTCGAGCGGGCCGATGGGCAGTACCTGGTTGCCAGCGCCGGGATGGGCGCCGGCATCGTCCAGGAGCTCGTCGAACGCATCGCCGGGCTGCGTCTGGTCGGCCCGCGGCGGGCGATTCTCGTCGTCCCCCTCAAGGAGGGCGCAGGTAATCGCGTTCGTGAGCTTGCCGGACACGGACCCCCGTTCGCTCCGGCCGACACGGCACTGACTCGGCACCAGCTCCTGCTGACAGACCAGGAGGCGATCCTCGTCTTCGAAGCCCAGACCGAAGAGGGTCTAAAGGCCGTCCTCAACCAGGCTGACATCTGGGCTGCTGCAGTCGCCTGGCAGGACCTCGTCGATGGGCCGCCGCGCCTCGCTGAGGTCGCCTACGCCTGGGAGCGCCCGGAGCCGCGCGTCGTGCCGGCCATCGGGCTCGGGCTCTAGGCGCGCCCGCAAGAAGAGTGCGGGTAACCCGCAACCAATCTGTGAGCTGACCACGATGGGTGCGCCTCGGGCCAAATCTACGGTGAAGCCAACAACGAACGAAGGAGGCACGAGATGAGGAAGCTATTCGTGATTGGTGGTGTCGTTGCCGGAGTGGTGCTTGTCGCTTTCGGCGTCGCGGCCATCTATATGGGCGTCGACGGCCGCGCGACGGTTCGCGACAGCATCAAGCAGGAGCAAATCGTCTTTGGCGCCGCCGACGATCCGGCAGTCGCCAAGTACGCGTCCCAGTGGGCTGAGGAGCCGCTCCAGACCGGTACCCAGGCGCGGGCGTTCGCGCAGATCATGCACGAGCACGCCCTAGAGGCCTCGGGCGGGCTGCCCTACGCGCAGATGGGACGATTCGTCTCCGCTGACGACCCGGAGAGCCCGGCCGGCACCAGCGACGAGACGGCAGCGCTCATGGATGAGCAAGGAAATCCAGTGTCGAACGCGGCCCGCAATACATGGGTCACGGCCACGGCACTCTCGACTGCGCTAAACGTCTCGTACATGGCCGAGCAGATGGCCCTGTTCGGAATCGTGGTCGGAATCGCGCTCCTGCTGAGCGGGATTGGCTTCATCATCCTGGCTCTCGGAGGCGCATTGCGCAGCCGCGAAACAGAGACGGAAGTTGCTGCAAGCAAGACCACGCCGCGACCAGCGGTCGCCGCGACCGGCTAAAGCGGGTCTCGTGCCCCAACACCGAGGGCGGCTTCGGCCGCCCTCGGTGTTTAACGAGGGGAGTTCACGACGAACGGCAAGGTCGCGGAAAAGCCGCAACGAATCTGCGTAGCGGACCGGATGCCGCGCGACCGACTTCGCCGGAATATGAACGCGAGTCGGCGATTGGCGCCGGCGCGAGAGGAGACGCGAGATGAAAAGCATCGTCCTGGCATACGACGGATCCGACCCTGCAAAGCGTGCGCTCGACCGCACGTCCGAGTTCGCTAACGGCGCCGCCGTGGCGGTCGTCAGCGTAGTGCAGATTCATCCTGCAAGTGGGCGCGCGGCGGGTGCGATCGACCAGGACGAAGTCACGGAGCGCGAGCAGGAACTGACGGAGGCGGCCGCATATCTTCGCGGCAAGGGCATCGAGCCCAAGACCGTGGAAGCCCACAGCATCGATGTTGGCGCCGCGATCGTCGAGGAAGCCCGCGGCCTGGACGCCGATCTCATCGTCGTCGGCTCGACCGGCAAAAACCTCGCCAAACGCCTCGTGCTCGGGTCCGTGAGCACCAAGGTCGTGCACGAGGCGCCCTGCGACGTCCTCGTCGTACGCTGAGAAGAGTGCGTTGAGCGTGGTGACCGGCGAGTCTTACATGACGACAACGGCTCGTGAGCACTTGCTCCCACAGGCGGAGAGGATCCGCTGGCTTCCCGTTTTCATCGAGTTCGTCATTGCGGTCAAGCGGGTAGGAGGCTGAGATGGCGATGCGGGTCTTGATCGCCGGCGGTGGCGTGGCCGCACTCGAAGCGGCGCTCGCACTTCGAGCGCTAGCCGAGGAGCGTGTATCGGTCGAGTTGCTCGGATCGGAGCCGCATTTCTGGTACCGCCCGCTGTCGGTAGCAGAGCCTTTCGCCCTCGGCGAAGCGCGGCACTTCGAGCTATCCGAGTTGGCTCCCAAAGCCGGCGCCTCCTTCTCTTTGGGCGAACTCGTAGGCGTCGACACCCAGCGCCGTGAGGCTCATACTTCTGTCGGGGACCTGCCGTACGACGTCTTGCTCGTCGCCTGTGGGGCCGTGCCGGCCGTTGCCGTAACGGGCGCACTGACCTTCCGTGGCCCTGCCGATACGGACCGGATGCGCCGATTGCTCGAGGAGATCAGCGCCGGTGCCGTGCGCCGCGTCGCCTTCGTCGTCCCGAGCGGGTCTGTCTGGTCTTTGCCGATCTATGAGCTTGCGCTCATGACGGCGGCCTACGCGCGCGAGCACGAGCTCGATGTTGAGCTTGCACTGGTGACGCCCGAGGAGGAGCCGCTGCAGCTGTTTGGTGATGCCGCTAGTAGGGCCGTACGCGGACTGCTTGACGAAAGCGGAATCGCCGTTCACACCGCTACCTATCCGAGTGAAGTCGTCGACGGAGGGCTGGAGCTGATTCCCGACGGGGGTCTCGCCGCTGACCGCGTCGTCGCGCTGCCTTTGCTCCGAGGCCCGCGGCTCGACGGTCTACCCCAAACGCGCGACGGATTCATCCCCGTCGACGAGTACGGGCGGGTGCGCGGCCTCGAAGATGTCTTCGCCGCCGGCGATATCACCAACTTCCCGCTGAAGCAGGGCGGCCTTGCTGCCCAGCAAGCGGACACGGTGGCGGCGGTAATCGCCGCGGGCGCCGGCTCCGACCTCGCACCCGAGCCGTTTCGGCCGGTGCTGCGCGGGCTCCTGCTGACCGGTGGCCAGCCGCGCTACTTCCGCCAAGAGATCACCCGCGGCGTGGGCGAGGCGGCAACGATCAGTCCCGAGCCACTCTGGTGGCCGCCCGGGAAGATCGTGGGCCGCTACCTAGCTCCCTTCCTTGGCGCAGTGGCCGGCGTCGAGGCCTCGGCCGAGCAGGCCGAGTCGCAGGCAGCTGTCCAGGTCGAAGTCGAGCTCGAGTTCCCGGTGCGCCCGGCGGCGATCGATACGGGAGGCACGGATGGGCGCTCAGTGGCCGAGCTCATGGTGCCGGCGTTAGTCGTCGCCCCGGAGGACACACTTGCCGAGGTGTCCGAGAAGATGCGCGCTGCCGATATCGGTTCGGCGGCTGTCGCAGCCTACGGGCACCTGGTCGGCATCCTCACCTCGCGCGACCTCCTGCGCGCCTTCGCCGGCCGCGTCCATCCCAGCGAGGCGCGCGCCCGCGAGTGGATGACCGCCGAGCCGATCGCCGTCTCGGTCCAGGCAACGGTTGAGGAGGCCTTCTTGCTCATGGCTGAGCGCGGCATCCACCATCTGCCGGTTGTCGAAGGCGAGCGCCCGATCGGGATGCTTGGCTTCCGGCAGGCCGCTCAGGCCCGTCCGGCAAGGTTCGGGCTCGGGTTCTGACGCATAACGCCGGCGCCGGCTCGAACTCCCGAGGATCCTTTTACGGGAAACCCGCGACAAAGTCCGCGGCTATGTACCGATCGACCTGCGGTCATGCCAGGGCGCGGCAATCGGGCGCGGCTCCTACGTTCAACTCAGACACCCTCGAAGGAGAGATTCCCTGATGGCCTCACACCCCGCCGCCACCCCGTACCACCAGCCGGTCGAGCCAGACTCGAGCGCGTTCTTCAAGGTCGCCGCGATGCTGCTCGGGATCTTGGTGGCGGTCGTCGGCTTCTTCGCGCTGATGATGTGGGCAGACGCCCGCGATGCGCGCGATTCGGCTTCGGGTGCAGATGCCGCCGTGCCCGCGGCGACGCACAACCACGCGACCGGCCACAACGCCGCCTTGCCGCTGAACAGTTTCGCCGGCGTCGTGCCGGAGAACGCGCTGGCGCTTGCTGAGGCGCACAACGCCTATGACGCTGCGCTACCGCCCGTCCCGGCCGGCGACCTGGTCAAGGTGCAGATGACCCTGAAGGACATGACCGTCGAGATCGCGCCCGGCGTCAAGTACAACACCTGGGCCTTCGACGGCCACGGCGCGCCCGGCCCGGTAGTGCACGTGCGCGAAGGCCAGACGGTCGAGATGACGTTGAAAAACGGTGGGGCAGTTCCGCACTCGATCGACTTCCACGCCGCTCGGATCGCGCCGAACCTCGCCTTCAAGGACGTGATGCCGGGTGACTCTTTCACCTTCCGCTTCAAGGCGGGAGATCCCGGTGTGTTCATGTACCACTGCGGCACCAAGCCCGTCCTGGCACACATCGCAAACGGCATGTACGGCGCGATCGTGGTTGACCCGGCGACGCCGCTACCGGCGGTCGACAACGAGTACGTGCTCGTCGCGAGTGAGTGGTACCTCTCGGGCGACGGGATCAAGGAGCCGGCCTCGCTGGACATGGCCAAGGCCCGCGCGATGATGCCCGACTGGACGACTTTCAACGGCTACGCCAATCAATACGTCACGCATCCGCTGACCGCCAAGCCCGGCGACACGACCCGATTTTACGTTGTCGCCGCCGGTCCGACACTGGACACGAACTTCCACGTCGTCGGCGGGCTGCTCGACCGCGCCTGGGTGAACGGCGACCTGACCAACCCGCCCCAGAATGGCGTCCAGACGGTTCTCGTCCCTGCCGGTGGTGGCGGCGTCTTCGACGTCAAGCTCGACGAGGAAGGCCTCTACCCGTTCGTCTCGCACGCCTTCGCACACGTCGACCTCGGCCAGGTGGGCTTGCTCAAGGTCGGCAACCCGAAGGGGACAATGTCGCACTAGCGTCCATGGCGGTTACGAAGACAAATCCCATGAATGAGAAGCTGCGGCCCGCCAACGAAGGGGACACCGCCGTCGACGTGATCCTGCGCGATGGCAGCACGCTTCGTTTGCGCGCGCCGGCGCGGGACGACGCCGACGCTCTGGTCAGCTTTTTCGCCGAGCTCTCTGACGAGAGCCTCTATCTGCGCTTCCACGGCAGTCCGCCAGTCGACGCTCATCTCGTCGCGCCGGACCTCGAGCCCGACTGGGCAGAGCGTGGGGCGCTGATCGGCGCGGTCGCCACTGACGACGGTGAGCGGCTCGTCGCTCTGGCCAGCTACGCGCGCCTGCGCGACCGCGAGGCGGCCGAAGTCGCCTTTGCGGTCGCCGACGGCTACCGCAGGCGCGGCGTCGGTACGCGCCTGCTCGAGCGGCTCGCGGCGCGAGCGTCCGAGCAGGGAATCACGCGCTTCGTTGCCGAGGTGATGGCTGAGAACGAACCGATGCTGCATGTGTTCTCGGAAGCCGGCTTCAGCCTCTCGCGAACCCTCACCGGTGGTGAAGTCGAGGTGACGTTCCCGATCGCCGCGACCGCCGCTTACGCGGCCCGCGTCGCCGGGCGCGACCACACCGCCGTCGCCGCCTCGCTGCGGCCGTTCTTCGAGCCGGCGTCGGTAGCGGTATTCGGCGCGTCGCCGCGGCGTGGCACGATCGGTGGCGAGCTCTTCCGCAACATCGTGACCGGCGACTTCGCCGGACCCGCCTATCCCGTCAACCGCAGCGGCGAGGCCGTGTCTGGCGTTCGGGCCTACAAGTCGATCGACGAGATTCCTGACCCGGTCGATCTGGCCGTCGTCTGCCTTCCCGCGGCCGCCGTGCTCGAGACGGCCGAGTCGGCACTGCGCAACGGAGTGCGGGCGCTGATCGTCATCTCGGCCGGCTTCGCCGAGGTCGGCGCCGAGGGGGCCGACCGGCAGCGTCAGCTGCTCGCGCTCGTCCGCGCTCACGGTGCCCGTCTGATCGGGCCAAACTGTCTCGGCGTGGCGTCGGCAGCGACACGCCTGAACGCAACCTTCGCTTCTCGCCAGGCGCCTGCAGGCAACATCGGCTTCTCCTCCCAAAGCGGCGCGCTCGGGCTTGCCATGCTCGAGGCGGCCGAGTCGCGCGGCCTAGGGTTGTCGGCGTTCGTCTCCATCGGGAACAAGGCCGACGTCTCCTCGAACGATCTGCTCGAGTGGTGGGAAGACGACCCCCGCACCCAAGTGTTGCTTCTCTACGTCGAGTCGTTCGGGAACCCGCGCAAATTCGCCGAGCTCGCACGCCGCGTCGCGCGTAGCAAGCCGATCCTCGCCGTCAAGAGCGGGACAACGGCATCCGGCGCTCGCGCGGCCAGCTCGCATACAGCCGCCCTGGCCGGCTCCGAGGCGGCCGTCGACGCGCTCTTCCACCACGCCGGAGTCATCCGTGCCGGCTCGCTGGAGGAGCTCGTCGACGTCGCGACACTCTTATCGACACAACCGGCTCCTCGCGGCCGCGGCGTGGCGGTGCTAACCAATGCCGGTGGACTCGGGATCATGTGCGCCGACGCCTGTGAGGCGGCTGGCTTGACCCTGCCACCGTTCGCTGAAGGGACCTGCAAGCGACTCGAGGCGCTCCTGCCGGTTGAGGCGAGTCTCGCAAACCCGATCGACATGCTCGGCTCAGCGACGGCAGCCTCATACGAGGCGACTCTGCCGGTGGTGCTAGAAGACCCTGGCGTCGATGCCGTCATCGTCCTGTTCGTCCCGGCGGTCAGCGCGAAGGCTGACGAGGTCGCCACCACCATCGCCCGTGCCGGTGGCGGCGACAAGCCGGTTCTCGCCGTCGTCATGAGCGCCGAAGGCATCCCAGAGGCACTCCGCGCGGAGCCCCGGGCTGCCGCCGCCTTCGTCTACCCTGAGTCGGCCGCCCGCGCCTTGGGCCGGGCCGCTGAGCGCGCGGACTGGTTGCGCCGCCCACTCGGCTCCATTCCTGAACTGGACGTCGACCGCGCCACGGCCGCAGCGGTCATCGACCGAGTGCTGGCCGATCGAGACGACGCCTGGCTCGAGCCGGCTGACACCCGCGCCCTCTTGCTCGCTTACGGGATCCCGCTTGTCGGCGAGGTAGTCGCGCACTCGGCCGACGAGGCGATCGAAGCCGCCGCCGCCCTCGGCCACCCCGTCGTCGTCAAGACTGCCGCCGCGGGCGCGCATAAGACCGAAAGCGGCAACATCGACCTCGACCTCGGCGACGCCGATGCAGTCCGCGCTGCCGTCGCAAGGATTGGCACCCCCGTGATCGTCCAACCGATGATCAGAGGCGGCGCCGAGCTGTTGGCCGGCCTCGTCCAAGATCCCGTTTTCGGCCCGCTGGTCGCCTTCGGCCCCGGGGGCGTTTTCGCCGAGCTGATCGGGGACGCCACCTTCCGCATCGCGCCGCTCACCGACGTCGACGCCGAGGAGCTGGTCACGACCAGCAAGGCTGGCCGCCTCGTCAAAGGCTTCCGAGGCGCGCCGGCCGCCGACGTTGCCTCGCTCATCGATCTCGTCTGCCGGCTCTCGCGCCTTGGCGAAGACTTACCCGCCCTCGCCGAGCTCGATCTGAACCCAGTGCTCGCGCTGCCGGACCGCTGCATCGCCGTCGATGCGCGCGTCCGTGTGCAACGGCCCAAGAGCCAGTCCCGGGCCAAGAGCTGGTAGCTGCGGAACAGCGCGCGGCCGGTCGCTCGCCGCGCAAGCTGGTCGTGCGCAAAGCCTGGCGGCGCGGCTGGCGACCAACTTCACGCACCTCTTCCGCCGCGAGTCAGTCGTCCTGATCTATCTCGAGCATGCCTTGCTCGAGCGCGTAGCGAACGAGCTCGGCACGCGTCGAGAGGCGCAATTTCTGCATGATGTGCGCGCGGTGCGTCTCGGCCGTGCGGACCGAGATGTAGAGCTTTTCCGAGATCTCCTGGTTGGTGTGGCCGAAGGCCAGCAGGCGCAGGACGTCGCGCTCGCGGTCTGAGAGCGGGTCGTCTTCGGCTCGCTTCCGCTCCTCAGCATCGGCGGCGACCATGCGCGCGCCGAGGGTGGGGTGCACGTAGCGCCCGCCGCCGGCCACCTCGCGCACGGCAGCGACGACGTCCGTGTCGGCAGCCTCCTTGAGGATGTAGCCGGCGGCGCCGGCGGCGAAGGCCTCGCGCACGTAGTTCGGGTCGTCCTGCATCGAGAGGATCAGGACCTTGGCCTCGGGGGCGTCCTGAAGGACCTCGGGGGTCGCCTCGATGCCGCTCTTTCCCGGCATGACGACATCCATCAGGATCACGTCGGGCTTCCGGGCCCGCGTCTCGAAGACGGCGTGCTTGGCATCGCCGGCCTCGCCGACGACCTCGATGTCGCCTTCGGACTCGAGCACCTTGCGCAGGCCGCTCCGGACGACGGCATGGTCGTCGACGATCAGAACGCGGATGAGCGTGTCGCTCATGACAGGGGCACCTCGGCAACGATCGTCGTCCCGGCACCGTGGCTTGACTCGATCTTTAGCCTCCCCCCGAACAGCGCCAGCCGCTCGCCCATGCCGAGGAGCCCGAGACCCTCGCCACTGCCGTCGGGGGTGAAGCCGCGGCCGTCGTCCTCGATCAGTGCCGTGACCGCGCGGTCCTTGGGGGCCAGGACAATGCTGACGGCGGTCGCCTGGGCATGCTTGACGACGTTGGTCAGCGCCTCCTGGACGATGCGATAGAGGGCGGTCTCGACATCGGTCGGCAGCCGCTCGCGGATTCGCGACTCGAGGTCGACCCGCATGCCGGTCTGCTCGGCGAAGGTGTCACGCAGGCGTTCGAGCGCGGGCACGAGGCCGAAGTCGTCCAATGCCTTGGGCCGCAGCTCGACGGCCAGGCGGCGCACGTCGTGTAGCGTCTCGACGACCTGTTCGCGGACGGCGGCCAGCGCCTCAGCGCGCTCGGCGCCGCTCTTAGCCTCTTCGACCGCCTTCAGGCCGAGGAGCACCGAAGTCAGCTCCTGACCGGTCTGGTCATGGAGCTCGCGCGCCAGGCGTCTGCGCTCGAGCTCTTGCGCCTCGACGACCCGGCGCAGCGCATCGCCGGCGACACGGGCCGAAAGGTCGACGGCAACCGCGGCGCGCGTGGCGAAGGTCTCAGCAAGGCGGACGTCGTCGTCGCTGAAGCGAGGGTCTTCGCCCTCCTTGTCGTGCGCTCCGATGACGCCGATCGAGCGGCCGCGGGCGACAAGCGGCACGTAGAGGCCCGTGCGAGCACCGAGGACCCGGGTGGCCTCCTGGTCGACTTCGGGATCGTCGGCAAGCGAGTCGACGCGCTCCGCGCGGCGACTCTCGAGCACCGCGCCGCTCTTCGATCCCGCCCGCTTGAGCTGCAGGCCGAGGATGTCCTCGTCGTCGGCACCGTCGGCCGCCTCGATTCGCAGCGTCCCGTACGAGGTGGACAAAGCTATCGTCACAACGCGCGCACTGATCAGGCCGCGCAACCGCCGGGAGATGAGCTTCAAAAGACGGGGTAGCTCGATCTCGCCGGCCAACGCCGTCCCGACCTCGTTCAGCGCCTCGAGCTGCGCCGACCAGTTGGTCGCGTCCTCGTAAAGGCGTGCGTTCTCGATCGCCACCGCCGCCTGGCTGGCCAGTGTCTCGACCAGCTCTTGGTCCTCGTCGGTGAAGGGGCCCTTGGCCTTCTCGGTCAAGTAGAGGTTCCCGTAGGCCCGGCCGCGCAGGGCGATCGGCACGCCGAGAAAGCCGCGCATCGGCGGATGATTCGGCGGGAAGCCGACCGAGCGGGGATCGTCGGTGATTGCAGTCAAGCGGAGCGAGCGCGCGTCGGTGATCAGCGCACCGAGGATGCCGTTTCCGCGCGGGAGCTCACCGATCGCGTCCACCGTCTCGGCGTCGATGCCGGTATGGACGAACCGCTCGAGGCCGGTGCCGGACTCGTCAATGACGCCGAGTGCCGCATAGCGGGCGCCGGTCAAGCTGGCCGCCGTTTCCGCCAGCTTTTTCAGCAGGTCGTCGAGCGAGAGCTCGGAGCTCAGAGCAATGCCCGCGTCGACTAGCCCACGGAGGCGATCAGGCTCATGCATGCGGTCATTATCAGTAATCGTCCGCACAAAAATGGTGCCTTTTCGCCGATGCTTGGACGCGTGCGCCGGTTCATGCTGGCCGTATCGAACAAGGAGGCGCGCGATGAACGGTGGGCTCTGCATTCTCCAGGACGCCGTCGGCCGCACCGAGAGCTGCCCAGGCAGTCTGTGTCCGTACTGGGAGGACGAGATCGACCGCGGCTGCATCGTCGCACCGATCCAACTCCAGCTTCGCGATCAACCGCAGCTCGCCCAGCACCTGCTCGAGCTGCGTGGGAACCTCGACCGAGCTCGGCACGGCGGCGCGCAGGAGGAGGGCCGGCGCCTTTTTTACCGCCTGCTCGAGGAGGAGCAAGCGGCCGAGACGTCGGAGGTGCTAGCCAGATGAAGAGGCAGTTGATTCGACCAAGCGTTGATCTCTACTGGCTTCCGTTAGGGGCCGGCGGTCGTTTCGTGCGGCTGAACGGGCGCATTTTCGAGGCGGTGCTAGCGCGGCTTGAGAAGCGACAAACCAAGGACCTCTACCACTCCGCGCTCGTGGTCCGATTGCCAGAGGGAGAGTTCGTGATCGAGCAGGCACCGATACGTGACGGAGACGGGGCGCTGCGCGGCGTCGTCGCCGAAGGCGTGGTCGGCAGCCGCTGGGCTCGCCCGCTGCGCATGTTCCGCTACGAGATCCGATGCTGGCGTAATGGCATGATCCCAGACGTTGACGAGGCGGTCGACAGTCCACAACGGCTCACAGAGGACCCATTTCTCGCACAGCGCGTCCTTGAACTAGTGCCGGACGTGCCCACGCCGGTCTGGGGACGCGACGAGCTACATGCAGGCGAGATGTGGAACTCGAACTCGCTGATCTCCTGGCTGCTCGTCCGTAGTGGCCTCGGCGACGAGGCGGCACATCCGCCGGCCGGCGGGCGCGCTCCCGGATGGCGTGCTGGTCTTGTGGTGGCAGGCCGCCCACATTCATTGCCAGACAACGTACTCAAGGGTGAGTTGCGCGCTTCCAACGCCGGGAAGTCGGATAATCTTCACGAAAGCCACGTGGCCCTCGCTCGTCGAGACGCAGACCCAGCGTGTCGAGAGGTTGGGGATGACCTCAGACGGATCGCGACGATCTGACAGGACCCGTTCGCAGTCGCGCTTGCTCGGCAGCGTCTCGATTGGCGCTAGAAACGCGGTTGCCTCTGGGATCGCGACGCTCAGACAATCCATGAGTGAGCGCAGGTCGTCCTGACTTGTCTTCCGCGAAGAGATCAGAAGCTCGGCCATTCGGACCTCACGCTCCTGGCGGTCCTGAGCCGAGCTCGATCGCCTCGACCGGCACCCCGTCCGCCAGCATCGGCTCGTCCTCCCGAACCTCGCTGATCATCGCCTCGGCTGCCTCGCGCTCGAAGAAGAGCACGGCGTCAGCTTACGAGGGTAGAAAGTTGCGGTTGAGACCACTCATCATGTGGGCGAGGTGGCTGTTGACGTTCCGAGTTTTAACGAGCTCCTCGACTTGCTTCGCATTCGTCTTCGTGACGCGGATGCCCTCAACGTCTCCCAGCTTCACAGCTTCAGGGAACTGATGCGCGACGAGGCCGAGTCCGACTTGATCGCTGACGGTTGGCACTGGGAGGCGTTCGAGGAACTGGAATTACTGGGACATCTCGACCCGGCCTCACACCGTGCGCTCGGCGGCGACGCTTACGGACGCCTCTCCGCCGATGGCCGTGAGCACCTCAGAACGATTGACAATCACTCTTAGCGGCTTGGAACCGGCGGCGTCGGGACGGCTCGGGTTCACAGTCGGTGTCACATCGACCCAGAGCAATTGCTGGGCGCAGGGGCCAGACCGCCGCGACCCTATCTATCGGGAGGGCGGTGGGTTAGCGTTGGGATATCCGCGAGGAGGTTTCCATGCGCATCGAGTCTTCCGTGACGGCTATCTCCTGGATTCCCTCGGAGGCGATCCAGGGCTTGCCGAAGATCCCGTTCCAAGTGGGCGTCGGTCACTACGACGAGCCGCCGCCCGATCGGCTCGAGGAGGGCGACCTAGGACGACTGCGCGATGCCGACCGCTTTCGTGAGGCGAACCAGCTCAAGGCCTGGATTGAGGTCAAGGACGGACATATCGACGCGCACGGGTACGCAGGCGAGGGCCTCGTCGGGTCGACGACGTTCCGCCTTGGGCGAAAGGAGATGACTGTTCCAGGCGTCGCTTTCGACACGCTTCGGC
>DATLQD010000060.1:0-5136 GCA_035535315.1 Gaiellaceae bacterium
GGAGCCCGACCCGGCCAGGATCGAGGACATTCCCGCGGAGATCCGCTCCCAGGCGGCCGTCGTCGTCGACGGGGGTCAGTTGCCGGGAACGCCGTCGACTGTGCTCGACCTCACCGGCCCCGAGCCGGCGGTCCTCCGTGAGGGAGCAGGTCCTGCGGCCGAGGCGCTCGCAAGGCTTGCGGCGGCGGCGGGCTAACTAGCGGCGGTCGAGCTCTGGGGCCGTTGGTCGTTCGGCCGTCGCCCTGACGCCCGCAGCCGCGAGCGAGTAGACCACGATGGCCACGACGACGGCGGCCGTCCACTGCAGCGTGGGGCGCTCGGCGAGCGGAAGCGAGAGCGCCAAACCGATCCCGAGCGACGGGAGCACGAGGAGCGTCGTTGCCAGCGCCGCAAGCCGCCCGAGGCCCCACGCCTGCCGCAAGTCTGCGTACTCGCGGGCGAGCGGTGCGACCACCACGGTGCCGACGAGGGCGAGGAGGATCAGGTTCGCGTCTTCCATATCCGGGAAACGCCGTGTACCCCTTTCGGGTTACGCCCACACCCAAGAACCTCTATCGCAATAAAGTTCTGAGTCGCCTCATTACGACAGAGGTTCTCAGTAAGCTGCTCGCGTGGCCGTCGCTCAGGAGACGTTCGAGCAGCTCCGCCAGGCAGGCCTTGCAGAGATCGACGGGGAGATCGCCGCCTTGCTCGGCCGGGAGCTCGAGCGCCAGCGGGCGCAGATCGAGCTGATCGCGTCGGAGAACTTCACCTGGCCGAGCGTGCTCGAGGCCGTGGGCAGCGTGCCCACGAACAAGTACGCCGAGGGATACCCGGGCAAGCGCTACTACGGCGGCTGCGAGGTGATCGACGAGATCGAGCAGCTCGCGATCGACCGCGCCAAGTCGCTCTTTGGTGCCGAGCACGCGAACGTGCAGCCTCACGCCGGGGCGCAGACGAACATGGCGGTCTACTTCAGCTGCCTCGAGCCCGGGGACACCATCCTCGCCCTTCGCCTCGACCATGGAGGCCACCTGACGCACGGGCTCAAGGTGAACTTCTCCGGGCGTCTCTACACCATCGCCGGCTACGGGGTCGATCGCGAGACGAATCTGGTCGATTTCGACGAGGTCGGTCGGATCGCGAAGGAGTGCAAGCCGAAGCTGATCATCTGCGGGGGCTCCGCCTATCCTCGGAAGATCGAGGCCGACCGGTTCCGGGAGATTGCGGACGAGGTTGGCGCGCTCCTCCTCTGCGACATGGCCCATTTCGCCGGGCTCGTGGCCGCCGGGCTCCATCCGAACCCGACGCCTCATTGCGACTTCGTCACGTCGACCACGCACAAGACCCTGGCCGGGCCTCGTGCCGGCTTCGTGCTCTGCAAGGAGGAGCACGCCCAGGCGCTCGACAAGGCTGTCTTTCCGGGCATGCAGGGTGGGCCCCTCTGCCACACGATCGCCGCGAAGGCGACCTGCTTCAAGATCGCAAGCTCGGAGGCATTCCGCTCCTACCAGGCTCAGGTGCGGGCGAACGCGGACGCGCTCGCCGACTCGCTCGTTGAGGGAGGCCTGGAGCTCCTGACCGGCGGCACCGACACGCACCTGATGCAGATCGACCTGCGCCGCAGCTCCTGGACGGGCCGGGAGGCCGAGGAGCGCCTGCACGAGGTGAAGATCACTGCCAACCGAAACACGGTGCCATTCGACGAGCGGCCTCCGACCGTGGCCTCAGGCCTTCGCCTGGGGACGCCGGCGATCACGATGCGGGGCTTCGACGAGGAGGATGCCGCCGAGGTTGGGAGCATCATCACCGGTGCCCTCTCCGAGAGTCCGGACCTCGCCGCGTTAAACGAGCGCAGCGACACCCTTTGCCAGCGCCATCCGCTTTACCCCGACTTTCGCGGTTTCACGGCGTACCGGTGAGCGCTACGGTGGCGACCGAGCGCGTCATCGAAGTCACGCACCCGCTCGTCCAGCACAAGCTGGGAATGCTGCGGGATGTCGAGACACCGACCCAGCTCTTCCGCCAGCTCGTGAACGAGCTGACCCTTCTCCTTACGTATGAGGCGACGAAGGACCTCGCGACGGAGGAGGTGGAGATCGCTACTCCACTCGAGCGGACGACCGTGCAGCGGATCTCCGGCAAAAAGGTCGCGATCTGCCCGATTCTTCGCGCAGGCATCGGCATGCTCGACGGCGTGCTCTCGCTGATCCCTGCCGCCCGTGTCGGGTTCATCGGCCTCTACCGAAATGAGGAGACACTCGAGCCGGTCGAGTACTACGTGAAGCTCCCGAACGACATCGCCGAGCGGGACGTGATCCTGCTCGACCCGATGCTTGCGACGGGCAACTCGACTGCGGCCGCGGTCACGACCGTGAAAGCCGCGGGGGCGCACTCGGTGCGGCTGATCGCCCTGATCGCCGCCCCGGAGGGTATCGAGCGCCTCCACCGTGAGTATCCGGACGTGGCCGTCGTCGTCGCCGGGATCGACCGGGGCCTGAACGAGCGGGGCTATATCCTGCCGGGCCTCGGCGACGCGGGCGACCGACTATTCGGAACCAAGTGAGCTAGCCCCGCGCGGCGGCTCTTCGCTCGTCGGCTTCCTCGCTCTCGCCGGGGAGCGGAGCAGGCGGGTAAAGCGCCCGCACCTCGTCCACGAACGCGGCCAGCCGGTCTGCGAGGTCTGCATCGTGGATCTCGAGGACGTTCTCGGCATTCTGCTCGCCGGAATGCGAGAGGTTGTAGCTTCCTGCGAACACCGTGTCGTCCGCGATCGTGACCTTGGCGTGCATGTAGTCGTGCACGTTGTCGCCGCGTCCGTACGGCGTCGAACGCTTGCCTGAGAAGGGAGCGTTACGAAAGATTCCCTCGAGGAGCGGCATCTTCCAGGCGGCGTTGCCGTTCAGCCGCCACTGGTAGTAGACGCCCTTCATCTGAGTGCCGTCCACGACTCCGGCGATGTCGATCTTCCGATCGGCGACGGCTTCCGCCAGGCTGCCGAGGATCGGGGCAGACGTGAGGACCGGTGAAGCGATCCGGATCCGCTCCCGCGACCGGGCGATCCGGTTCGCAATCCGGTGGGCGAGGGACTCGCCCCGGCCGGGGCAGAACCAGGTCCGAACCTTGCGGCCGTCGACGCGGATCGGGTTTGGATCGATGTCTCCGCTCGTCGCGACGTTCCCCGTCTGCCAAAGTTCCTCGAAGTCACGCGTGTAGTTTGCGGCGACGTATTCATGGTGAACGACTGCGACGACGTTCTCCTGGCGCGTCCAGGAGTCGGCGGTCCAGTTCATAGAGCCGGTCCAGACACTCTCGCCGTCCCTGATTACGTACTTGTGGTGCATGAGGTCAGGCTCCCCCGCGATTCCCTTCGTCTCAACGGGGAGCTGCTCGATCAGGTCCGGCACGCCTTCCGGCGGAGGGGGGACGGGAATCGGCGCCGCGTAGTCCAGGTTGTAGGCGATCCGAACCGCGACACCACGCTCGTGAGCGGCCACGAGCGTGTCCGCCACGAGCTTCGCCTCCGCATCGAGAAGATCGACGTCATACAGGGCCAGGTCGAGCGACCGCTCGGCGGCTCCGGCGAACGCGACGACGCGGCGCGCAACCTCATCGGCCGTTTGGCCGCTGTCCCTCAGCGTCGTTACTTGGATCATCTACCCAGTCTTTCGAATTGTCGTCGACGTCGGTTCTATGAGCGGGCGGCGGTCTGCGCCAGGAGCCCGGGACGCCGCATCGCGTCGAGCCAGATGGCGCGCGACTCCTCGCGGCTTCCGCGTTCGGACAACCGCTCCAGCACCCAGGCCGGCCCCGCCGAAGGGATCTCCCCCAGGATTGGCGCGATGCCCTGATGCCGCTCGGGGCCGAGTTCTTCGCCCGGTCCCGTCAGAACCTCGCTGAGCGTCTCGCCCGGTCTGATCCCGACTGTCTCGAAGTCGGGGCCCCCTGCGCGACCCGCCTGGCTCCAGATCCGTTCGGCCAGCTCGCCGACGGTGAGGGTCATGGGCGCAGCCGACGTGGCCAGGCTGACGCCCTCGGAGGCGAGGAGGACGCCCTGGGCGGCCAACGTTGCCGCGTGCGCCATCGTGATCCAGTAGCGCACCATGCCGGAGTCGGTGACCGTGAGCGGCACGCCGCCGCGGGCCTGTCGGAGGAAGAGCTCCGAGGCGCTTCCGGCACTTCCGAGGACGTTCACGAACCGCACGGCGATTCGCGGCCCTCCGGCCCGGCGCGCTGCGAACGCCGTCAGTTGCTCCATGAAGCGCTTCGTCCGGCCGTAGAAGGACGCGGCGAGAGCCGCCTTGTCGGTCGATGCGACCACAACCGTGTCGACGTCTGCTCGCTCTGCTGCCCGCAGCACGTTCCAGCTCCCGTGCAGGTTCGTATCAACGAACTCCTCGGGGTAGACCTCGGCCCAGTCGACGTGCTTGTACGCAGCGAGGTGGAAGACGACGTCCGGCTTGTTCTGTGCGACCTCCCGCTCGATCCGGCCGAGGTCGCGGACGTCGCAGAGGGCGTAGCGAACGGTCGCGTCGGACTCCCGCGCGCGTCGGTCGGCGGTCAGCGAGGCTTCGTGGGCGTCGAGGAGCGTGACGGACTCCGGCCTGAAACCGAGCAGGAAGGTGGTCAGCGCCCGGCCGATGGAGCCGCCGCCGCCGGTGAGGAGAATGCGCCGTCCGCCGAACCGCTCCTGCAGGTCGAGGAGCGACGGCACCGGATCTCGCAAGCCGAGCACGGCCTGCCAGTCGAAGTCGTCCGGCCGCAGGCGTCTCGGCCGGGGAGCCGGCGGCGGCTCCGGCTGGGCAAGGGCGTTCTCGATCGCCAGATAGCCGCGCTTCATGTCGGGGGAGCGGGCGTGGTCGGGCTCGTTGATCTCCGCGACGAGAAACCGGGCGTGCTTTCCGAGACGCGCGACGGCGCGGTCCAGGTCGAGGTCGCCGCTTCCGTAGGGCAGGCCCTCTCCGAGGAGTCCGTGGGCATTCGAGATGTGCGCCACGGCGACCGCTGGGCCGAGCTCGTCGACGTAGCGGTCGAGCGTCAGGTCCTCGTCCGACGCGAGGCCGAAGAGCGACGGATAGGTAGCCGCGAAGCTCTTGAAGAGGCCGGCGTGCGAGAGGTCGAGTGTGAAACCGAGCTCCGGGACGCGCTCGCGCCACC
>DATLQD010000061.1:0-10049 GCA_035535315.1 Gaiellaceae bacterium
GAGCGAGCCGTCGAGCCCGTCGCCCAAGTTGCTGCAGCCGGGGCAGGCACCCAGCCTGTAGTCGGGGCCGAACATGATGTTGTAGGCGAGCAGCTGTGAGCGCCCCTCGAACAGCTCCGCCAGGCTCTTCTTACCCTCCTCGGTCTCGAACTCGTACTCCTTCTCGACCCGCACCCAGGGAAGATCGAGACGCTTGCGCTTGATCTCCTCGTTTCGCTCCGCCTGCTCCGCCTCGAGCTTGGCGAGCTCCTCCCGAGCCGCCTCCCACTCCTCCCGCGTTCCGAGCTTCTGTTCAGACATCACATCTCCCTCCCTCGGACTCGAACCGTCCCGTAGCAGCCGATCCCAGCTTCGGATCGGACGCTACCGGGATCACAAAACAAAGACCCCCCGCAACCCCGAAACTCATCGCAGCGATCCTCGAACCGCAAGGCAGCACGCGCGCACAGCTGCGCAGTCGCCGGAAACGCTCTGGACTCATTGGAGAACCGGGCATACCCGTCAGGGGGCTTCGCGGCCCAGGCATGGAGCGTCTTTGGAGCCTAGGATGAGCGGCGGTTGTGACGCCCGAGTTCCGCGATACCGCATGACCGAACATGGAATGGACGGGCTTCGCACGCGCCGGTGTGAGTGCGGTGCTGTCGAATGCGCCGCGGTCATCCAGATGACATGGGCCGAGCAGGACGAAGTCGACCACGCCGACGGCTGGTGGGCAGTCCGGCCGGGGCACGAGCCGCAAGGTGGGCGAAGCTGGCGCATCGTTCAGGAGACCGACCGCTTCGTCGTCGTCGAGGTCGAGGAAACACACACCTAAGCCGACACGGCAGCAGGGACGCCACGCCAAGGCGGGTAAATCCCCTGGTCAGCGCCCCTCCGCCCAGCGCACAAGCACCTCGGCAGCCGGCAAGAGCGTCCGACTCTCGAGGAGTCCGGCAAGAGCCTGGGCTGCGTTCCTCGCCCGACGGCCTTCTAGCATCGCGAGTAGCCCGAGCACCGCGGTCGCCTCCTCGAGCGAGGCTCTCGTATCGGTGCAGTAGCGCGCGTGCCAGCGGAGCGCGGCGGCTCGAAAGAGCGTTGGCTCCCTGGCAAGGATCAGGAGGGTGAGTTCGAGGGCCTCGGCGAGACCGACGTGCTTGAGCTCGACCGCATTAGCGCGAGCTGCTGCAAGGTTTCCCCTGTCGAGCGCTCGGCGGAAACGTCCATAAGCCGAGCCGCTGGAGGTCATACGAACACATGTTCGCAGAAAGCAGAAGCCGTCGCGGACCGATCGGAGGCCGATATCGGCGACCTGGACACCGACGCCGGTCTCCGCTTCGGTTGGAGCTCTGGGCGGAGGACGGTGCGCAGTGCCGCGGGTACGACGCGCCCTAAGAGCCTCCAGGGGTCGAGCGGCGCACGACGGAAAACTTGGCGCTGGCGAAATCGCCGTTCCGTCCGAGCTCGTCGAGACGCAGCTCGATCCGGCGGGGCAGCAGAGGTGCGCCCCCACCCAGTGTCACCGGCGCGATTGACACGATGACCTCGTCCAGCAGCCCCACGTCGGCGAACTGACCGGCCAGATCTCCCCCGCCGACGATCCAGACGTTCCGGTCACCGGCGGCGGCGACCATCTCCTTGTGCGCGGTTGCGATGTCGGCGCTCGTGAACTCGATGGCCGAGTCGGACACGACGGGCAGTTGCCGGTGCGTGAAGACCCAACACCGGATGTCGTACGGCCACTTCCACTCCGCCGGATCCTTGTCCGCGAACTCGTGGTCGAGGATCCATTCGTACGTCGTCGACCCCATCGCCATCGCACCGACGTCGGCGATGAACTCGCCGTAGTTCAACAGCCCGTCGTCCTCGCGCTTGCGGGTGAACAGCCAGTCCAGTGAGTTGTCGGGGTCGGCGATGAAGCCGTCGAGGGTGGTCGCCGTGTAGTACTGCGTGAGAGTCACGATGCACTCCTTCCCTGGTGGACTGCCGGCGCTACGCCATCAAACCCACTCCAAAGTCCTGCTACTTGCGGATTTTGGGCCCTTGTTGTCGAGGCGCGAAATGCCTCGGCGCGTCACCGTCCAAGCAGCTGGCTGAGCTCCGGTGGGCTCGGGCACCACGAGGACGCAAGCTCCGCCCGATTCCAGCCGGCAGCCTGAGTGCCGGCCTGGTAGGCGCTCTCGAGGAAACCCAACAGCGTCGCCCTCGGCTCCTTCGCGGTTCGCACGTCCTCGAAGCTCAGGCGTGCAAGTGAGCCACTGCCCTGGTCGGTCCACTTCGCCGCCTTCGGGCTCAAGGGCTCTTGGCGGAGTCCCGGCGGCTCCGGTGAGGTGTAGGAGTAGAAGCTCGCCTCTCGCACGGTCTGGTCGCCGGGCCAGAAGCCGAAAGAGATCACCTCGTGGGAGTAGGCCTCCCGAGTCACAGGATCTGCGTTCGGCGAGACTGGCGCCCGCTTCCCCCCGAACCGGCTGACGGCAAGGTCGAGGGAATGCCAGAAGAGATGAACCGGACTGGTCTTGCCGCAGAACCAACCTGAGAACTCCTCCAGGACCCCGTCTGACCAATCGAGAACGCGCCAAAAACGTTCGACCGCGACGGGATCGTAGGTGGCATGGTCGCGATCCTCGGCAAAGGGAGTGGTGATCGCAATTCCGTACGGGGTCTCCCGGATCGGGACGTCAATCCCGAGTGCTCTCAGAGTGCCGTGAACTTTCTCGTCAAACTCCGCGACAGAAAGCCCGTCCACGAGCTCGAAGGATTCGACTGCGCCGGTGTTCGTCCGAACAACCAACCGGTGCTCGATGAAATCGAAGGCGATCTCGAAGCTGTGACCGTTCGGGGCGTGCATTCGGCGGGTCGTTAAGCCGCGCACGTCGACATAAAGCGGAACGTGCCACCAGTGGTTTCGAGGAGCCGTCGAGGCCAGCCGGATCTTCCCGACGATCTGAACCCAAAGATGGAGCGTGATCTTCGTGTCCTCCCAGTCTTCGAGCGGAAGCGGCGGAAGCTCCAGACCGGTCCGGGAAGCGATCCCGGCCGCAACGCGTGTCATGCCGCATCGCCGGTCTGGTACACGAAGGCCACCTCGTCGACGACGCACCAGCTCCAGTCCTCTTCGGGCTCGGCCGAGCGCATGATTGGATGGCTCGCCTCCGCGGCATGCCTGCTCGCATGGCGGTTCGGCGAGGAGTCGCAGCACCCGATCTTCCCGCAGGTCATGCACATCCGGAGGTGAACCCAAGCGCTGCCGATCTTCAGGCATTCCTCGCACCCGTCAATCCGATCCGGAAGTGATGTGACCTGGATTTGATCGAGATGCGTGCACGCGACGCTCATCGGACTCCCACCTCCTCTTCACCGTGTTCCGCGCCCCACCAGTCAAGGGTGGGTTCACCTTTGGCACCGAGACCGACCTCGGTGGTCGGGCCCGTACCAGGCTTGTTCGCCGCGGCATCCCTGGGCTCGAAAAACGTCATGATGCCCGTCGCGAAAGACTAGCGCGGCGCTGGAGACTTGACCCCGGGCGACCCCTTGGCGATTATCAGGGCATGCCAAGATATGTCATCGAGCGCACGTACACGGTCGACGAGTCGGAGGTGCCGACGGTTGCGACGCGCTCCAAGCGGCTCGTCAGGGATCACTTCCCACTGATCGTCTGGGAGCACAGTCACGTCGTCCTCGACACCGACGGGACGCCGAAATCGTTCTGCGTGTATGACGCGCCCAGCGAGGAGGTCGTCCGCGAGCATGCTGAGCGGCTGGGAGACCACAATGTCGACGTGATCTACGAGATCGTCGGCGACGTCACTCCGGACGATTTCCCGCTGACCCCGGAACCGGCTTAGCCGGAGCGACTCCCTGCCGCAGACTCTCTGCGTCGGGGACGTGATACAGCGCCTGCAGGGCAACTGCTAGCCGGCGCCCGATGTCTCGGCGCCGCTCATCGTTCTCCGGAACGAGCTCGAGCGCCTCACGGTAGAGCGCGACGGCTCGCTCCTTCGCCCAGCCGCGGCCCGCCTGGTCACCGGCGGCGAGGAAGTGCTCAACCGCGCGGTCGTGATCGCCGGCCTCGCGCCTGTGGTGCGCGAGCGCCTCGTGGGACTGCGCGACCTCGCCGGTCGTCTCCTCGAGGAAGCTCGCTACTATCCCGTGTCGCTCGCGCCGTGCCGCGCGCGGCAACGTCTGGTAGGCGACGTCGCGGAGCAAGCCGTGCTTGAAGGCGAACTGCTGGTCGCCCTGGATTCGCGAGACGGCCTCGCGACGAATAAAGTCGCGCGCCTCGAGAGAACCCAGGCACGCTGAAAGGTCCTCCCGCGACGCCATCCGCATCAGGGCGCCGCGCCAGAAGACTCTTCCAACCACGGCGGCGTCCAAGAGGAGCGCCCGCTCCGTCGGCGGCAGCGCGTCGAGGCGCGCCGCGACGATCGCACGAATGCTTGTCGGAAGCTGCGTCAACTCTGCGCTTCCACGATCGGCGAGCGTCGCAGCGAGCTCTTCGATGAAGAGCGGGTTTCCCTCCGCGGTCTCGGTGACGGCGGTCGCAAGCCGCTCCTGCTCGTCCGTGCGCGCAAGTAGCCGTTCCGCGAGCTCGTGCGCGGCCTCGTCCGACAGCGGGTCGAGCAGGAGCGCGGTATAGGCGGGGAGACCGCCGGCCCAACCTGGACGCTCCGAGAGCAACTCCGGCCGCGCAAGTGCGAGGAGCAGAAGGGGGACATCGCGCGTGCGCGCGGCGAGTGTCTCGAGCAAGTCGAGCAGGCTGCCGTCGGCCCAATGGATGTCTTCGAACAGGAGCAACGTCGGCTCGCGGGCGGCGAGTGTCTCAACGAGCACGCGCGCTGAGAAGAAGAGGGTCTCGCGATCGGGGACGTCGCGTCCCTCGTCGAGCCCGATCAGCATCGCGAGGTTAGCGGCGTGTTGCTCGCTCTCGCCCGGCCCGACGAGGTCCTCGACCGCTCGGTCTAGCTTCGCCTGCGCGTCGGGCAGCTGGTCGCTGTCGAACACGCCCGCCATCTGCTTGATGTGATGCGTGAAAGCGCTATACGGGCTGCTCGCCCCGTACGGAGTCGAGCGGCCCCGCATCACGCGCCCACCGCGCGATGCGACCAGCTGCGCGAACTCGAGCGCGAGCCGCGACTTGCCGATTCCCGCGGGTCCGAACACGGTGACGAGTTGCGGGCGGCGTTCGGTCGCGGCACGCTCCCAGATGCCGGACAGGACCTCCAGCTCGCGCTTGCGGCCGACCATCGGAGCGCGCGTGAGCGGGCGCTCGCCCGCATCGGCGAGCGCCCCGACCGCCAGCCAGGCGCGAACCGGCAGCGACTTGCCCTTGGCGGCGACCGGCGCCGCCGGCCGGTAGTCGATCACGGTGCGCGTGCCCGCGTAGGTCTCCTCGCCCACGAACACCGATCCGGTGGGCGCCGCACTCTGGAGGCGCGCGGCGGTGTTGACGACATCACCGGCGACCATGGCCTCTCCGAAGCTGGGGCGCGCATCGAGCGTCACGATGGCCTCGCCGGTATTGACCGCGACGCGTACGTCCAGCCCGTCCTGCCCCTCGGCCCACTCGCGGACAGCGAGCGCAGCGCGAACCGCCCGCTCGGGATCATCGCCGTGCGAGACGGGCGCGCCGAAAACGCCCATCACCGCATCGCCGATGAACTTCTCGACCAAGCCTCCATGGCGCTCGATTTCGATCCGAACTCGCTGGTAGTAGGGATCGAGGAGGGCGCGTACGTCCTCCGGGTCGAGGCGCTCCGCTTCGGACGTGAAGCCCACGAGGTCGACGAAGATCACGGAGATGACACGCCGCTCCTCGCCCCTCCGTTCGGACCCGTCGAGCGCTGCCCCGCATGCGAGGCAGAACCGCGCAATGTCGGGGTTGTCCTGACCGCAACTGGGACACGCCGGCATTCTCAGAAGCCTACGGCGCGCGGCCGCGTGCAGGTAGTGCCGACGAGGATCGCGAGCCGGGCCGCCGGCCGGCCGAGCTGATTGCGTTCGATCCTGGCCGAGTGCGCAGCGTTAGGTTCCCGACATGGAGGTCGCAGTCGAGGCAATGAACTGATGGCTCAGCCGGTCATCCCGAGGGCACACACCGGGTCTCGAGAGTCGGCAGGGGCCGAGTGCTGTGACAATGCAGGGGCGTGACGTCGTGCTGACCTCCCGCATGCGATGAGCCCGGTCCGGCCCGACGTTCGGGTGATCGGCTTTGCCCTCGACCCCGAGCACTACCGGTTGCGGGACCACCTGATCCGAGCAGCGCAGCCGTTCGAATGGCTCGAGGCCGACTCGCCTGAGGCTCAGGCGCTGCTGGCGGAGCATCGATTGGTCGATCCCGACCTCCCGGTCGTCTTCGACGGGGAGGACGTCTACCCCGGCACGACGTTCGAGGAGCTAGCCAAACATTGGCAGCAACGCGCAGACCCGACGCGCTCGCACTACGACCTTGCGATCGTCGGGGCCGGGCCGGCGGGGCTCGCAGCAGCCGTCTATGCAGCGTCGGATGGGCTCACGACCGTGGTCCTCGAGCGTGACGTCCCTGGCGGCCAAGCTTCGTACACCTCCATGATCGAAAACTTCTTCGGCTTTCCCGAAGGAATCGGCGGCGCGGAGCTGGCGCGCCTGGCCGGACGCCAGGCGGAGAAGTTCGGCGCCGAGCTGGTCTTTCTCCGGGGCGTGGTTGGCGGTCGCCTCGATCCTGGTCGGCCCACGCTGCTCGAGCTGGCCGACGGGCTGGAGCTCACGGCGACCGTGACTCTGGCTGCGACGGGGATGGAATGGCGACGCCTCGACGTGCCTGGAATCGATGAGCTGCTCGACCGCGGGGTCTACTACGGCGCGGGCCGAAGCGAGGCGCCACGGTGCAGCGGCGACGACGTCGCGGTCGTGGGCGCCGGCAACTCCGCGGGGCAGGCCGTGCTGCACCTGGCGCATCACGGCGCCCGCGTCGTGATGCTGGTCCGCGGCGAGCGGCTCGGAAAGAACATGTCGGCCTATCTCGTGGAGCGGATCGAGCGTGATCCGCGTATCGACGTTCGTCTGCAAACGCAGGTCGTCGAGCTCCACGCGGACGAGAAGAACCTCGTTGCGATCACGGTCGCCGATGCCCAGGGGAATGCCGAGCGCCTCGCGGCTCGGGCGCTGTTCCTGTGCATCGGCGGCGTGCCGAACACGGGCTGGGCCAACGAGACAAACGTCGACTTGAGCGACGCGGGCTACATCCTCACCGGCCCGGACCTACTCGTGAACGGCAGCCGACCTCCCGGATGGCCGCTCGACCGTGACCCGCTCGCCCTCGAGACGAGTGTCCCAGGGCTCTTCGCTGCCGGCGACGCTCGCAACGGCTCGACCAAGCGCGTTGCCGGGGCCGTAGGGGAGGGCTCGATGGCCGTGGCGCTCGCGCACCGACGCCTCGAGGAGCTCGCGGCCTCGTCCTAGGTCTCAGACCGTGGCGGTCGGCTCAAAGTCGCCCCGGCACCGACGGGCTCGCCGGGAGAGGAGCAGCGGGAGGGCGGCGAGCGCCAGCAAGCACAGGAGGACAACCACGACGAGGATCAGGTGGCTGGACTCCGCCGGAACGACCTTTGTGGTGGCCGGTGTCACGAGGGGAGGGAAGGTGATCGTCGCTACGGCTATGTGCTGGATCAGTCCGCTTCTGAGCCTCAGGTGCGCTCGCCAGGGACCGCGTGGGAGTTGCTTGTCGAGCGGCACGGCCACCGTCGCCGAGTCGCCGGGCCCGAGAGCCGATGCGAGCTTGACTGGAATCGGCCCGGCTTGAAGTCCGCCTGGGCCCTGATCGAGTGTGAGGTTGCCGGTGATGTCAATCGTGCGCTGGCCGCTGTTGTGGATCGTCGCGACGACGAGCGGCTCGCCGGAAGCCGAGCGCTTCGCGGTGAGTGAGCTGATTTCAAAGTTCGACGGAGGCGCGCCGCCGGGCCCGATCGAGACGTACATTCGGACGCCGACTCGGTTCACGAGCGTCACGCCGCCTGCAACCGGTGCCGGTGCGGATACCTCGGCCCAAACGACGGCGTAGCGCTCGCCGGACGAGGCCTGCTTCGGCACAACGATCGTCACCGTCTCGACTGCCCTGGTGCCTGGCGCCAAGCGCAGGACGAGCTGGCTCACCGACGTCCAGCTGGAGAGCTCATTCCGGCTGTGGCCGGAAGCGAACCGGAACGTGCCGCGGAGGTCGGCTGCGGCCGGGTAGATCGCAATATCCGCAGTCGAGCTGGTGGTGTTGGTGATCTCGATGCGGCGGCGGACAGTCGTCCCGGGTGCGACCCGCTCGACGATGTACGAGCGGGCGCGGGAGCCGTCGGGCGAATCCGCCGGTACGTCGAGGAGCCGGACCCCGATGCTGCCCGAGCTCGCCATCGCCTGTGGCGGTAGGGCCGCGAGCGCGCTGGTTGCGGTGACGATGATCCCGGCTACCACCGACAGAGCGATCAGGCGTCCGCGTACGCTTCGTTCGCGCATTGGTTAGGCGACGGAGCTGGTGATCGTGGCTGTGTAGACGCCGGGCGCAAAGTTCGCGGGCACGAACACTGAGATGGTCGGGTTCCAGCTAGCGGAGCTGACTCCGGTGCTCGTGCCGGTTACGACCGGTGATACTCCGGTCAGGTTCGGTGCAGCCACCGGCAGCGCGACCACGAGTGCGGAAGCCGTGATCGGGCCGGCCGAATAGCTGACGTTGCTCGCCGGGTCGGCTGGGCCGGCCGCGGGAGTGAACGCGCTCGCAATCACGGACGCCGTCCAGGTCGTTGGGCCACCGCGCTCGTCGGAGACAGTGACAACGCCGATCGAGCCGCTGATGGTGCTCGAACTGTTCGAGGCTCCCTGCGTTCCGAGCGATACGCTGCTGGTCGGCGAGGTGATAGCGAGCGCGCCCGCGGTCAGAGTGAACGACGCCGGGGTAATTGCGCCGGCGGGCAGGGCGGTGGCAGCGGCGAGTGTGGCGAAGCTGGTGGCGAGGAGCAGGAGCTTACGCATGGTGAGGGGACCCTTCTTGCTGGTGAAAGCGAGGCCGGAAGCAGCCTCACTACCTCATCGGTGGCGGACTGCGCCTTTTGGGATCCCCGATTCCGCGTTACCGGGGTCTGGCGCAGGGGACTGGAAAGCAACCTCACTCGCCTCATCAGCATCGGGTCCGCCCTGTGGGAATCCCTGATTCGAGATAGCTTGAGCATCGCCCCTCGGCCGGAGCTCGCGTTCGCGCAGCTCGGCAACGACCGATACGGTTGCTCTACTGCGGTCATGCTCTCCCGGGAGTCGGTGGATCTCGAGCAAAGGCTCGCGAAGTTGCTCGGAGCCGACCCTGCGGACGTTCGGACGTACCTCTGCGAGGTGATCGAGGAGCGTCTGTGGGGCCGGCGCCCGAAAGGGCGCAAGACCGGATTCAGATTCGTTCGCGGGACCCACGGCGGGGCGTTCGTCCGCGATCCGGAGGGCAACGACACGCCGCCGGTGGGCTACGAAGTTCCGCGGGCGACAGAGCCTGGACTTCGCCGGGCCTAGCGCACGACGACGTCGCCGAGGGCCTCGTCCGCGGCTCGCAGCGTGTCCTCGCTGAGCGTGATCCCTGACGCCGAAGCATTCGCCTCCACCTGCTCCGGCCTGCTCGCGCCGACGATGGCGGACGCCACGTTCGGCTCGCGAAGAACCCATACCAGCGCGAGCTGGGGAAGTGTCAAGCCCGCCTCCTCCGCGACAGCGCGGAGCCGCTCCACCGCCTCGAGCACCGGCCTCGAGGTGAAGCGATCCATGAATCCGCCCATGGCGGCGCTCGTCGCACGCGAGCCGGCGGGTGGCGGATCGTCGGGCCGGTACTTCCCCGTCAGGACGCCCTGGGCTAGCGGCGACCACACGATCTGCGAGATGCCGTTCCTCGCACAGAGCGGAAAGATCTCCCGCTCCGGCTTTCGCCAGAGCAGCGAGTACTGCGGCTGGCTCGAGACGAACTTTTCGACGCCCGGCAGGTCGAGCGCAGCCTGAATCTGCTCCGCGCTCCACTCGCTGAACCCGATGTAGCGAGCCTTGCCCGCGCGCACGACCTCGGTCAGGGCCTCCATCGT
>DATLQD010000062.1:0-13023 GCA_035535315.1 Gaiellaceae bacterium
GAGAAGGCGCTGACGGGCGACACGGCCGAGAAGGTGAAGCAGGCGGCGCTCGCCGAAGTGGACGGCGCAACGGTCGAGCGAGTCGAGACCGACGCCGAGGGCAACGCCGCGTACGAGGCCCACGTGACAAAGGCAGATGGAAGCAGGGCTACGGTCTACGTCGACAAGAGCTTCAACGTGGTCGACGTCGAAACCGGACGCTAGCGTCCTCGCCAGGGGATGAAGGAGCCCGGCGCGGCCGGGCTCCTTCGCGTTTGTGCAGGAGAGCCTGCGGCCGGCGCTGCTAGCTTTCGGGCACCGATGAGCACCGTGCACGTTCTCTACTGCCCCGTCTGAAGCGGCTATGACGAACGGGCCGCGAGTCTCGCGGCCGAGATCAACCGGGCGACGGCGCACACGGCCGTTGCCGAGGCCGGCGCCGAGAGCCAGTTCGACGTTGTCGTCGACGGCTCAGTGGTCTTCTCGAAGCAACGCGACGGCCGCTTTCCGGAAACCGACGAGATCCTCGCGTTGCTCTAGCTACCGCCCGTGGGGCGGCAGCGCCGCGGCCGGATCGGCCCGGGCGGGCCGCTCGTCGGAGCTCTCCTCGCCGCCTGCCTGGAGGACAACGGCTCCAATCAGGATGACGCCGCCGACGAGGGTGGCGGTGGAGGGGGTCTCCGAGATCGCAAGCCAGACCCAGAGCGGCCCCAGCACGATCTCGAGCAGCGTGATGAGGGCCACCTCCGCCGCCGGGATGAGCCTGGCGCCGAGAGTCAGGAAGGCAAGCCCGAGGCCCATCTGCCCCACTCCGAGGATGATCATGAAGAGCAGATCCCGCGACCCGATCGTCGCCGGCTCGGCGAACGGCGTCGCTGCGGCAATGAGGAGAACCTGCGAAAGGCAGATGGCCGGCGCCATCGAGATGTCGCGGCGGTGGCGCGTGATCACGACTGCGAGCGCGAACGCAAACATCATGACCACGGACAGCACGAGACCGAGCCCCTGAGCGCCGCCCGGCCCCCCGACCATGAGGCCGACTCCAACCAGAGCCACAGCCATCGCCACAACCGTGCGGCGCGAGATCGACTCCCGTAGCGCGACCCAGGCGATCAGCGCAGCCGCGATCGGCGACGCGGCCTGCATGAAGAGGACGTTGGCGACCGTCGTGTGGTTGAGCGCGACGATGAAGGTGCCCGAGGCGAGGGCCGTCAGGGCGGCGACGGCGAGCGAGGCAGCCCGCATCGACGTGAAGGCGGTTACGACATGTCCGCGCTCCATAACCGCGACAAAGGCCAGGAGCGCGAGCGCGGCGAAGACCGCGCGACCCGCGATCTGGGTGGCCGTGTTGACCTCGAGCTCGCGCTGGAGCACGCCCGCCGTCGACCACGCGAGCGCGGCCAGCACGATGTAAACCTGGCCGCGGCGGCGGCTTGTGCGGGCCCCGAGGAGCGCCCGCGAGCTCACGACCTCAGCCAGCCGATCGTGTTTCTAGGCAGTGGCCATGAAGACGTTCTTCAGCTCGGTGTAGTAGTCGAGCGCGTGCGGGCCGAGCTCGCGGCCGACGCCGGACTGCTTGAACCCGCCGAACGGCGTCGTGACGCGGACGGAGTTGTTCGAGTTGATCGAGAGCGTGCCCGCCTCGACTCCGCGCGCTACCCGCAGCGCCCTGGCGCCGTCGCGTGTCCAGATCGAGCCGGACAGGCCGTAGATCGTGTCGTTGGCGAGCCGAATCGCCTCCGCCTCGTCACGGAAGGGGATCACGCTCGCAACGGGCCCGAAAATCTCCTCGCGAGCCACTCGGTCGTCGTTCGAGACGGGGCAGAGCACGGTCGGCGGGAACCAGAACCCTGGCCCCTCGGGCGCATCGCCGCGGATCGCCACGGTCGCACCGCCGTTCACGTAAGAGGCGACCTTCTCGCGCTGGTCGGCCGAGATCAGTGGGCCCATCTGCGTCGACTCGTCGAGCGGGTCTCCCACCCGCAGCGAGCCGACCGCCTGCTCGAGCGCAGCCATGAACTCGTCGAGTGCAGACTCTTCGACCAGGATCCGCGAGCGGGCGCAGCAGTCCTGGCCTGCGTTTCCGAAGACCGCTCCGGGCGCCGCCCCGGCCGCCTTCTGGAGATCCGCATCGGTGAAGACGATGTTCGCGGACTTCCCGCCCAGCTCGAGCGTCACGCGCTTGATCGTCTGCGCCGCGATCTCCGCCACGCGCTTCCCCACTTCGGTCGAACCCGTGAAGGCCACCTTCGCCACGTCTGGGTGCTCCACGATGCGCTCGCCGACCACACGGCCGGGGCCGTTGACGACGTTCAGCACTCCTTCCGGGATTCCGGCCTCGAGCGCCAAGCGTCCCAGCTCGAGCGCAGTCAGGGGCGTGAGCTCCGCCGGCT
Organism: Gaiellaceae bacterium; assembly: GCA_035535315.1. GTDB lineage: Bacteria > Actinomycetota > Thermoleophilia > Gaiellales > Gaiellaceae > DASQGA01. Next base: position 2,373 of record DATLQD010000062.1, read on the forward strand.
TCAGGACGATCGTGTTGCCGGCGGCGAGCGCAGGCGCCACCTTCCAGGAGGCGATCGGGAGCGGGAAGTTCCACGGAGTGATCAGGCCGACGACGCCGAGGGGTTCCCGGAACGTCATGTCGACGCCGCCGGCGACGGGGATCGTGTCGCCAAGCAGCCGCTCAGGCGCGCCCGAGTAGTAGCGGAACACGTGCGCGACCATGCCGACTTCACCTCGCGCGTCGCCGATCGGCTTGCCGACGTTCCGCGCCTCGAGCGTCGCCAGGTCCTCTGCGGCCTCCTCGATCTCCAGCGAGAGCCTGAGCAGTAGCCTGGCCCGCTCGTCCGGGGCCAGGTCGCGCCAGGCGGGAAAGGCCTCTTTCGCCTTCGCGATCGCCTCGTCAACCTCCTCCACGCCCGCACGCGGTAGTTCGGCCAGCACCTCCTCGGTCGCCGGCTCCAGCACCTGCGTTGTCTCAGTGCTCACGCTCATAGGTCACCCCTCGATAATGTCCTGGCCGCAAGCGCAACCGGAGGGTTAGTCTAGACAATGGACCTCGTTCGATACCTATTAGGAGGGATCGGTGGAACGCCGCTCGTCGACGGGGTGCGATGGTCGTTCCGAGGCAAGAACGCAGGGAGCGCCGATAGCAGCGCTATCGAAGCGACTGAGGACGCAGCATCGGGGCGAGCAGCGCGGCCCGGCGGCACTGCTGTGTTCCGCCGAGCCCTCCTAGGAGGGATGCGGCCGGCGTGACCCACGGAGCCGTCGGAAGCAGCCAGACGAGGCTTTTCCCGCCCGAGCTCGACCACGCTTACCCCGTGGCCGTTCGGGGGGAGGGCGTCTGGCTCGAGGACGTGGACGGGAACCGCTATCTCGACGCGATGAGCGGCGGCTCGATGGCGGCGACACTGGGCTACGGGCGCGCCGACCTCATCGCGGCGGCCCGAGAGCAGGGCGCCCGCCTTGCCTACGTCCACAACGAGCTCCTGACGAATCCCGCCCAGGAACGGCTGGCGCGCGACCTCGTCGAGGTCGCGCCCGAGGGCTTCACGCGGGCGCACTTCGTCACGGGTGGGGCCGAAGCGAACGAGGCGGCGCTTCGACTCGCGCGCCACTATCACGTTGATCGAGGGGAACCGGAGCGTTGGCGGGTGATCTCGCCTGCGCAGAGCTACCACGGGCCGACGATCGCCACCTTGGCGCTGACGGGCCGCCCTGGGCTCCAGGGTCCGCTCACTCCGTACTTCACGCAGGCGTTCCTCCACATCCCACCGACCACCGAGCGCTTCGACCCGACTGGGGAGAGCACGCTCGAGGCGCTCGACCGCGCCCTGGAAGAAGTCGGCCCGGAGACCGTCTCGGCGTTCTATTGCGAGCCGATCAGCGGCGCCGCACTCCCCGCCCACAAGCCTCCGGACCGCTTCTGGGAGGGCCTGGCTGAGCGGCGTGAGCGCCACGGGTTCCTGATTTGCTTCGACGAGATTGTCACCGGCCTCGGGCGTACGGGAAGCTGGTTCGCCGCCGACGACCTCCCGTTCGTCCCGGACATCATCGCCACCGCCAAGGGGCTCGGCGCCGGCTACACGGCAATCGGCGCCGCCCTCTGTCGTGAGCACGTCTACGACGCGATCGCAGCAGGATCTCGCGCATTCCCGCTCGGCCACACGTGGAACGGCGCCCCGCTCTCCTGCGCGGTCGGAGTCGCCGTTCTCGAAGTGCTGAAGCGCGAGCAACTCGTCGAGCGGGTGCGCGAGCGCGGCCCGCGCCTGCGTCAGGAGCTCGAGGACGCGCTCCGTGACGTACCGATCGTGCACGAGGTGCGCGGGCACGGCTTCCTGCTCGGGATCGAGTACGCCGACCCACGGAACGGCGAGTCCTTCCTACCCCCGGAGCTGGGCGTCGCGGGGAAGATCGACGCAACTGCGCTCGAGCACGGGCTGATCGTGCTTTCGACCCAGCCGACCCGGGACGGCTACGCGGGCGACCAGACGCTCTTCGCGCCGGCGTTCACAGCGACCGACGAGGAGCTGACGGAGATGGTCGAGCGCTTCGCGGCAGTGGCACGCGAGGTATGGGGCGCGGTCGAAGGGAAGCTCCAGGCCGTGGGCCCGCCCGTAGGCGTGAAAGGCCGATGAGCGACGCAACGATGAGCGACGCAACGACGACCGGGCCTGACTGGCGCGCGCTCGTGATCCAGCACGAGCGGCCGACGCCGCCGGGGCTGATCGAGCCATGGCTCCGGGACCGGGGCGCCCAGGTCGAGGTCCTCCGGATCGACGAGGAAGATCCTCACGATCTGGATCCGCGGGACTTTGGCTTGATCGTCTCGCTGGGGTCTGAGTTCGGCGCCTACGAGGACAGCATCAAATGGATCTCCCACGAGATCGACCTGCTGCAGGCTGCCACCAAGGCGGATGTGCCGATCCTCGGGGTCTGCTTCGGAGGCCACCTGCTCGCCCGGACGCTCGGGGGCGAGGTCTTCCGGTCGGAGCAGGAGGAGATTGGATGGCTCCCGGTCGAGACGCACGACGCCGACCTCGTTCCCGGCGGACCCTGGTTCCAGTGGCACTTCGACACGTTCACGGTTCCCCCCGGAGCACGGGTTCTCGCCAAGACCAACGTCGGTCCGCAGGCGTTTTCGATTGGCCGGAGTCTCGGAGTCCAGTTCCACCCCGAGGTAACGCCCGAGATCATGGACGCCTGGGTGGTCGCCTATCGCCACGAGCTCGACGAGCACGGCGTCGACCCGGATCGCCTGCTCGAGGAGACGCACGAGCGGAGTGAGAGTGCCCGGACGACGAGCCTGAACCTCTTCGACCGCTTCCTGGAGCGGGTCGCGCGGCCGCGCGAGCGGGCTTGACCGTGTCCGTGCCAGCCGAGGTTCGCGCCGAGGAGACGAACGTCCTCCCGCGGCTCCTGGACTTCGCATATCCGAACATCGAGCGCGGCGAGGGCGTCTGGCTCTACGGGGTTGACGGCCGCCGCATCCTGGATGCCTGTGGTGGGGGCGCCATGGTGGCGTGCCTCGGGCACGGGCGGACGGACATCGTCGAAGCGGCCGCTGCCCAGGCCGAGCGGCTCGCCTATGTCTACTACCACCACTTCACGAACGACCAGCAGGAGCGGCTCGCGCGCCAGATCCTCGAAGTGGCCGCCCCGGAGATGGCACGGGCGCGCTTCGTGACCGGCGGCTCGGAGGCGAACGAGATGGCGCTGCGTCTGGCCCGCGGCTACCACGAGGAGCGCGGCGACAGCGGCCGGTGGCGGGTCATCTCCCAGGCCCAGGCCTACCATGGAGCGACCTTCGGGACGCTCGCCCTGACCGGCCGCAGCTCGCTGAAGCATCCGTATGAGCCGTACCTGGCCGAGCATCTCCACATCCCACCCAGCACGCAGCGCTTCGACGAGACGGGCGAGGCCGCGCTTGCCGAGCTGGACCGCGTGCTCGAGGAAGCCGGGCCGGAAACGATCGCCGCCTTCTTCTGCGAGCCTGTGAGCGCCGCCGCGCTGCCCGGCTACTCGCCCCCGGATGCCTTCTGGAGGGGGCTGGCCGAACGACGGGAGCAGCACGGCTTCCTGGTCTGCTTCGACGAGATCGTGACCGGGTTCGGCCGAACAGGCACGTGGTTCGCGGGCGACCCGCTGCCGCTCGAGCCGGACATCGTCACGTTCGGCAAGGGGCTTGCGGCAGGCTACGCCCCGCTCGCCGGAATCCTCTGCCGCGAGCACGTGTACGCGGCGGTGGCCTCCGGCTCCCAGAACTTCGAGCACGGGCACACGTGGGACGGCGCTCCCCTCATTTGCGCCGTCGCGCTGGCCGTCCTGGACGAGCTCGTGGCGGAAGGCCTCGTCGACCGGGTTGCAGAGCGAGGCCCCCGACTGCGGGAGGAGCTCGCGGCGGCCCTCGACGCGTGCGAGATCGTCGGCGAGATCCGCGGCCGCGGCTTCCTGCTCGGCGCCGAGCTCGTCGATCCGAGGGACGGAACGTCTTTGCTCCCGGACGAGCTGAACGCCGCTTTTCTGGTCGACACGATCGCGCTCGCGGACGGACTCCTCGTCACGTCGTCCCACTCGACGCCTGACGGCTACGTCGGCGACCAGACGCTGCTCGCTCCTGCCTACACGAGCACGGACGAAGAGCTCGCGACCATGGTCGAGCGCCTGGCCGGGACGATGGCCGAGGTTGAGCGCCAGGTGAAGAAGCAGCTCGCGGAATGAGCAAGGGCGACCCCGGCGAGTTCGTGCTCCTCGGAATGCCGGATGTGAACGGCTCCCTGCGCGGAAAGGCCTTGAGCCGCGACGCATTCGAGGCTGCGGTCCGCGACGGGACAGTCACGACTGACCTTCTGTTGGGGCTTGATCCCGTCGACACACCGATCACCGACTACGAGGAGTTCGGAATCCGCTCGGGCGCCGGTGACTTGATCGTCCACCCGGACGCCGACACGCTGCGCGCGCTCGCCTGGCGGCCGGGGTGGAGCATCTGCCTCAGCACGCCGACCTGGCGCGACGGGAGCCGCTGCGAGCTCGCCACGCGGGAGGTCTTACGCAGTGCACTCGCAGGGATGGCGGAACTTGGCTACGACGTCATGGCGGCTTTCGAGTACGAGGTCAGGCTCTGGAACTCGGAGGGGCGGCCTCTATCCGGCGGGATCAGCTACAGCCTGGTCGAGATCGCCCGCTACCACGAGTTCGTCGGACGGCTCGGGGAGGCTCTCGAGGGCCTGGGGATCGAGCTCATTGCAGTCCACACCGAAGCCGGCCCGGGGCTCCTCGAGCTGAACCTCGCCGCAGGCCGCGCACTCGAGGCGGCGGACAGCGCGGCGCTCGTCAAGTTCGCGGTGAAGGAGGTGGCGGCATCGCTCGACATGCGCGCCAGCTTCCTGGCCAAGACCGCCCCCGGCGAGGAGGGGTCGAGCGGGCACGTCCACATCTCCTGCTGGAGCGACAAAGAGAATGCCTTTGCCCCGGCCGAGCCGGGAGGCGAGCTGCCTCCGGCGTGCACGAGGGCCGTCGCCGGGATGCTCGAGCACCTCGCCGGCTCTTCGCTCCTCCTGAATCCGACCATCAACTCGTACAAGCGGCTCGTGCCCGGATGGTTCGCCCCGGTGAACACGAGCTGGGGCGTCGAGAACCGCTCGGCAGCGGTGCGCGTGATCGGCTCGTCGAAACCGGAGCGCTGCCGGATCGAGTGCCGACGCCCGGGGGCGGACGCGAACCCCTACCTGGCCCTCGCCGCACTAGTGATCTCGGCCGCGAACGGGATTCGCGGCGACTTGAAGCCCCCGCCGGCAGTCGAGGGCGACGCGTATGCGCGGGACGATCTCCCTGAGCTGCCTGGGTCGCTGGAGAGCGCCCTCGCAGCATTTTGTGCTGACGGCGAGCTGCGCCGCGGCCTCGGCGAGCCCTTCAGCGACTACTACGCGACGTCGCGCGCCTGGGAGCTCAAGGCCTGGCGGGAGAGCGTTACCGACTGGGAACGCGAGCGCTATGAGCGAGCCGTCTGAGGCGGTCCTTCCGGTAGTGGGGATCTGCGCCGCTCGGGAGCAAGCGCACTGGAGCTTCTGGGATCAGCCGGCCCACCTCGTGGCAGACAAGAGCGCGATCCTCGCGAACTTCGTCGCGACGGCCAGGGACCGGGCTGCCGCTGCAGAGCACGCCGGCTAGATAGATCTCCCAGTAGGAGCGCTTGGCGAAACGGCCTAGCATGTCGCCGTGCGGTACATGGTCGTTGAAAACTTCGTTCAGGGTGCGCGCCCTGTTTACGAGCGTGCCGCCGCGAAGGGTCGGATGCTGCCGCCCGGCCTCCTCTACCTGGATAGCTGGATCCGACGAGCGGCTCCAGCGATGCTTTCAGCTCATGGAAACTGACGATCCCAGCCTGTTGGACCGGTGGACGGCAGAGTGGAGCGACCTCGTCAGGTTCGAGATCGTTCCTCTAATCGACTCGGCCGAGGCCGCTGCGCGTGCTCTGAATTCGAACGCGGCTTCCTAAGCCAGGGCCCGAACGCGTCACCGTCCGGCTCTGGCCGGACGATGAGCCAGTATCCAGCGCGCCAGAGATTACGGGCCCGGTAAATGGCCCGCCGAGCACCGTTAGGTCAATCCTTCTAGCTACTCGAACCGGGGTTCGTTCGGATAGACGCGCTTGCTTTGCCCCACCGCCTCATCGCATCAGCGGCAGCGCCGAGCCCACCAAGGAAGCGGAAGAAAGCCAAAACTAGGGCGTAGAGGACAGCGATGATGATCCAATCGCGCATAGTCCCTCCTTTCGCCCTGGATTGTACGCGTGGCGGCGCGGTTCGCGGGGCGAAACGCTAGCCCCGTCTAGTAGATCTCCAGGTACTCGTCCCGTTCCCAGTCGGTCACCTGGTCGTCGAAGCGCTGGAGCTCGTGCCGGCGCATGACGCCGTAGGCCTTGACGAACTCGTCGCCCAGGAGCCCGACGATCTTCTCGTCCGACTCGAGCGCCTCGAGCGACTCGCGCACGCTCTCCGGAAGCGGTGGCTTCGACGGATCCTCTTCGGCTGGGGCCCGGGCCGGTGGTTCGAGCTCGAGCTGCTCCTCGATCCCCAGGAGCCCTGCCGCGAGCACGGCTGCGCCCGCCAGATACGGGTTCGAGAGGCCGGTGGGCGCCCGGTTCTCGACGTGACGCGACTTGACGGAGCCGCCCTTGATCCGGACGAAGGCCGAGCGGTCCTCGAAGCCCCAGGAGACGTTGGTAGGGCTGAACGTGTGCGTCCGCCGCCGCTTCATGCAGTTCACGGTCGGCGCGAGCAGCGCGTAGATCGAGCGGGCATGGCGGAGCTGCCCCGCGACGAACTGGCGACAGAGGTCGGAGATACCCGCCTCGGCGCTCTCGTCCGCGAAGAGGTTCTCGCCGCTCTTCCGGTCGAGCAAGCTGAAATGCGTGTGGCAGCCGGACCCAGCCGAGTCTGCGAACGGCTTCGACATGAAGGTGGCGCGATATCCGTTCAGGTGCGCGAGCTCCTTGACCCCGTTCTTGAAGGTGAAAGCATCGTCGGGACCAGCCATGCCCGTGGCCGGAACGAAGTTGACCTCCCATTGCGAACCTGCGTACTCGCAGTTCGCCGTGATGATCCCGAGCCCGATCTCGTTTAGGTGGCCGACGAGCTCCTGGATGAACGGGACGTAGGTGTTCCTGACGGTGTTGAAGATGTGGTACCCCTCGAAGAGAAGCCCGTTCGTGTCCGGATCAAGCAGGTAGAACTCCGGCTCGGAGCCCATCATCGGCTCGTAGCCGAGCTCGTGGCAGCGGTCGAGAACGCGCCGGAAGACATGGCGCGGGAGCGCGGCGAGCGGACGGCCGTCGTCCCACACGGAGTCGCAGATGAAGCGCGCCGTGCCCTCGACCCAGGGAACGACGCTCGCCGTCTCGAGGTCCGGGATCAGACGCTGGTCGCCGTAGCCGACCTCCTCGTTGTAGAGCGTCCCAGGCACGACGTCGGAGCGGCTGTCCAGCACTCCCGCACCGCCGTACATGTTCAGGCCTCCCTCGGCATACCCCGCCGCATGCTCGATCGGGATCAGCTTGGAGCGGCTCGTGCCGTGCATGTCGGGGAGTTCGAACCGGACGAACTTGATCCCCTTCGAGCTCCAGCCGTCCAGGATTTTCCCTGCGTCAGTCGCCATGGCTGGTTGGGCAGGTTACTAAGCGACCGATGAGTATTGGAGGCTTAGGCCAGTCTCTAGTAGAACCGTACGACTAAGGGAGGAGGCTGCGGTGACGAAGCATGAGGTCGGAACGCGCGAGGAGTGGCTTGCCGCGCGAGTGGAGCTGCTCGAGCGGGAGAAGGAGCTGACCCGGCGGAGCGACGAGCTCGCGCGACAGCGACGCGAGCTCCCGTGGGTGCGGGTCGACAAGGAGTACACCTTCGAGACAGACGAAGGCACGAAAACGCTGTCAGAGCTCTTCGACGGGCGCTCGCAGTTGCTCGTGTTCCACCTCATGTTCGGCCCGGAGGACACGGCGGCCTGCCCCGGCTGCTCGTTCATGACGGATCACGTTGACGGCGCAGTCGTCCATCTCGAGCACCGCGACGTGACGTTCGTCGCGGTGTCCCGCGCGCCGCTCGAGAAGCTCAGCGCCTACAAGCGCCGCATGGGCTGGAGCCTCCCGTGGGTGTCAGCGTCTGGCAGCGACTTCAACCTCGACTTCACCGTCTTCACCGAAGAAGAGCGGCGAACCGGTACCGGGGCCAACTTCGGCACGCCACGAAGAGCCGACGCCGACGTGCGGCAGGAGGAGCTGCACGGCCTGAGCGCCTTCGCGCTCGAAGACGGGGTCGTCTACCACACGTACTCGTGCTACGACCGAGGCACAGACGTGCTGCACGGCACCTGGCAGCTGCTCGACCGGGCGCCGAAGGGGCGCGGCGACAGCTTCGAGAACTGGCCGCGCCGCCACGACGAGTACTAGGAGCTAGGCGCGCGCGCCCGGCCCGTAGGCCAGCGCGAGGAGATTGCCGTGCGCGAAGCGTCCGGGCGCGAGGCTCTCCACGTCGATCGCGTGACTCTCGCCGAGCACGTGCGCTGCCGCGACCTCGCCGACCGAGGGCGCGAGCTTGAAGCCATGCCCTGACCACCCGAGCGCGAGGTAGAGCCCTTCGACACCGGGAGCCCAGCCCAGGATCGGGTTCCAGTCGGGCGTGTAGTCATAGGCGCCCGCGAAGCCTCCGAGCCATTCCGTATCGGCATACGAAGGGACGCGGACACGCAAGGCTGCACGCACGGCCGCCTCGTAGTCCTCGTCCACGACGTGGCGGCATTCGTCTCGTGAGGCGAGCAGCTCCTCCGGCTGGTAGGCCACAACGAGCGCAGTTCCTGCCCGGTCGGGCCGGAGAACGAGGTTCGTCGCCATATCCGAGAAGGTCCGCCGGACCTGCGGTCGATCCGGAGGCTGGCGGACGCGCCCCACCTGAACGCGGCGGAGCGAGACCGGCATCTCGACGCCGGCCGTGCGGGCGAGCTCAGGCCCCCAGCCTCCGGCGGCGTTCACGACCGTGCCCGTGGACAGGAACCCCGTCTCCGTCTCGACGCCGGTCACCCGCCCCGCATCGATCCGGATCGCGGTCGCCGCCCGCCCGAGGTGCGGCCGTACGCCGAGGCGGACTCCCGCCGCAAACCACCCAAGCGCCATCTTCTGCGCATCCGCGTAGCCGCCGTCGGGCTCGTACGCGGCGCCCGCGATGCCGTCGAGGGAAAGCAGCGGCTCGAGCTCCGCGATCTCCCCCGGTTCCACCACTCGGGTGTCGACGCCCCAGGCCACGAGGCGCTCGACGTTCTCCGCGAGCCGCCCGAGCCGCTCGATGTCGCACGTAAGCAGGTACCCGGTGGCGACGTAGCCGGCGTCCCCGGCTCCCACCGCTTCCGGCCACCGCTTGATCAGCTCGACACCCCGCATCGCCAGCCGGGCCGGGGCTTCGTTCGAGTAGTGGCGGCGCACCATCGAGAAGGAGAGCCCCGAATCTCCGGCTCCAACTGTGTCCCGCTCCAGGAGCACGATCGAGCCGGCGCCACGCGAGGCGAGCTGGAAGGCGATGCTCGTCCCGAAGAGCCCGGCGCCCACGACGACCACGTCGGCCGTTTCCACACTCACGGGCGAAGTATCATCGTTGGTCATGACCGCGAGCACGATCGTCGCGCGGTTGCGAGCTACCGCTGTCTTCGACCTGGCGTGCTAGCAGTCGAGCTGCAGCGTTTCGGCGGCCCTGAAGGCTTGGTCCCTGTCGACCTGCCTGACCCGGAGCCCGGGCCGGGGGAGGCGCGCGTGGATCTCGTCGCGGCCGCCCTCAACCGCCGTGACTGGTGGATCCGGAAGGGCGGGAAGGCGACCCTTCCGGCCGTGCTCGGATCCGACGGGGCGGGGGTCATCTCGGCAGTCGGGTCGGGCGTCGAAAACGTCGAGGTCGGCGACGAGGTCGTGATCAATCCGTCGCTCGGCTGGGGCGACCACGAGTACGCGCCTGGACCAGACTTCCGCATCCTCGGCGTGCCCGACCAGGGCACGTATGCAGAGCGAATCGTCGTGGAGGCCTCCCAGCTCCGGCCGCGCCCTCGCGGCTACACCTGGATCGAGTCCGCAGCGCTGCCGCTCGGAGGACTGACTGCCTGGCGCGCGGTCGTGACGCACGCCAAGGCGCGGGTCGACCGAGCGCTCCTCGTCCCGGGCGCAGGCGGAGGCGTCGCCACTTTCGTCATCCAGATTGCCGCGGCGGTCGGCGCCCGCGTGCTCGTGACGTCGTCAAGCGCAGAGAAGCTCGAGCGGGCGCGCGTTCTGGGTGCCGACGGCGGCGCCGACTACCGCGAGGAGGACTGGCCGGAACGACTCGGCCCGGTGGACGCAGTCGTCGACAGCGTGGGTGGCGCGAGCTGGGCCGGAGCACTCCGCGCGCTTCGTCCCGGCGGACGGCTCGTCAGCTTCGGCGACACGGCGGGGGAAGTGGCGGAGGTCGAGCTGGCGCAGGTCTTCCTCTCGTGGATTCGGATCCAGGGCACGACCATGGGCAGCCCGCGCGAGTTCGACGCGCTTCTCCGGCACGTCGCCGAGGCTCGTTGGCGCCCAGTGGTGGACAGCGTCTTCCCGCTCCGCGACGCGGCGGCGGCACACGAGCGGCTGGACGCGGCAGACCGCTTCGGCAAGGTCGT
>DATLQD010000063.1:0-2338 GCA_035535315.1 Gaiellaceae bacterium
CCTGACGACGGCGGCGCCAGCGCCGAGCCGAAGCCCGACGACAGGTCGCCGATCGACATCGACGTCGCGCCCGAGCCGAGGTCTCCGTTCGGCGAGATCCAGTAGATCGAGCTCTGCTGGGCGAGCGCTTCCGGCATGTGCAGGTGCGCGGCCTGGAGCACCCGGTCGGCGATGCCGAACGCGATCCCATAGACGAGGTAGCGCTCCCAGAGGGCGAGTGAGGCCGGCGGCGCCTGATCGAGCCGCGGGAAGTCGGTGAGGTAGCGGCGAAACGCCTCCCAGCGCTCAGCCTCGAGCTCAACGGCGGGCGCGCGGCGCCTCCAGAGCTTCCGCTGGGTGAGCACGCCCAGCAGGATCGCCGCGTTCACGAAGCAGCAGACGGCCAGAGCTAGCATGAGGACGTCGTTCCAGCGCGGGTAGACGTCGCGCCAGCCGCTCAGGGCGATCCACGCCAGCACGACGCCGACTCCGCCGAGGAGCAGCAGGCCGACCGTGAGCGGAACCGCTCCTTCGGACAGGAACCAGTGCTGCGCCTTGATCTCGTCGGCCACGCTCTCATGGAAGGCCTTGAAGCGCTTCGACATTGCCTCCCGCTCGTCCTCGATCTCCTCACGGAAGCGCGAGAGTCGCTCGGAGCCGCCGTCGAGCACCTCGTCGACGACTTTGGCAACGCTTCCCTCCCACGGCTTGAGCGTGTCCGGCGCCTCGCCGGCGCTCAACTCGAGGTCGTTGACTTGCTCGGAGCGCAGGCCGCCCCACACGGAGCGCTCGGTAGTGGTCGGCGCCGACCGGTAGACCCCGCGGCGGATCAAGTCGAACAGCGTCGCGGTGAACTCGAACGACCCGGCCGTACCGCCCTGGCCCATGAGCGTCGGCACGAGTGCGGGCTCGGTCTCGGAGGGCGGCTCCTGCTCGTACTCGCGGTCGTAACCGGTCCGCACCTCGCGCCCAAAGCGCCAGAAGACAAAGCCCGCGAGGAGGAATGCCGGCAGAGCCCCGAGCACGACGAGGACCAGGCCCGTTAGCCAGGGATGGGCGATCGCGCTCTCGATCCGCTCCTGGTCGCGCTCGAAAGCCTCAGCATCCGCCCGCTCAGCGGCGGCGATCCGCGCCAGCCCGTTGCCGCCCTCGACGCGCATGCCCCCGGTCGACGTGAACGCGTTCCGCGGGTAGACCGTGCGCAGCTCGACGAACTGCTTCGCCGGGATGTCGAGCGCACGCAGAAGCGCCTGGTTTCCGGCGAGCCTGACGTCGCCGCGCACGTAGACGGGGTGCCCCCAGGCGCGGAGGACCGTGCCCGGGCCGGTCATCGTCGCCGTCAGCCGGCCGAGGCGCTGCTCCCACTCGTCGCCCCAGACCTTCAGGTTGACGTCGACGACGTCGTCATACGCGACGGCGAGCCCGCTGATGCGGTAGCGAAGCGTGAACGTCCGAGTCTCGCCCAGTGTCGAGAAGCGCCAGACGATTCGCACGAGGTCGTCGCTCTGCTCGATCCCGTACGTGCCGGCCGGCCCACCGGGCTGCAGCGGCGTCGGTGCACCGGGGGCATACGCGCGACCATCCTCGACCACGCCGATCTCGTCGATCGTCTCGCCCTCCCGCAGCGGGATGTCGCGGAAGCCGAACGTGTACGGCCCGTCGAACGCGACGGTGATGTTCTCCCGCACGGTAAGCGCGCCGGACGTGCCGACCTCCACGCCCACGTCGCTCGCAACGAGCTCGTACGAGCGGGCCTGGGCGGTGCCGGCCAGAACGAGCGCGGCGACGAGGCCGCTGACGACCCCGGCAAGCGGCCGCAGCACGCCCGTCAGCCGGCGGGGGTTCCCGGCGTGAAGCTGACTTGCGGCGGCTCGCGCTGCGCGTCGTCCTCCACGTCGAAGAACTCGCGCTTCTCGAAGCCGAAGAAGCCTGCGAAGAAGACGCCGGGGACCGTCTGGATCGCGTTGTTGAAGGTCAAGACCGTGTCGTTGTACACCTGGCGCGAGACGGCAATCCGGTTCTCGGTCTCCGAGAGCTCGCTCTGCAGCTGACGGAAGTTCTCGTCGGCCTGCAGCTCCGGATAGGCCTCGGCGACTGCGAAGAGGCGGCCGAGCGCCTGCCCGAGCAGACCTTCCGCCTGCGCCGACTCCGCGGGCGTCTGCGCCTGCTGCGCGGCCGCTCGCGCCTGCGTCACGTTCTCGAACGTCTCGCGCTCGTGCGCGGCATAGCCCTTGACCGTCTCGACGAGGTTCGGGATCAGGTCCCATCGCCGCTTCAGCTGCACCTCGATCTGCGCCCACGCGTTGTCGACGCGGTTGCGCAGCCTTACGAAGCGGTTGTAGAGGACGACGAGGAGAAT
>DATLQD010000064.1:0-13244 GCA_035535315.1 Gaiellaceae bacterium
GACGGGGACGAAGAGCGGTAAGACGGGCACCGCCTCGCTGCAGGTGAATGCCGGCGCCGTGCTCGACCACATCGTGATCAGCCCTTCGAGCGCCACGATCACGGCGGGCGGCTCGCAGGCCTACACCGCCGAGGGCTTCGACGCCTCGAACAACTCGCTCGGTGACGTGACCGCGAGCACCAGCTTCTCGATCTCCCCGAACGGGTCCTGCACAGGGGCGACCTGTACTGCGACCGCAGCCGGGCCGCACACGGTGACGGGCAACGACGGCGGCAAGACCAGCACCGCCTCGCTGAGCGTGACCGCCGGTTCCTTCGATCACCTCGTGCTCTCGCCGGCTTCGGCGACGATCACGGCGGGCGGCTCGCAGGCCTACACAGCCGAGGGGCGCGACCAGTACGACAACACGCTCGGCGACATGACCGCGAGCACGATCTTCTCGATCGCCCCGAACGGGTCCTGCACCGGCGCCACCTGCACCGCCTCGGCGGCAGGGGCGCACACGGTGACGGGGACGAGGAGCGGCAAGAGCGGCACCGCCTCGCTGAGCGTGACCGCAGGCAGCTTGGACCACATCGTGATCAGCCCCGCGACAGCAACGATCAATGCCGGTGCCTCACAGACCTACACCGCTCAGGGCTTCGACGCGTTCAACAACTCCGCCGGGGACGTGACCGCGTTCACCACGTTCTCGATCGCGCCGGAGGGGTCGTGCCTCGGGAACCTGTGCACCGCAAACGTAGGCGGCCCGCACACCGTGACCGGCAACGACGGTGGCAAGACCAGCACCGCCTCGCTCAGTGTGAGCTTCGTGAGTAATTCGGGTTTCGAAACCGACCTGTCTGGATGGAACACCTCCGGCTCGGGAACGGGAGTCACGCTCACCAGGGTCGCCGGTGGACACACAGGCGGTTGGGCGGCCAAGGTCACGAATGCGGGAACGACGAACGGGACCTGCCTCCTCAACGACTCGCCCAACTGGGTGGCCACGACGTCGTCCACCACATACACCGGGAGCCTGTGGGTCCGCGCGGACACGCCCGGCAAGCCGCTCAAGCTGCGGTTCCGTGAGTACGTCGGCTCGACGCTAGTCGCCACCACGACGGGGCAGGTCACGCTGACGACGTCGTGGCAGCAGGTGACGGTCGTTCACACGGTCACGTCTCCCGGCTCGACACTCGACTTCAACGCATACCTCGCGAGTGCGGACGCGCCTCCCGGCGCCTGCTTCTACGCGGACGATGCGGCCATCTACCGCGGTTGAGCGAGAGAGCGGGCCCGATGCGAGCTGACCAGCGCCGCACCAGCGGATCCGGAGAAGCCGACCCGAGCTTCGGGATACGGCCGTAATGATCGACACGTTAGCGACCCGGTCGAGCACGACGGCCGTCCGCGTCGCCTTGGGCGAGTTCAGAGCGTTGGCCGGGGAGCGTGCCGCCGTCGGGGCGACTGCGGCAGCCATCGCGATGTCGCCGCTGCTTGTACCGCACGGCCTGTCCAACCTTGCGCCCGCCGACGCGTTCATCACGCTGGCGCTGGCGACTTCCCTCCTTTGGGTCGGGATGAGCGGCCATCGGCTGCGCTTCCCTTACGGGATCGCCATGGCCCTCTTCATGGTGGGCGGCGCCCTCGGGGCCCTCGCGGGCCCGGTCCCGGAATCGGGAATCATCGCGTTTCTCCAGGACTTCATCCTGCTCGTCTGGTGCTGGGCAGTCGCCAATCTCTGTTCGTCGTCCGAACGGCTGCGGACGCTCCTGGCCGCATGGGTCTACAGCTCGATCGTCTGGGCCGTCCTGCTCTTCGTGGGTCTCGCGGTCGGCTCCTCGGTCTTGACCGGGCAGACGACCAGTGAGGGCAGCAGAACCGCGCTGACTTTCGGCGACCCCAGCTTCTCCGCGAATTACTACTTCGTCTCGATCATGATCATCTGGGCAACGGGGCGGCCTCGCCATTTCGGAGCGCGCATTGCGGCCTACGCCCTCTTGATCGCAGCCCTCCTCTCGGCCGGGTCGAACAGTGGAATCGTCTCGCTCGCGGTCGGGACGATGGTCGCCGTGGTGGCGGGCGTCTATCGCCGGCGTGGCGGTGTGGCCGCCGTAACGGCACTCGCGTTTGTCCTGTTGGCGGCATTCCTTCTCTCCGCGAAGGTCAGCCTGCAAGGAATCCAGGAGGCAGCCCACGAGAGCCGGTACGGCTTCATTCGAGACGGGGTGGGGCGGAGCGACGCCAGCGAGGGACAGCGAGCGACGCTCCTTGCGGAAAGCATCCGCCTCTATGAAACGGGAGGGCCGCTGGGCCAAGGCCCGGTGTCGACCAAGACCCGCCTCGACCACGACATGGCGCCGTTCGTGAAAGAGGCACACGACGATTACCTCGCGGCGCTCCTCGAGCGCGGTCCGCTCGGCTTCATCGGTCTGCTCCTGCTCGTCTCGGCTCTCCTCGCGAAAGGGATCTCGATCGTCCGGACGCCGCTTTCGCGCGGGTACGAGACAGTTGTCCTCCATCCACACGCTCTGCTCGCTGCGGTCATCGGAAGCCTCGTCTCCTTCACGGTCTACGAGCTGCTCCACCTCCGGCACCTCTGGGTGCTCTTCGCCTTCGTTGCCGCCATCTACCTTTGGGGGAGGGAGTCACGCGCAGGCCAGGCGCCCTGAGGGAACGCTACGGCGCCCTCAGGGAACGCTACGGCGCCCTGATCGGCAATATCGCGGCGCGGATCGCATCGCTGGGCTCTCTCCTCGTGGCGACGCTGCTCGTGGCTCGAGACGGAGGGCCGGCGGTGGTCGGCGTCTACGCTCTTCTTCGCGTCCTTCCCAGCCTGCTCGGTATGGTCGTCTCCGCAGGCCTTCCGGGCGCGGTTGCCTACTTCCTGGCCGGCAGCCACCGTAACGACCGGCAGCTCCCGCTGACCGTTGTCGCGATGGCGCTCGGCGGCGGCGTAGCGGGGGCGGGCCTGTGGGCGGCTGCCACGCCGTTGCTTGGCCCGCTCTTCTTTCCGGACCTTTCGCTCCTGCTCGTCCTCTTGGCCGCGGGCTCCGTCGTGACTCGCGTGCTCGTGGTGACGGCCAAGTCCTGCTGTCAGGGGAGCGACGACCTCGCCGGTGCGAACCGGGTGATCTTCCTGGAGGAGTTCATGTTCCTGCCGGTTTATGGCCTGCTCTGGCTCGCGGGCCTAGGAGGCTATGCGATCATCGTAGCCGGGCTGCAACTCGCGGACCTGGCCACGTCCACGGTGGGCTGGACGCGACTGACGAGAAGAGGATTCTTCCGGAACGCAGCCCGCCCCTCGCGCGAGCTCGCCCGACGCATCGCAGGCTACGGAATGCGAGCCCAGGTCGGCGGGATCATCACCCAGCTGAACCTCCGGCTCGACTTCGTCATCCTCGGCCTCCTGGCGGGGCCGGCGGTGCTCGGCATCTACGCGATCGCGTCAAAGTTCGCCGAGCTCGTCAAGATCGTCGGGATGGCGCTCAGCTACGTCCTCTATCCGCGCTTCACCAAGGACGGCCCGGCGAACGCGGTTATTAGGGCGCGGCGGCTGCTACCGAAGGCCGGTCTCCTGACCGCGGGCCTGATCGCCCCGCTCTGGATCGCGGCGGGCTTCGTGATCCCGGCCTTCTATGGATCCGCCTTCGAGCCTGCCGTCCTGCCGGCGCGGATCATCCTCCTCGGCCTCGTCCTCGAGGGCGTCGGTGGAGTCATCACCGGATTCCTCTACGGCGTCGGTCGCCCGGGGCTCAACTCGTGGGCGATGGCTGTCGGGCTCGTCGGGACACTGTTGCTCGATCTGCTGCTCATTCCGCCGTTCGGCGCAACTGGAGCCGCGTCCGCCTCGGCCGTCGCCTACCTCGCGAGCGCGCTCGCGCTTGTCTGGTTCTACTGGCGGCTCTCCCGGTCCCGCTCGGCCCCAGCCTGGGAGGATCGACTCGTCGAGGCTGGCGATCAGCGGGGCTGAACGCCGCCTGCATTCGGCCTACTTGATCGTCCAGCTGCGCCGAGCGGGCGTCGCGTCGACGCGTCCGAACACCGTCGCGCGGACACGGAAGACGTGGAAGCGGCGGGCCAGCGCCGTGTAGCGCTTCGGTGAGGCGCACCGGCGCCAGGGGCGCCGGTCGAGCTTGCACTGGAACGTCGAGCCCGGGATCGACGTGACGAAGCGAAAGGTCGCCTTCCGGCTCGTCTTGACGCGGCGCGGTCCGGCCGTGATCGCCGTGTTGGGCCGGGCCCCTCTGTTGTACAGGCGCAGGACGCGAAGGAGTCTCGGCCGGCTCGTGAGGTCGTTGCCTTGCCATGTCCACGCGAAGGCCATGTAGCCGCGCTGCTTCGAGAGGGCCCACTGCGTGAGCATGCGGCCCTCCTCTGCCGGCGTCGGCCAGCGCCAATTGCTGTCGTTGAACACCTGCGCGACGCCCCAGTAGGAAAGCCCGGCTGCGTTGGCGGCTGCGATCACCTGCCTGATCCAGGAATACTTGCAGGCCTCGCCCGGCCGGCAGGGGTACGGGTCGAGCCCGATGTAGTCGGCGGCTCCTTTCCAGAGCGGGATCTGGGCAAGACTCACGCCTTCCGAGTTCATGTCGGCCACCATGACCGTGAACTTGCTCGGGTTGAGCGAGTGGATGAGACCCGAGCGCGCTTTGTGATCCGCGACGGCGTTTGCGCACGCGTTGGGATCAGGCTCGTCGGAGAAGAAGTAGCCCGCCACCTTTGGATCCCCGATCGCGCTCGTCACCTCGGTCGTGACGTCCGCGTCCGACATCTCCCAACCACACGTCTGGTTGTCGTAGTCGCCGAGCCACACGAGGCCCTTCGTTCCGGCCGGCAGGGCATCGGCGGTGCTCTTGGAGCCGGCGTCGAGCAGGTTCCAGCCGTTCGCCGCGGCGCCGGCCTGGTCCGAGCCCGAGTTGTAGATGTAGCGGTACCGGGGCGCCGGCTTGCTCGACGTCCCGGCTGCCGGAGCCGGCGACGCGCCCGAGCACGTGTTCGAACCGGAATCGGTGAACGTCCCGCCCGCGACAGGCACGAACCTCCAGTCGTAGGAGCCGGAATGGAGGGTCAGCTTGAGGACGCCGAAGGTGCTGTCGTTCTGAACCTGGCTGTTCGCGATCGCAGAGCCGCTCGTGTAGTGGCTGACGCCCCCCGTGCCGACGACGAACTCACGAATCCCTTTCGCGTCAGCCTGCCCGTTCGGGTTCTGGCGCGCAAAGCGCTCGTAGTTGTGGACGTGGCCGTTGAGGACAATGTCGGCCCCGGCCGCGTAGAGGTCGCGCCAGAAGGGGTCGAAGTCGGAATTCGAGAAGTGCTCCGTTCCCGACGTGAAGCGCGGCTCGTGCCAATACGCAAGCACGCAGGCTTTCGGGTGAGCGGCGAGATCGGCCTTGAGCCACGCCTCCTGCGGGGAGCCGGCCGAAACGTCGATTTCGCCGTTGAGCGCGATCAGGTGCCAGGTGCCGAGGTTGTAGGAGTAGTAGGTCGCGGGCGCTCGCGCGCCGAAGTAGCTGAAGTACCCGTCTCCGTTGGTCGTGTGGTAGTCGTGGTTTCCCGGCACTGGGCTCGTAATCGACTTGCTGCGGCCCCAGTTTGGGCCGTAGAACGAGTTGTACTGGCCGACCGTGCCGTCCTCGTAGGCGTTGTCGCCGAGCGGCAGCACCCGCGTCGGCGCGATCTGATCGATGAGCGCCGCCGTCGGCCCGCAGTCGGTTCCCGAGCCGCAGATGTCGCCGGCGGCGACGACGACCGGATCCGTAGCAGCGGCGACCTCCGGGCCCGCGACGGCTTCCATCCCCGCGACCCGCCCGTTCGACGGGGCCGCTCCGAGGAGAAGGATCAGAGGGAGGAAGGCAGCGAGGGCGAGCCGGTATGTGCGCGTGCTCACCCGCTATTGCCTCAGCTTCCCGATGCATTCGGGGGATCGCAGGAGGGTCATGTCAGCCGTACGCCAGGGAGCACGAGTATAGGCCATCCGCCGCGCCGGTCGGAAGCTCAACGCGCGTTCTCCTCGGCAAGCTGCTGTCGCAGCTCCGGGTCGTTCGCCAGCCAGAGCGAACGCATGCCGTCCGGGTGGCGCCAGGCGAACACGAGGTAGCCCTCCATCTTCGTCGCCCGCCAGTGCATGAACTGGCGGTGCAGCTCGTCGGAAGTCGGCAGCTTGTACCAGTCGTCGCCGAACGCCTGGATGACGCCCCAGTAGCGGACGCCGAGGTGTTCGGCCTCGGCCGCCTGCACGTCGATCTTCGTATAGTCGCAGCCGCCCTCGATGCTGCACGGATAGACGTCCAAGCCGAGCACGTCCACCGTGTGGGCGAAGAGCGCGAACTGGTCGATCTTGTACGTGACCAGAAACGTCGGCGGCCCCGGGTCGATCGACTTGACCAGGTCCGAGCGAGCCTTCATCTGGGCGGGCGCCCCTGGGCACTTGGCCGCATCGGGCTCGTCGTCGATGAAGTAGGCGCCCACCCCCGGACTGTCGGCGATGGCCGAGACGTGCTTCCGGATCCAGGCGTCGTTCTCCCTGAACGAGCAGGACACGTTCGAGTAGCCGCCAAGCCAAACGAAGCCTCTGAGGTCTCGCGCCGCAAGCTCGTCGAAGTCGTCGAAAACGTCGCTGTCGATGAAGTTGAAGCCGAGGCGCGCCTCATCGTCGAACCCCGTGGCCGAGGAGTCGCGGTCGTAGATCCCTCGGACGGCATACCCTGGGGCTGCCCTCGTGGTCACCGCCGGGGACTCGTCCGAGTGGCTGGCCGACGCACAACCCGTTGCTGCGACGAGCGTCGTCGAGACCATCACTGCGATCAGCAGTCGCCGCATCTTCAGGTCGCCGCTTGTCACCAGAGACGGCGGCCGGTGGCGTGGAAGCGCCGGACTGCCTCGCGGTCGGGCCACGAGTAGTACGAGCCCATGCTGAGATCGAGGGGCGCCCGGGAGGCGGTGGCGTTCTCGATGTCTTCCAGGACGTCGAGCAGCAACTCCGCGGCGATCGCCTTCGATCGGCCCAGGAACTCGTCGAGCGTCTCACCAGGACGAATCTCGAAAGTCCGCTGCCCACAGAGCTCGCCGGCGTCGATGTCTTCGTTGACGAAGAAGATGGAGACGCCCGCCTGCTTCTCGTCGTTCGCGAGCATCCAGAAGCTCGGCATCATCCCGCGGTACTCGGGGAGAAGCGCACCGTGCACGTTGAGACACCCGCGCGCAGGCAGGTCGATCAAAGGCCTCGCGAAGATCTGCGGGCAGCTGATCGAAACGATCAGCTCGGTTCCCATCGCCCGCAGCCGATCGAGGAAAGCGGAGTCGTTAACGTCACGAATCGGCTCGCATGGGACATCGTGCTGCGCGCACACTGTCGCAATCGACCGTCTCCGCACCTTGGCGCCAAGCGTCCTGGTAGTGAGCGACCAGGTGGCCCGGAATCCGAAGGTTCGGAAGTAGCGCCAGGCGGCTTGAAGCGCCGTCTGGTTCTTATACAGCGGTGGTACGACGAAAACCGTCGAGGAATCGCTGTGCGCTGCGAGGACGCGTTCGAAGAGCGACGGAAGGTAGATGGGGTCGTCGGTCGTCAGGAAGACGATGTTCATCGGAGCCCCCACGCTACGAGGACGTCTGTGAACCGTCCGAACGCGAACCTCCGAAGGAGCCCTTGCACCTTAGACGGGAACGAGCCGCGGCCGATTCCCTGCGAGTAGCGGAGCCTTCTCGGCACGTCCCCATACTCGGCGAGCTCGCCGTCGTTGAACTCGTACGGATGGCAGTAGAGGATGGCCGGCCGGTCGTTCGCCCCGATCGACTGGAACCCGGTCTCGATCACATGACGGGGGAGCACCCGCAAGTACCCGCCCCCGGCCACCGGCACGCGGATCCGGCCGATTGACCAGATCGCCACGGGCACCTCGAGAATGCGCCGATCGCAGTCCATGACGACGTAGTGCGGTTCGAGCCGCCAACCGGGGATTCCGTAGTTGCGCGAGCGCATCGGAAAGATGGACGAGTCGATCTCGAAGCCGACATCGACAAGCGTCTCGAGGGCCCATAAGTTACCTGCCAGAATCGAGAAGTCCTGTGCGCGGAACGCCGTCACGGCGGTTCCGGCCGCGTCCTCCACGGTCTTCTTGGCGCGCTCGAGCTCGTCTCGTAGCTCCCGGTGGTTCATCGCGAACAGCGGCCGGTGGCTATACCCGTGTGATTGAACCTCGTGCCCCCCGGCGACGAGGGAGCCGACGAGATCCGGGAATGTCTCGGCCACCTTGCCCTGGACGAAGAAGGTGCCTTTGATGCCGCCGTCGTCGAGGACGTCGAGGATCCGGTCGACGTTGCGCACGACGCGCTCGGTGATAGGTGCGTCGTAGTCGAGGCATGACTGGTACCAGTCCTCGACATCGACGGTAAACGCGTTGCGGGGGAGCGCCGGGTTCCTCGGCGCGACGAGCGAGACCTCTTCGGTTCGCAGTGGCACACGAGAAGAACTCGCCTCAGACATCGTCGCCATCCCCCCTGGCACTTGCGACCGCTTTAGTTGCGGTAGACGGCGTCGTACGGGTCGTCGAGGAGCCCGCTGCGGACAAGCGCCAGCACCTCGTCGATCCCCTTTTCGACCGACCGCTCGGCCTTGAACCCGACGCGCTCAGCAAACTTCTCGAAGCTGACGCGGTAGTCGCGAGGATCCTCGTCTCGGTGAACGAAGTCGACCCTTCCCTTCGGGAACCGCTCGCGGAGAATCTCGACCAGATCGAGCTTACGGTAGTTCTCGCGCGTATCGCCGACATTGAAGACTTCGCCCGCGACCACCGCGGTGGGCGACTCAAGGACCCGGGCGATTGCGGAGGCGGCATCCCGGACGTGAACGTATGGCCGCCAGAACTGCTCGCCGAAAATGACGAGCTCCGACTGAATTGCGAGGTCGCGAGTGAATTCGTTAACCGTCAGGTCGAAGCGCATTCGTGGTGAAGTTCCGTAAACAGTCGCGAAACGGAGACAGGTTGCTGCGAGCCCGCGCCGGTTCAGCACCTCGCGTTCAGCTCCGACCTTCGTCTCCGCGTAGAGCGAAACGGGCATGAGCTCGACGTCCTCTTTGGCGAGATCGCCGTTGCCTATCCTCCCGTAGTTGCTGCAGGTCGAGGCGAACACGAAGCGCTCGACGCCAACCCGCTCCGCGTCTCGGAGCAGCGCCTTCGTGGCGCCCAAGTTGACCTCGCGTGCGAGTTCGGGCTGGCGCGCGCAGGCGGGATCACCGACGATGGCGGCGAGATGCACGACCGCCGAGATACCCTCCAGAGCCCGCTTGCGGGTCTTGGCGTCGCGGACGTCACCCTTGATGAATTCGAACCTAGGGTTCCCCCACGATTGCAGCAGCGACGGCACGCTCCCGTGCAGCAGAGCGTCGAGCACACGAACGCGATAGCCGTGCTCGAGCAGCTCGTCGACGACGATCGACCCGACGTATCCGGCCCCTCCGGTTACCAGGACGTGTTCGGCCACGTGGGTCAGAAAGACCGGCTCCGACGGGCACGAGGCGGAGAGATCAGCCTTGAGAGCCTCGGGCTAGCGCACTGGTCGCCGCAACCGAGGCCTCGGGGCGGGTGAGCCCTACTCCTGCACATGGACACTTCGCCGATCTCGTTGTCGTCGGAGCGGGCATCCTCGGCCTCGCCGTGGCTCGAGAGTCGCTGCTCCGGCACCCGGGCCTGCGCGTGCTCGTGCTCGAGAAGGAGGAGCAGATCGGGTTTCACCAGACCGGGCACAACAGCGGCGTCATCCATGCAGGGATCTACTACGCGCCCGGGTCGCTCAAGGCGCGGCTTTGCGTGGAGGGCAGCCGCGAGATCTATGCCTACTGCGACGAGAAGAACATCCCGTACGAACGATGTGGCAAGCTCGTCGTCGCGACGGACGAAACCGAGCTGCCTCGCCTCGAAGAGCTGCACCGGCGGGCGAGCGCGAACGGAGTCCCGGGGGTCAAAATCGTCGACGCCGCTGAGCTCGCGGAGCTCGAGCCGAACGCGGCCGGCCTGCGCGCCGTCCACTCGCCGGCCACCGGGATCGTCGACTTCAGCCTGGTCGCGCAGGCGTTCGCCCAGGACGTGGCCGACATGGGGGGTTCGATCTGTACGAGCGCGGCAGTCGTCGGGATCGAGGCGAGTGAACGGGGCGTTGAGCTCAGGACGCCGACGCGTCGGTTCAACGCCAGCACCGCCATCACCTGTGGGGGACTCTACTCCGACCATCTGGCAAGGTTGACCGGCGCGCCGCCAACGCCCAAGATCGTGCCCTTCCGAGGCAGGTATTACTCGCTGCGTCCGAGTGCACGGGGCCTGGTGCGTGGTCTCGTCTACCCAGTGCCGGACCCTGCTTTCCCGTTTCTCGGCGTGCACCTCACGAAGCGCATCACGGGGGAGGTTTGGGCCGGGCCCAACGCCGTCCTCGCGCTCGCCCGAGAGGGCTACCGCGCGCGTGACCTGAACCCTCGAGAACTCTGGGAGACGCTCTCCTATCCCGGCTTCCGCGCGCTTGCTCTCAAATACTGGCGGGTCGGCCTGTCGGAAATACGCGGAGACCTCTCGAAGCGGGCTTTCGCACGCGCGCTGCAGCGGCTCGTGCCAGCTGTCCGAACTGCTGATCTCCTCGAGCCGCGCGCCGGCGTTCGCGCGCAGGCACTCTCGGAAGACGGAGTCCTCCTCGACGACTTCTGGTTCGATCACGCCGAGAACGTGATCCACGTTCGAAACGCACCCTCGCCCGGGGCGACCTCGAGCCTGGCGCTCGCGCGGGAGATCGTCGGGGTTGCCGAGCACATGATCTCGGCCGGATAGGTGCTCCGTTCGGCTCACGAAGCGCCGAGGTCGAAGGCGCCCCGGGCCGTCATCTCGGCTAAACGAGCGCTTCATGATCCCGGACCGGGCTCATTTCGCTCCCGTCGCGCTCCCATGTCGCCACAGCGAGTTCGTAGTCGTCTTTGCGACCGATGTCGAACCACAGCCCGTCGTAGGTGAACGCCCCGACGGGACTCCCCGCGGCGAGAAGGCACTGAACCAGGTCCGGGATGTCGAAGTACGTGTCATCTGGGATGTGAACGAGCGCCTCGGGCTCGACCACGTAGACGCCCATGCTGACGAGCGAGGTGATCTCTGGCTTCTCCTCGTACGCTTGCACCCTGCCGCTGCGCGACGCCACGCCGTCGAGGTATAGGACGCCGTAGTCGATCTTCACCCTGCGCTCGTGGGTCGCGATCGTTAGGAGGTTGCCGCTCTCATGGTGGTGGCGGACGAGGGCGCGGTAATCGAGGGTCGTCAGAACGTCCCCGTTCATCGCGAGGAACGTCTCGTCGAGCCCCTGGATCAAGCGAAGCGGCCCCGCCGTGCCGAGGGCCTTCTCTTCCTGCACGTAGGTGATCAGGGCCTCGGTGTGCGCTCGGTGATCAAAGACCGCACGGATGAGGTGGGAGAGATAGCCCACGGAAAGGGCGATGTCGTGGAACTCATGCCGCACGAGTTGGTCGACGACGATCTCGAGGATCGCCCGATCGCCGACGGGCATGAGGGGCTTGGGCAGGATGGAGGTGTACGGGGCAAGCCGCGTGCCACGCCCTCCGGCCAGGATGACCGCCTTGTGGGTGTTCCGGCTCGGATGGCTCGGCCTGTCGTTGCCGTTTCGACTCCCGTTGGTGCGCCCGTTGTTCATGCTCTGCTTCACGTTGCCCCCGTTTCTGCTTCCGTCGGCAGGCCGCCCGAACGACGCCGAGGTGGCAAGCTGAGACGCTGGCAGGATCGCGGGCGGCTGGAAGCCAACCCTTCACCGGAGTGCAGGATCGGCTGTTCGGATAACCGGCGATCGCGCCGGTCGCCGGAGTAGCAGAGCGCTGGCGCCCTCGTGGAGCCCAACAACGTCCCCCAGTCTTCCTTGGCCGCAACGTGCGGACTCTTGTGGCCACACGCTTAGTTAGAAGAACCTAAGACAAGAACCTAAGCCTCACGCCCGGCAGTCGGAAGGCCAGGGCCCCGAAACTCCTCGGAGGAGGGGTCCCTAACCTTTTGGGGGGCACCAGGCCGCGGGCCGTGGGTCTCGGCCGTGAGCGGAGAGGCAAGGCGGGCCTTCCCGATTGGTCGCCGGGAGTGCCCGCCCGCCCTCGCAGTCGCCAGGACTTCCCGAACGGCTGCTTTGCGGCGGGGCCCTGCGGCGGGCTCCTCGTCGCAGTGGAACGCTAACTCACGGGCTTTGCCCGGAACCACTGGCCGGATGATTGGTTCTTCGGCGAGGCTAGAGGGAGGGCCGCCGCCAAGCGGCCCTCCCGAAGCGATTCAGCTAATGGATCAACGTGCGCAGTCCTGCGTCACGCAGCACTGCTCTCGGATTCGGGTTCGTCGCCCTCGCGAACTTCCTGCGGCAGGAGGCTGTCGGCTTGAGACCGAGCAGCCAGGCATCCGGGGTGATGCCGAACACGAAGTCAAGGCCCGTTGTCGGCCCCCAGTTATTCAAGGCCATTCCAGTCGGCGCGAATGGATAGGTAGCCGGGTTGTTCAGGTCGAAGTTCGTGAAGTCGGGTATCGGGTTGGCCGGCGGCGGGAATGGGAAAGGGGCGCCAGGCAGGCCGAACCAGGCGTAGTCCGGAAACTGCGCGACCGGGTACCGCACCAGACAGTTCAATTTGGTGGTCAGGGCGGTGATCGCACGGTCCTGCTGGCGCTCAGTACGCGCGGAAGCCGGACCCGCCCCGACCATGGCAACGGCAGCCGCGATCCCAATGACGAGGAGCCGTTTCATCTTGCGACCTCCTTGCTTGCGAAGGCGGGTCATCCGCCTCCGAACGAGGGCCGCGGCTCCTCCGCAAGCGGAACAAGAGGCCGGTTTTCCCGGCGGCATGGTGCGCTCGACTGCCTCCGGGCGAGGTTGCTCAAGTCGTCAGCGAACAGAGAGAGCACCCCCATCGAAATTCGCGACTTCTCGCGCGTCTGACCCCAAAACGGGATTAGCCGGGCCGCCGCCAGCAGAGGTCGCGCTCACTTGACCCAGGCGACCAATCCACTGCTTGCGTCCATCAACAAACCCAGGAAACACTCCCGACGCCTGACCTACTCCTCTACCCCTTGTGACACGAGTCTCTACCTGCCGAAAACGCGTGTCAAGCGCGGTGAGGGACTTCGTCGCTCTGGTATCTCGGCGCCAGTCGACTGCCGCGCAGAGCGGTTTCCAGCGGACTTGAGCGGATGGGCGTCTGGAGCCGAACGACACCGGCATCCCGCTCCTCCATGGGGGATTCGGCT
>DATLQD010000065.1:0-2394 GCA_035535315.1 Gaiellaceae bacterium
ACCTGCCCCAGGCTGGCCGAAGAGAGCATCGGTGTTCGGTGGAGCCTCGTCCCGATCGCCTCCGAGGCGGCGACGACGTCCTCGACGCGGATCACATCGACTGGTACTCGGGGCCCGATCCCCCCTCCGCGGCGAGGAGCCGGCCTCCCTTGGCGGAGATGGCGCCGCACTGGACGCAGTTCGACGCCGTCACCTCGACTTCCACCACGTTCCCCGCCGGGCTCGCGTCCCCGGCGACCTCGTAGACCTGAGCCGGGCACATGTGCACCCACGCCTCGGCAACCTCGCGCCGAACCTGGCGCCGGACCGCGATATGGCTCGGCGCGTCGTCCCGCGTCTTGTTCCCGCTCAAGTAGACACTCGAGAGCTTGTCGAAGGACAGTTGGCCGTCTGGAGCGGGATACGTGGCCCCGCGGTCGCCGATGAACACGGACACACTCGCGTCCGGTTCGAGCTTCAGGTCACGAGGGGGCAAGTGGCCGAGGGATGTCACGGCAGCGCCCGCGAGCACGGCACCGCGAACAAACCCGTGCTTGAAGGCGGGGCGCATGTTCCGCACGCGCTCCAGGTCCTTCCAGACGTAGCTCTCCCGAAGAGCCTGGTCGTAGCCCGTCAGAGCGCCAGGTGTCCAGGCGGTCTGGCCCGGACGGATCGCGTCGAGCGCCGTCTCGGCCGCCAGCATGCCGGAGCGCATCGCGTAGTGGATCCCCTTCAGGGCCGGAACGTTCACGAGGCCTGCTCCGTCGCCGACGATCATGCCACCCGAGAAGCTGAGGCTGTCCGGCAGTGAAAGGAACCCGCCCTCGGGGATCGTCTTGGCGCCCCAGGCGATCCGCTTCCCGCCCTCGAGGATGGCCCTGACGAACGGGTGCCCTTTGAGCTCCTGGAGCAGGTCGTGCACGGAGAGCGTCGCGTCCGTGTAGTCGAGGCCGACGACCATCCCGATCGCAACCCGGCTCTCACCGAGCGGGTAGATGAAGCTGCCGCCGAACTCCCGGTAGCGCCGGGCGCCGCGCAGGGGCCAGCCCATCGTGTGGATGACCCGATAGAGCGGTCGCGGGACCTCCCAGACCTCCTTGACGCCAAGCGCCCAGACCTGCGGCTTGGACGCGAGTCCGAACTTCTGGAGGGCGATGCCGGTCAAGTGCCCCTGCGTGCCCTCGGCGAGGATCGTGACCCGGGAAGTGATGTCCGACCCTGGCTCGTAGTTGGCGAGCTTCTCCGCGTGCTTCCCGCGCCCCTTGTCACCGGTTCGAACGCCGACGACACGGCCACCCGTGACGAGGAGCTTCTCCGCAGCGGTCTCGGGCACGATCATGACTCCGAGCTCCTCGGCGCGCTCTGCGAGCCAGCGGCCCATCTCGCCGAGCGAGGCCACGTAGTTCCCGTGGTTCCACATGGTGGGCGGCGCCGGGATTCTCTGTGCGCGCTTGCGGGTCAGGAAATAGACCCCCTCGTGCTCGACGGGCGCAATCAGGGGAAGATCGGCTGCGACGAGCTCGGGAAAGAGCTGTCGGAAGGCACGGGGGTTAACGACTGCGCCCGAGAGGAGGTGCGCGCCCGGCGCCTTGCCCTTCTCGAGCACCGCAATCGGGATCTCTCCCAGCCTCTCTCGCAGCTCGGGTCGCTGCTCGA
This sequence comes from Gaiellaceae bacterium, assembly GCA_035535315.1. Classification (GTDB taxonomy): domain Bacteria; phylum Actinomycetota; class Thermoleophilia; order Gaiellales; family Gaiellaceae; genus DASQGA01. The sequence goes on from DATLQD010000065.1 coordinate 1,636, forward strand.
GAAGCTGCCCGAGCCGGATTGCGGCAGCTAACCCACCGGGCCCGGCACCCACGATGAGCGCTCCGACCTCGATCCGCTCGTCCGGCGGATCGCTCGGCTCGGTCACGAATTGGACAGCGTCGAACGGAGGTGCGAAGTCGGCGGGCCGGGCGGTCACGACTGCCGTCTTTGTCGAACCAGCTCGGTCAGCTTCGGGACGATCTCGTTCAAGTCGCCGACCACGGCGAGGTCGGAGTACTCGAAGATCGGCGCGTTTGGATCCTTGTTAATCGCGACGATCGTGCCGGCGCTCTGCATGCCCACCTTGTGCTGGATTGCACCCGAGATGCCGCAGGCAAGGTAGAGCTTCGGCGAGACGGTGCGCCCCGTCTGTCCCACCTGGCTGGCATACGGGTACCAGCCCGCGTCGACGACGGCACGTGTCGCGGCCACGGCTCCTCCCAGCGCCTTCGCGAGGTCTTCGAGGAGCGAGAAGCGCTCCGGCTCGCCGAGGCCACGGCCCCCCGCGACGATGACGTCCGCATCCTCAATCGACGGCCCGCCCTTCTCCTCATGCGCCCGCTCGACCATCGCGGTCTTGGTCGAGAAGTCCTCGAGTGACACGTCGATCGTCTCGACGGCCGCGGTCCCGGCTCCGCCTTCCCCGGGCTCGAAGGAGCCCGTCCGGAAGAGCGCTAGTGCCGGCCCCTCCGTCCAGCCGACGTCAACGAGCACCGAGTCCTGGAGCGCCGGGCGTTTGCCGACGAGCCTCCCCTCTTG
>DATLQD010000066.1:0-7913 GCA_035535315.1 Gaiellaceae bacterium
TCCGCAAGGACGCTAACCGCCAGGCGGCCGATGAGGTAAGGAAGTTGCGCAAGCCGACCCTCCCGGCCTGGACGGTCAACCAGCTGGCCCGCCGCGAGAAGATGCGTCTTCGCGGCCTGCTCACCGCCGGAGAGCGCCTACGCAAGGCGCACGAGGAACTGCTCGTGGGCGGATCACCTGAGGCGCTGCAACAAGGGCGAGACGGCGAGCGAAGAGCGATCGCGGAGCTCGTCGGTGCTGCTGAGCTGCTGCTCAAGGAGGCTGGTCATCCAGCGAGCGAGGCGACGCTCGAGCGGGTCCGTGACACGCTCCATGCGGCTGTCGTTGACGAGGGCATCGGGCGACGCGTGCGCGACGGAAGGCTGGAAAAAGAGGAGCAGATGACAGGTTTCGGCTTTGGCAACCTGCCAGCCACCCCGGCGGCGGAGCGTGCAGCAAAGACAAAACCGACGACGAGGGCGACCCGCGGGCAGAAGCGGGAGACGAAAAAGGATGACGCCGCGCGTGAGAAGCAGGCCCAGGCGCGTAAGGCTCGGGAGGTTGAAGCGGCGCAGGATAAGTATCGTGAGGCTGAGAAGAGCCTGCGGGACGTTCGCCGTGCGGTCACGGATGCTGAGCGAGCTGTGAAGAACCACACACGCGAACTGGAGCGCGCTGAACGTGTGCTCAGGAGTAGGCAGGCGGATGTCGCGGACGCAGAGCGCGAAGTCGTCCGGGCCCGCCGATCACTGGGACGTTGAGACGCCGATGACCCACCTGCAACCCGACGCCCAGGCGGAACAGCGATTCGATCAGCTTGCCGTCCAATTCCTCACCGATCCGACAGTCACTCAGGGGACCGGATTCGGCTCGTCGCCGGGGCTCAGGACCGGCGGGAAGATCTTCGCAATGCTCGTCAACAGCGAGCTTGTCGTGAAACTCCCGAAGGCTCGCGTCGATCAGCTCGTTGCCTCAGGGACGGGCGGGCAGTTCGATCCGGGACACGGGCGGCTGATGAAGGAGTGGGCGACCGTCGCTCTCGACGGCACCGAAAGCTGGGAGCGACTCGCCGCCGAAGCACTCCAATTCGTTGGATCGGCTGTCAAGAGCCCCCAGTAGCCAAAAGGCTCCTGCGAAAGGGCTAGGTCGCAGACTATGGCGCGGGAACCTCAACCATCGCGCTGCCGCCTCCGCGCCGCACCGGCTCCGCCGCGGCGAGGACGCCGCCGCCGGGGAGGAACTCGATCCCGGTCGCGGCGCCGATCTCGCCGCCGTCGACGAAGTGATGTCCGCGTGCCTCGAGCGCCGCACGCTCAGGACTCGCCAGGAACGCGGGCTCGGCACTGGTGTTGACGCTGTTTCGCTGGCTCGCGCGCGGATCGAGAATCGCCTGCGGCAACGTCATTCCCTGGTCGAGCCGGTCGACGAGAATCTGAAGGACGGTCGTGATGATCGTCGAGCCTCCCGGCGAGCCGAGCGCAAGGAACGGCGTGCCGTGGTCGAGGACGATCGTCGGCGACATCGAGCTGCGGGGACGCTTGCCGCCCTCGACACGGTTCGGGTGCGTCGTCGAGTCAAAGTTGAAGTCGGTTAGCTCGTTGTTGAGGAGGAACCCGAAGCCGGGCACGACGAGGCCTGAGCCGCCTGTCGACTCGATCGTGAACGTGTAGGACACGACGTTGCCCCACTTGTCCGACGTCGTCAGGTGGGTCGTCGTCTCGGATTGCAACGCGGTCGCCGCCGCTACGCCCATGTTGAAGGGGTATGGGTTCCCGGGCGGAACGGCTCCGGGGGCCGCGGTCGTGGTGATCAGCGCACGGCGCGTATCCGCGTAGTCCTCCGACAGCAGCCCGGTCAACGGCACGTCGAAGTAGGCGGGATCGGCAAGGTAGGCGTTACGGTCGGCGAACGAATACCGCGACGCCTCGAGGTAGTAGTGCAGTGCATCGACTCGCGGCATCGACGAGAGCTGATAGCCCTCGAGGATGTTCAGCGCCTCGCCGACCGTCGAGCCGCCGCTCGACGGCGGACCCATCGAGTACACGTCGAGGCCGCGATAGTTGACGTGCGTCGGCGCGCGCTTCGGCGCGACGTACGCCTGCAGGTCTCGCATCTCCATCACGCCGGGCCGCCACGTGTGGTTCGCGGTGGACGAGATGACCGGATCCTGAACGGTGTCGACGATCGCGTCCGCCACCGCCCCACGGTAGAAGCCTTTCGGCCCGAGGTGCGCAATCCGTTGATACGTCGCCGCGAGCTCCGCGTTGGTGAAAACGCTGCCGACGTCGCGCGGGGTGCCGTCAGAATCGAGGAACAGCGCCGTGGTCGCCGGAATGTCGTTGAAGTAGTCGACGTTCTGCTGCGTCTGGTCGAAGAAGGTCTGATCGACGACGAAGCCGTGGCTGGCGACGTGGACGCCCGGTTGCAGTACCCGCGCAAGCGTCATCGTCCCGTACCTCTTGAGCGCTTCCGCCCATGTGGCGACGGTGCCAGGGACGCCAACTGAGAGACCGCTGAAGCGCGCATCGTTGAATGGCAGCGGTGCGAGCGGGTTTCCTGCCCAGAACGAGGTCGGCGTCATCGCCCTCGGTGCGGTCTCGCGGCCGTCGATCGTGGTCACAAGACCCCCGGCGGTGCGGACGACCATGAAGCCACCGCCACCCACGCCGCACGAGAACGGCTCGGTCACGCCGAGGACGCCAGCCGCGGCGACCGCCGCATCCACGGCGTTGCCGCCGTCCTTCAGCGTGTCGATCGCGGCCTGTGTGGCGATCGCCTCGACGCTCGCGGCCGCGCCGCCGGTCCCGATCGAGGTGGGCGGGCCCGAACCCGATCCGACGTCCGCAGACGCACTCGCGACGAGCAGAAAGGCCGCCGCGATCGTCAGGAAGACGACCGTCCAACGCAGCCGTTTCCGGCGCATAACTCCCCAGCTTCGGTTGGCTTCGCCCGTAGCAACCCTATGCCCGTGCAGCCGGAACACAAACACTCACAGGCCCGACGAGCTACTACGCGTGGGCGTCGCCACGTTCTAAGACGCGCGGGAAGTTCGCTGACATGGTGTTTTTTCCCGGATCACGGTCGGCGTTCGCCCGGCCAAGCCTGCTACCAGGCGTTCGTCCCTACGGGTAGCACCTCACGCCGTGGGTGCTGAGCGGCACGTGAGATACTGCCCCTCCCGGCGTCACTCCCCGATTCAGGTAAGGAGGGCACAAGCTGATGCGGCATCCAAAAGAGCGGTCAGGCGGACTCAGCCGACGCGACTTTCTCGCCCGTGCTGCGGGAACCGGCCTCGCGATGTCCGGTGCAGGCGGCCTTCTCGCAGCCTGCTCGAGCTCGACCGAGGTCGCCGCGCCGACCGGCACGACCGGCGAGCCGCTTGGCCCAGGCGGGCTGCCGCTCGCACGGCCTGACAAGCGGGTCACGCTCCCGCTCTGGGAGGATCCGATCGCCTCCGGCCTCGAGCCAGAGACCGGCGGGACTTTCACTGTCTTCAACTACCCGGACTACCTCTACAAGAAGCTGCTCAACGACTTCGGCAAGAAGTATGGCGTCAAGGTCCAGTACACGGCCTTCGACAACATCAATTCGGGTGTACGGCGCCTTGCCTCCGGGGGCGTCGAAGTGGATGTCACGAACATGACGCCGGACCTGCTCGACCTCGTGGTGGCCGGAAAGCTGATCAAGCCGCTCAACCTCGACTACATCCCCAACCTGCAGAAGAACGTCTGGCCGGAGCTCGTGAGCCCGTTCTACGACGTCGACTCACACTACACCGTGCCCTACACGACCTATGCGACCGGGATCGCATGGCGGAACGACAAGGTCACGGAAGACATCGCCTCGATGTCGCAGCCGTGGGACATCTTCTGGCAGGCGGAGGCCTACAAGGGCAAGGTCGCGCTCCTCTCAGAGAATCGCGAGACGATCGGCAGCGCGCTCCTCCGCAAGGGGCACACCGACATCAACACCGAAGACCCGAAGCTCGTCAACCAGGCGGTGGCCGACCTGAAGGAGCTCTACAGCATCTGCAACATCAAGGTCGGTGACGTCCAGTACCAGGCCGTCCCGGAAGGCTCGAGCTGGCTCAACCAGGCCTGGTCGGGCGACATGATCGCCGGCTACATCTACTACCTGCCCAAAGGGACGCCCGGCTCCGTGCTCTCGTACTGGAAGGCCGAGAAGGGAAAGGTGCCCATACAGAACGACTGCTTCTGCGTCGCCGCGACGACGAAGAAGCCGGTGCTTTCGCACCTCTTCCTCAACTACCTGCTCGACAACGGCGTCGCCTACTCGAACTTCGTCGACTTCAACGGCTACCAGGCGCCCTTGAACGAGATCGAGCCGGAGTCGCTCGTGAAGGACGGCGTCGTGCCCGAGAACCTGGCCAACAGCGTTCTGACGAATGACGACTTCGGGCCCGACTCGCTCCAGTACATGACGCTCACCGCCAAGGGCCAGCAGCTCTGGGAGGACGGCTACTCGGACTTCCTGGCCGGAGGCAGCAGCTAAACAGAAGCCGTGTATCGCCGCTGGCTCTGGCCCAGCTTTTCGTTTCCGGGCGTCCTGTGGCTGATCGTCCTCTTCGTCGTGCCGTTCTACGCGGTGCTCGGCGTCGCACTCGGGACGGTCGACCCGATCCTCTTCCAGCCGGTTCCGGTCTGGAACCCGCTCGAATGGAACGTCGGCTGGATCCAGGAGGTGCTGAACCGTCTCGCGCCCGGAGGCATCTGGTTCGACGTCGGGATCCGGACGATCGTCTACGTCACGGTCTCGCTGGCCCTCTGCCTCCTGATCGGCTATCCCGTCGCCTACTACACGGCCCGCCACGCCGGCCGCTGGAAGGGCGTCATCCTCATCCTGATCATCCTGCCGCTCTGGATCAGCTACATGATGCGGATGCTCGCCTGGGTGAACCTGCTCCAGGCGGACGGATACGTGAACCGCTTTCTCATGTTCACGCACGTCCTCAGCCAGCCCCGCGACTGGCTCGGTGGGAATTCCTCCACGGTCATCCTCGCCCTCGTCTACGGGTACATCCCGTATCTGATCCTGCCGCTCTTCGCCTCCCTCGACCGCATCGACCGTAGCCACCTCGAAGCCGCCCGCGACCTGGGCGCGAGCCCGTTCAGCGCCTTCCGCAACGTCACCCTGCCGCTCTCGAAGACCGGGATTCTCGGTGGCGCCGTCCTCATCACGCTGCCGATGTTCGGCGACTACTACACCCCGAACATCGTCTCGACCTCCCCCACGACGTCGATGGTCGGGAACCAGATCGACCTCTACTTCCACGGCGGCCCGCAGCCGACGATCGGCGCGGCACTCACGATCGTGCTCGCCGCCTTTCTGACCCTGCTCATGGCCTACTACATGTGGAGCATCCACCGCGCGCAGCGCGATGTGGGAGCGGTAGGGGCGCTGTGACGACCGTCGCGGAGCGGCAACCGGGCACGCGCTTCTCCGCGGCGGCCCGCGTCCGTGGCTGGCTTCGCAACACGTGGGGCAAGCCGCGCTTTCTGGTCCTCATCACGTGGGCCTACATCCTGTGGTCGATCGTCCCCGTCCTCATCGCGGTGCAGTTCTCGTTCAACGCAACCCGCTCGCGGACGGTCTGGGACAGCTTCTCGACGCGCTGGTACTGGGGAGACTCGGTCGACTCGGTCTGGCACGATCCCACCCTCCGGCACGCTCTCGTCCAGACCTTCAAGCTGGCTGGCGCGGACGTCCTCATCGCGGTGCCCATCGGCGTCATGCTCGCGCTCGGCCTCGCCCGCTGGCGCGGCCGGGGCTCCGGCGCGTCGAATTTCATCATGCTCTTCCCGCTCGTCACGCCCGAGATCGTCATGGGTGTTTCGCTCCTCCTCGTCTTCACGGAGCTCTTCACTTTCATCCACACGGGCACGACCGCCCAGATCCTCGGCCACGTGACGTTCTCGATCTCTTTCGTGGTCGTCATCGTCCGCGGGCGGCTCTTCTCGATCGGGAGGCAGTACGAGGAGGCGGCGGCGGATCTCGGCGCCTCGCCGTTCGTGGCGTTGACGCGGGTCCTCCTGCCGCTCCTGACCCCGGCGATCGTCGCGTCGGCGGCGGTCGTCTTCGCCATCTCGGCGGACGACTTCGTCATCAGCCAGTGGCTCTCGAAGGGAGGCGAGACCGATACCGTCCCGATCAGGATCTACAGCGCGACGAGGGCCGCACCGCTTCCTTCCGTGAATGCGATCGCGACGATCATGTTGGTCTCCACGCTCCTCATCGTCAGCGCCGGCTTCCTCGCCTGGCGCATGTTGACCAGCGGCGAGCGTCGGACGGGAAGGTCGGCCGAGGACTTCGGCAGCGCGTTCAACCTGAGCTAGGACGGGGAGGCCAGTGGCACGCGGCGAGATCGAACTGAACAAATTGAGGAAGGAGTTCGCCGACGTCACAGCCGTGGACGGGATCGATCTGCATGTCCCGGGCGGCGAGTTCTTCTCCCTCCTCGGCCCGTCCGGTTGCGGCAAGACGACCACCCTCCGCATGATCGCGGGCTTCGAGCAGCCGACCTCCGGCCAGATCCTGCTCGACGGCTCCGACGTGGCCTACACGCCGCCACACCATCGCAACGTCAACACCGTTTTCCAGAACTACGCCCTCTTCCCGCACCTGAACGTCTTCGACAACATCGCGTTCGGGCTGCGGCGAGCCAAGCGACCCAAGAAGGAGATCCGAGAGCGCGTCGGGCAGGCGCTCGAGCTCGTTCAGCTCTCGGGGTACGAGCGGCGCAAGTCCTCCCAGCTCTCCGGCGGCCAGCAGCAGCGCGTCGCCCTGGCGCGGGCGCTCGTCCTGAACCCGGCCGTCCTGCTCCTCGACGAGCCGCTGGGGGCGCTGGATGCGAAGCTTCGCAAGGTGCTCCAGATCGAGTTGAAGGCCCTCCAGCAGGAGATTGGGATCACCTTCCTCTACGTCACGCACGACCAGGAGGAGGCGCTCACGATGTCCGACCGGCTCGCGGTCATGAACGGCGGCCACGTCGAGCAGGTGGGCGCGCCCCAGGACGTCTACGAGGACCCCGAGACCCTGTTCGTGGCCGACTTCCTCGGCGTCTCCAATCTCATGGACGCCCACGTCGTGAGCTCGGGGCCGAGCGCCTGCAAGGTGGCGGTCGACGGCTACGAGCTCGAGACGCGCGGTACCGATCTCGACCTCCGCGGGGCGGCCAGGATCGTCATCCGCCCCGAGCGCGTCGGGCTCGAGGAGCACGGCGCGCCCTCCGGCCCCAACCGGATCCCCGGAATGGTCGAGCGCCTCGTCTATGTGGGCTCGGCGGTGCAGGTGATCGTGCGCGCCGCCACCGGGGAGTCGCTCCAGGCGCTCGTCCAGAACACCGGCCAAGGCATCCCCTGGGAGCAGGGGACACCCGTGCAGGTCCACCTCCCCTCCGACGCGGTGCGCGTCCTTCCCGCGGAGAAACGAGCCGGCGAGTCGGAGTGACCACCGTGCTCGCCGAGATCGACCGTCAACGCATCCGCGAGCTCACCGCGCGTGAGGAAAATTCGCTCGACGATCGGACGCCCGGATCGCGGGCGTTGTACGAGCGGGCTCGGACGACCCTCGCCGGGGGCGTCGCCTCTTCCTACCAGCTTCGCGACCCCTGGCCGATCTACCTCGCGCGCGGCAGTGGCGCCCATGTCTGGGACGTGGACGGAAACGACCTGCGCGACTTCCACAACGGGTTCGGGTCGATGGTCCAGGGCCATGCGCACCCGGCAATCGAACGGGCGGTGCGTGAGCGGCTGCCGCTGGGGACGCACTTCGCAGCGCCGACTGAGGACGCGATCGTCGTCGCGGAGGAGCTCGCCCGTCGCTTCGGCCTCCCGAAGTGGCGCTACACGAACTCGGGCTCCGAAGCGACGATGGACGCGATCCGGATCGCCCGCGGCGCAACCGGCCGCGACACG
>DATLQD010000067.1:0-21132 GCA_035535315.1 Gaiellaceae bacterium
GAGGACGAGACCACAAGCGACGACGAGATCGAGCAGATCCTTGCGATCTCTACCTTCACCGAGCGGGCGGTGAACGTGCGTGCGTTCGCGGCGTTGGACGCGGGGGGCCCGACGAGCTGGTGCGAGCTCTACTCGGACGGGATCACCGCGCAGATCGAGTCCGTGAGCACGCTCCGGGCCGAGCGGGGCAAAGGGCTGGCGAGCGCAGTGGTCGCGACCGCTGCGCTCGCTGCGCTCGAGGCCGGGCACGACCTCGTCTTCCTCGTCGTCAACGAGGACGAAGGCCCGGTCGACCTCTACCAGCGGCTCGGCTTCGAGGGCATCGGGCGGGAGATCGTCTTCTTCAGGCCACCGCCCTAGGAGCCAAGCCCGAGAAAGTCGAGCAGTCTGTTCAGCGCGACGTTCAACCACCAGTCCCGCCCGAAGAAGAGGAGAAGGCCGAAGGCGACCAGGATCGTGCCACCGACAGCCTGGAGGATGCGGTAGCGGTCACGGAGCCAGCGTGAGGCCTGCGTGGCCCAGGTGAGGCCCGCTCCGACGGCGACGAACGGCACCGCAAGCCCCAGCGAGTACACGAGGAGGAGGAGCGAGCCCTGAATGACCGTTCCCCGCGAGCCGGCGAGCGCGAGCGCGGAGGCGAGGAACGCCCCGAGGCACGGGGTTGCACAGACTGCGAATGCTCCTCCCAGCAGGACGCGCGACCCGCGGCGGCTCGCTCCCTGTACGAGCTCCGGCGCGACCAGCCTCTCCAGGAACGGAAAGGGCAATAGTCCGAGGAAGGCGAAGCCGAAGACAACAAGGACGATTCCGGCCACCTGCTTGCTCGTCTGAGTGAGGCCGCCGACGGCACCGACCGCGGCACCGAGCGCGACGAAGACGAGCGTGAAACCGAGCACGAACGGGAGGCTCGCCGCGACCACGCGCCGGCCGCCGACGCCGGGTTGCGTCCCCGACACGACCGAGAGGTAGCCGGGGACGAGCGGGAGGATGCAGGGCGTCACGAACGAGACCATCCCGGCCAGGAAGACGGGGAGGATCTTTCCTTCCACGAGCTCTAAGCGTCGAAGCGGGCGAGCTCCTCGTCGACCCGCCGGTCGAGATCCGGGGTGAGCGCGGCCCTCCCGTTCGAGGATGGCCCGGGCTCCGAAGACTCGGGCCTGCCACGGCGCCAGCGCCGGGCAAGAATCGCGAGCACAGCCGCCCCGATTCCTGCTCCCACGAGCGGCAGGAGCCAGGCAAGCAGGTTGAAGCCACTCCGGGGCGGGGCCGCCAGCACGCTCTCCCCGAATTGGGCGACGAGCTTGTCCTTGATCTCGCTCTTCGAGTCGCCGGCTGCGATCCGTTCTCGGATGAACGCCTTCATGCGTAGGGCGATCGGGGAGCTCGATTGGTCGATCGTGGTGTGGCAGGTCGGGCAGATGACTTCGTTCGCGAGGTCTGCGAGGGTCGGATGCTGCTCGCTTGCGTACGCGGGGACGGCGGCGACCGACGCTGCCACCAGGAAGAAAACGAGCGCCCGCATCACGACTCCGCCAGCGCGCGCCGGATGTACTCGTTCAGCTCCGAGTCATTGACCGGGCCCTGGATGCGCGCGCCCACGAGGTTCCCGTTCCGCCCCACAAACCACGTCTCCGGAAAGCCGGTGACGCCGTAGCGGCCGATCGTCGACCCCTGCCCGTCGTGGAGGATTGGATACGTCAGTCCGTAGCGCTCCACGAACTTCCTTGCGTCCCCCTTGAAGTCGTTGACGTCAATGCCGACGAAGACCACGCCCTGGTCGCGGTAGCGCCTCCAGGCCGACTCGAGCCTCGGCGACTCCTCCTTGCACGGCTCGCACCAGGAAGCCCAGAAGTTCAGGACGACCGCCTTCCCCCGGAGCGATGCGAGCGAGATCTCGCCGTCACCCGCGAGGCGCGCGAGCGTAAAGGCGGGTGCGGGCGGCGTCTCGCCCCGCTCCAGCGCGGACGTGAGCCCGCGCGCCTGCTCCTTCGTCGCGAGCTGCCAGGCGAAGAGTGAAATCAGGAGAGCGACCACCGAGACGGCGGCCATCTGCAGGATGAGTTTGCCGCGGCGGGCCATGCCCGCAATCGAGTCTAGTTAGGCGCGGACGATGAAGACCGGCGTTCCGACCGAGACGCGGTCGAAGAGCCATTCCGCGTCCGGGATGCGCATGCGGATGCAGCCGTGGGACGCCGAATAGCCGATCGACGCCGCGTCAGGCGTGCCGTGGATGCCGACGCCCGACACGGAGAGACCCATCCACCGCGTGCCGAGAGGATTGCCTGGCCCCGGCGGGATTGGCTCGAGGCCCTGGGCCCAGGCGGAGTCGGGCGGATACCACCAGGGATTTCGGGCCCTGACAACGATCGAGAAGCGTCCGATCGGGGTCGGGTAGGCCGGCTGGCCGACGGCAACCCCCAATCGACGGACGAAGGTCGTGCGCCGGTAGAGCGACAGCGTGTGGGAGCCGCGCCGGATCACGATGATCGAGCTGTAGCTCGCCGGTGTAATCCGCGGCTCGACCGTCTCGACGACGAGCTCGATCGGCCCGCGAATATTGGCTCGGAGGGCGTGCCCGATCACGCTTCGCATCACGAGCCGGCGAACGCTCCAGCCGTTCCGCGGCTTCGTGAACCTCGGCCGCAGGTTCCGGAGGTAGAGACGGGTGTTACGCGGGGCCCGCGAGCGAACGCGATCGAGCATCGCCACGTACCTGCGGATCCGCCACCGGTTGACCGAGATCACGAGCGGAACTCTCGCGCCCGGCTGAGCCGAAAGGGCCGCGGTCACCGCGTCGCCGACGTACGCCTTCGCCCAGAGCTCGCGCGGCGTGATCCGCCAGGTACTCGTGCGGAAATGGAAGCTGAGCGGGCGGGCAAACTCGGCTTCAACGGCCGCGATCGCCGTTTCCCTGGTCATGCCGCTCAGGTCTACGCCGTAAACGACCACTCCCGAAGCGACAGTGGAAGGATGAGCCTCGGCGGGGGCCGGGCAGGCAAAGAGCGCCGCGACAACCGCGGCGAAGGCGAACGTGCGACGCAAAGTGCACAAATGGTAGGGGTGCGAGACGACATCTACAACTTTGGGCGCTGAAAGAGACGTGGATCGTCGCTGACGATCCCGTCGACACCCGCCGCCGCGACCGACTCGATCACGCTCGCGTCGTTCACGGTCCAGGCCCAGACCGCAGCTCCCATGGCGTGGCAGCGTTCAACCAGTCGCGGCGAGATGACGAGCCAGTGGACGGTGGCCACGTCGGCCTCAGCTCGGGCCAGCATCCGCTGAACCCGGGCCGGGAGGGCTCGCTTCATTCCGGCCAAGGTCGCCCGGACGAGCGCCTCCGGCACGACACGGCGCTCACTCGCCCGGTAGCGGTCGAACGGATAGGCGAACGCCGTCGCGAGAGAAGGTTCGAGCGTCCGCACCGCGCGCAGGCTCGGTGCGAAGCAGGAGGAGATCAACGTTCGCTCGACGAGTCCGTGACGGCGGATGGCGTCGACCACCTTTTCCTCGAACCCGTGCCACTTCAGGTCGACGTCCAGCCCGACGTCGGGCCGGGAGGCCCTTGCGAGCTCGAGAGCGTCGTCGAGGGTCGGACCGTCGGGGACGGCAAGCTCGGGTGCGTGGGCGACGACTAGCCGCCCCCCCACTTCCAACACGTCGAACTCGACGATGTCGACGTCGGCCGCGAGCCCCGCCTCGATCGCGGCGAGGGAATTCTCGTCGGCGAGCGCGGCGGCTCCCCGGTGCGCGATCCGGAGAAACCGCCCGTCCTCGGCGCGCAGTCTCACGGCGCCGTCGGCAGGAGAACCTCCTCGGCATCCCCTCCGCCCCTGGCGATGTAGTCGACGATCATCCGGTCGGTCAGCCACTCCACGGGCGCCTGATCGTCTGTCAGCGGGCTCACCTCGGCGCGCACGGGACGGAGTTGCCGCTCCAGGAGCGGCGCGAGCGAGGCGATGCGCGGGTCGAACCGACGGGTGCGGTCGAGGAGCTTCACGCGACCGATCGGCAGGTCGAAGCCCAGCACGAGCCCGTTGAAGCGGAGTGGCTGCCAGGCCCAGCTCTGGGGGAACTCCGCGAGCAGCGTGCTTCCGATCGCCTCAGCGAGCCGGTCGTCGCCGGGTAGATAGGCGACGTTCAGGGCCAGGATGCCGCCGGGCTCGAGCCGGTCGCGGGCGAGGCGGAAGAACTCACGCGTTGCGAGGTAGAACGGAATATAGGGCTGGCGGTAGGCGTCGACGAAGATCAGGTCGTAGCGCTCGTCCGTCGATTGGAGGAAGGGGCGCCCGTCAGCGGTGACGACGTGGAGGCGCGGGTTCTCGTCGAGGCCCAGGAAGCGCCGCCCAACCTCGGTGACTTTCGGATCGATCTCGACACCGTCGATCTCGACGTCGGGGTAGAGCAGCGCGAAGGCACGCGCGATCGTGCCGCCTGCGTTCCCGATCACGCAGATCCGCCGCACCGGCCGACCGAGGAGGGGCGGCACGATGAGGAACATGTCCCATTCCCCGCCCGTCAAGACGGAGTCACGGTGCCAGAGCGAATGGACCGCCACACCCTCGTTCAGCTTCAGCACACGCGAATCGTCGGCGCGCTCGACCACCTGGATGTACTGATAACGGGACTCCGTCTCGTAGAGCAGGCCCGGGGTCGACTTGACGGCGCCGGCTGGGATCAGGAGGAGTGCTAGGAAGGCGAGGGTCACAAGCTGCCATCGGCGCCCCAGGAGAAGTGCCGCGCCGAGCACTAGAAGGGTCGCAGCGCCGACCATGGTGCGCTGCGTGCCGACGAGCGGGATCGTGACGAGAGCGGAGAGAAACGTGCCGACGATGCTCCCGACCGTCGAGAGGGCGTAGAGGCGCCCGGCCACCGTTCCGGCCTGCTCGATGTCGGAGATCGCGAGCCGGATCGCAAATGGCGAGACCGCGCCGAGCAGAGTCACGGGGATCGCGAAGAGCGCGAGCGCGGCGAAGAATGAGCCGACGACGGCGCCGACCGCGGCGGCGTCGAGACCCTTCACGGCCAGGTCGAGAATCGGTCGGGCGATGAACGGCGTCGCCGCGATCACGACCGCTGCGACGACGACCAGAAGGCCAAGCAGGCGGGGGTCGGGGCGGCGGTCAGCGAGCTTCCCGCCAAGCCAGTAGCCGATCGACAGGTAGACGAGGATCAGGCCGATGATGTTTGCCCAGACGATCGTCGAGCTCCCGAAGTAGGGAGCGAGGAGACGCGAGGCGGAGATCTCCGTCGCGAGCGTCGCGCAACCCCCCACGAACACCAGCACCGAGAGCCGGGCGCCGCTCACGCGCGACTCGGTGGCGGGGGCGAAGGCCATCGGCACCTGTGTAGATGGTCGATCGGTAATCGGTGTGCCCAGCCTCTAGCTTGCCAAGCGGAGCACGACCACGGCGCAGTCGTCCGCCAGATCACGCCCGGAGAACGCCCGAGTGTCGGCCACGACCTGCTCGGCGAGCTGTTGTGCCGGCAGGGCCGCGTGCCGCGCGAGCGACGCGTCGAGGCGCTCCTCTCCGTAGAGCTCGCCGCGCCGCCTGGCCTCGATGATCCCGTCCGTGTAGAGGACGAGGGCGCTGCCGCGCTCGAGGTGCACCTCCTGCTCGGGGTACGCCTGATCCAGGTCGATCCCGAGCGCCATGCCTCGCGCGACGACCGCGGACACGGTGCCGTCTGGCCGCACGAGGCGCAGAGGTGGATGCCCCCCGCTCGCGCAGGACGCGCGACCGGTCGACGGGTCGACCAGCACATAGAGCATGGTGATGAACTTTCCGAGCTCGAGCTCCTCGAAGACGACCTCGTTCGCCTTGGCCAGAAAATGGGACGGCTCCGGGTAGCTTCGTGCGAGCGCCCTGAAGGTGAACTTCGCCATCGCCATGTCCGCTGCGGCCCCGATCCCCTTGCCTGTGACGTCGCCGAGGACAACGGCGAGGCGGCCGTCCTCGAGGAGGAGGAAGTCGTAGACGTCGCCACCGACCTCCACCGCAGCCGACGACTCGTAGACGTGCCCGAGCTCGAGCCCGGGCACTTCCGGCAGGTCACTCGGCAGAAGGGACCGCTGCATCGTCTCGGCGAAGTCCTTCTGCTGCTGGGAGAGGCGCGCGTTGTCGATCGCCAGCGCAGCCTGCGACACGACCGTCAACGCTGCATCCACCGTTTCCTGGTCGAGCGGGCGGGCCGGGTCGAGCGAGAGCAGGGTCAGCGTGCCGAGAACCTCGCCGGGCGTCGCCATCGGGATCACGGCGGCGGAGGATCCCTTGGCCAGGAACGGCTCGAGCAGGAGGTGCGAGTCTGCGTATGCGGCTGTCCCGGGTGCCAGCAGGGTCGGCTTTCCCGCGCGGAGGAACCGGCGCGCGAGCGGCGCGTGCAAGGGCTGCGGGCGCGCGAGGATCGTCTCGGCAGGCGCACGAAGCGAGGGATCAGCCACGTGGATTGCCTTCGTGACGAGCGCCTCACCTCTCTCGTCCGACATGCGAATCGCGGCTGCATCCAAGTCGAAGAGCTCCACCATGGTCTTCGCGACCGCGTCGAGCGTGGCGTCGAGCGAGAGGCTCCGCGCGAACGAGTTCGAGATCTCGAACAGCCCTCGGAGCTGGCGGGCCGCCTTGCGCTCCGATCTAAGTGTCCTCTCGAGGACCGATCCGAGCTCCTTCGTCCGTTCGTGCAGGAGTGCGTTCTGGACGGCCACCGCCAGCTGGCTCGAGAGCGCGATCAGGAGGCGCTGCTCCTCGTCCCGAAACGGCCTCGGCCGACGGCCGTAAACCCCGAGCGCTCCGATCACTTCGTCCTGAACGACGAGTGGGACGAGCAGCGCCCGCCCGATGCCGACCTCGGAGACAGCCGACGCGAGCCCGGCGAGTCGCGGATCACGGCCCGCATCCTCGACCGAGACGAACCCGCGGCCGCGAAACGGGCCCAGCGCGAGCTCGAGGAGCCGCTCGGCGATTTCAACATGCGGCCCCTGGAGTGCAACCGAGGCAGCGGGTGCCGTCAGCCGCTCCGCCTCGCGCAAATAGACGGCCACCTCTCCGCTTCCGGTCAGCTCAACCACCCGCTCGACGGCCGTCTCGAGCGTGTGGGCGAGGGAAAGCTGCGAGATCGCCTGGCCGACCACAGCGATCAGCGTCCGGGAGCGGCGCAACTCGTCTTGGACGAGCGCCGCGCGCCGGGCTCGGCGCAGGGCCACCGCGGCACGAGCAGCGAAGGCCGAGAGGCTCGACTCGTCCGCTGCCACTGGCTGGCCGTCGTAGACGAGCTGCAGAGCTCCGACCGGAGGCTCTCCCAGAAGAAGGACAACGATGTGATCGGGTCGCTCGGGGGAGCGGTTGTCTCGCCGCTCGATCGCATCCTCGACGAGCCCGACTGCTTCCTCGAAGTCCGGAAGGTGTCCGTCCAGGCCATGGGCTGCGAGGAACGTAGGCGGCCCGAAAGGTTCGATCCGCCAGAGCAGCGCCCCCGCCGCGCCGGTGGTCTCGACAGCGAGACGAACAACGTGCTCCGCCGTCTCCGCCTCGTCCGACCCCGCCGCCAACGCGCCGCCGAGGGTTTCGAGCGCCATGCCACCGTGTCGTCCGTTCCCTTGTCCGTCGAATGCCTCGGCAAGGCGGAGGCAAACGCTGAGATGGGCCGCCGCGAGCCGGGCCAGAGCCCGTTCGCGCTCAGAGAGATCTTCCGTGCGGCTGTAGAGCTCGAGTGATCCGGCAGGACCGTCGGCGCCGAGGAGCGGGAAGATGTGGACGATCCCGGCACGCGATAGCCGCGCTGCGCGAGCGAGCGCCGGCGGTAGCTCGATCCCGTTCGAGCCAACGCTCGATTCCTCGAGTGGCAGGTCTGCGAGCGGGAGCATCGATCCTTCGAGCTCGGGAATGACGGAGGCGGCTCTGGCGTACACCACCCGTGCCTCGAGTTGCCCGGCCCGCAACCGGCGTGCGATGGCGAGATCGGAGCGCGTAGCGAGTGCAGCGGCCCGAACGATTCCCGTGAGCGCGCCCTGCACCGGCTCGCCGTCCAGGATCGCCGTCGTCCCTGCGGTAAAGGCCTCGATGGCAGCGGTGTCGTGCATCATGGGGACTTCGCCCGAACGATGGGCGTCGTCGGCGAACTGCACCATGCGGGTGATTATGGCCCCAGATGAGTGCCAACCGGATTTGCGGTTCGGCCCCTGACCGGGAAGAATCACGCGTCATGCCCGCCCCAGCCCCGCGACGGGCCACGCGTCCGAAGCAGGTCCGACCCACGCCTGCCGTCGAGCGAAACCTAAGAGTCGAGCGCGCCAAGCGGCGTGCACGGGCCGAGCACAAGCTCGAGCGACAGCGCGCGCGCCGCCGGTTTGCAGTGCTGCTCTTCCTACTTTTGCTGGCAGCCGTCCTGATCAGCCTGACAATCTGGGATCAGATCCAGGCGCTCTTCGGACTCTGATGCAGCTCGAGGAAAACCCAAGCCGCCGCCTTCCGAGCGCAAGCTTCTGGACGCCGGGTGAAGGGCTTGCATGGGTCGCCGCGCTCGTCTTCACGCTGAGCTCGTTCATGGGCTGGTACACCGGGTCGGTCGAGGGCCTGGACGTCTCGATCCTCGCCTGGCACAGCGGCGCTCTCGGCAAACTCGTCCTCTTCGTGGGGCTGGCGGTGCTAGCCGTCCTCATGCTCCGCGCTGCGGGCTTCGAGCTCCCCCCGACTGTGCCGGTCGGCATGGTGATCGCCGTGCTCGGCGCACTCGGCACTGTCTTCGTGCTGATTCGCATCCTCGACATCCCCGAGGACTTCACCGGCTTCGGCCGGTCGATCGGTATCTGGATCAGCCTGGTGGCGGCGATACTGCTCGTGGTCGCCGGTCTTCTGAAAGCTTCAGAGGAGCTCTAAGGGCAAGCACGACGAGCCCCCCGACGCTCGCGCCCACCACGGCCCCGGCCAGAACGTCGAACGGGTAGTGGACTCCGACGTAGACCCTTGAAAAGCTGATCGCGACCGCGAGGGTGACGAACCACGGCAACGCGCGAGGGAAGAGGTAGGCCAGCACGACCGCTCCTGCGAAGCTTGTAGCGGCGTGGCCGGAAGGGAACGACGAGCCGAGCGTGCCACCGAGCAGCGAATCCGCCTCCGGCACGACTGACGGCGGGCGCGGGCGGTCGACGACGTTCTTTAGCATCGTCGCGACAAGATCGGCGGCCCAGACGGACCCGGCGGTCAACGCCGTCGGCAGCAAGACGGAGCGGCGCCCGACGAGCGACAGCATCGTCGCGAGCACGATCCAGACAATTCCTCCGTACCCGATCACCGAGAGGGCGATGAAGATGGGGTCGAGCCACGCGGCGCGGTGCTCGACGACCCATACGAACGCGCCGCGATCGGCCGCAGACAAGCGTCTAGTGCCTCTTCAGGTAATGCTGTCCAGCTTTTGGGTCGCGAGCACCTAGCCAGGGGCCGCACTCGACCGCCGCCAAGGCCGGTGGCCTTGGCAAGAGCGAGGGTGATTTCTGGTGCAGCGTGATCGCGGGCCAGAAGCAGGCGCGTATTGCGTGAAGGGGCATTAAGCGCTGAGCAACTGCTTCGTAGACGCGATCAGCTGCTGCGGGTCGAAGGGCTTGCCGATGAACGCTTGGGCCCCGCGCTCCCGGGCGGCCTCCGCCGACTGCTCGTCGGCCTTCCCGCTGAACATGACGACGGGAATCGACTCGACTCCATGGCGCTCCCGAACGTGGCTCAGCATCTCCCAGCCGTCCACCTGCGGCATCATCACGTCGAGCAGGATGAGATCGGGTGGCTCCTCGTCCAGCGCTTCGAGCCCTTCTGCGGCGCTCGCGGCCTCTCGGACAAGATAGCCCTCCATCTCGAAGTTGACCCGCAGGTATTCCCGCAGCCGCTGGTCATCGTCGACGATGAGGATGAGAGGGCGCGCCCGTCCGGAAGGGCGGGATGCGCCGAGGAACGAATCCAGGTCTTCACGCCGGAACCGGCGGTGGCCTCCGGGCGTGTAGAAGGCGGACAGACGTCCACTGTCTGACCACTTGCGAATCGTGCTCTGCGCGACCCCGAGGTACTTGGCGGCCTGACCCAGCGTCAACCACTCGGGGTTTGCGCCCGCACCGGAGCGGCTCGTCTGTCGATCAACCACCCTGAACCCCGCGAAAACCTGACATCACCTGACCGTACATACCCTAAGGTGACGAAGACGTAACCGTCACTGTTCGGGTCAACGGTGGCAAGGTGCTCGGGTTCAGGTTGCGGATGCCGGTCTGGGCTCCTCCTGGCCGCGGAGCGCTCTCTAGCGCACGGCCTACCACGAGGCCCACAAAGAAGACGACGATCAGCGCCAGGGCCCGCACCACCCAGACGAGCGCCCGGCGGCGGCGCGCGCGAGTGCGCTCCTGGACTCGCTCCTGCCTCCGCGCGAGCGAGGAGTGGATGCCCCCTTCGCGTTCTTCCATCACGGCCGGTAGTCGGTCGCTCCGTGGGCGTACAGGGCGAACGCCGCGTCCTGGACGAGCGTCGTGTCGCGAACCCCTGCCCGCGCCTTCGGAGGCGTCTCTCTGAGGACAACCTCGCGCACCCATTCCTCCGAGCCCCGGTAGGCGCCCGCAAGCTCATTCAAGGTGTAGGTCTGCCCCACCCGGCGTCGCAGCTCGTCGACAACGGCATCGACGAGGAGCAGGAGGTGCCTGGAGCGCGCGGTTCCTTCCCCCGCGGCCTCGAGCCGCCGCCGGCCCTCGTCCCACTGGTACCGAACGTGGTCGACCGCCACTACGGCGCAACCTCGGTCGCCGCGGCACAGCGTCGGTCTGGGCACCAGCGCTCGCCGACTTCCTCGAGGATCTGCTCGCCCAACACGTAGCCCGGCCGTGCGAGCGCGAACGCCGCGTGTGCGTGCAGGCATTTCAGCGCTCCGCTCTTCGTTCCGGCGATGCCCGCATCGATCTCCGGCCGAAGCTCGCGCTGCTCGGCGTTCGCGCGATCGAGACTTTCACCGAGCTGCGGGTCCGACGACGCCGCCTCGCTCCACCGCTTGACCCCGCCGGCGGCCTCGCTGCGCGCGAGCGCGGCGACGAGCCACGGACAGGTCAGGTAGTACGTGGTCGGGAACGGCGCCCCGTCCGGCCCGACTGCCGGCTGCTCCGTGACCGCAGGAAAGCCATGCACGCAGCGGACAGCGACCCGGGAAAACGGCCGAGCCGGTCTTCCGAGCTGCCAGGAGACGAGTGCCGCATCGTCCACGAGATCATCGTAGCCGCCCTCTTTCGTGACCCTGGAGGCCCTTCACGATGAACAACCGCTCCCCCGGCCGCACGAGCCCGATACGCCGCGCCTCCTCAACCACGAACTGATCCGTCTCGGAGAGGGCCAGGCGACGGGCCAGCTCCTGCCTCTCCCGCTCGAGCGTTCCGAGCTCGGTCCGACGGGCCTGCACCTGGTCTCTCGCGTGCAAATATGAGCGCACGGGGTGGACGTACGCGAACGCGATCACACCGATGACCGCAACGGCAAGCCAACGGAGAAGCGGCGAACGGCGCTTTCGACGGGAGCGGGACACGGGGCATCGCAATTCGACCGCCCCGCCCCGCCTCCTTCCCGGGGCGCGTTACGGTAAGCGGGTGAGCCTCTATTCCGAGGGGGCGGGCGAGGGGCCGGCGGTCGTCCTCGTCCATGCCGGCATCTGCGACTCCCGCATGTGGGAGCCGCAGTGGGCATCGTTTCCCCGCTCGCACCGGACCGTCCGCTACGACCTGCGCGGATTCGGCCGCTCGCCGATCCCGCCGGGCTCCTACGCCCACGCCCGGGACCTCGCCGAGGTCCTGGAGATGAACGGTCTCGAGCGCGCATCGATCGTGGGGGTGTCGATGGGCGGCCGCGTCGCGCTCGAGCTTGCGATCGCGCATCCTGAGCTCGTGGAGAGCCTCGTCCTCGTCGGCGCTGCTCTTCCGGGGCATGCCTGGTCGGAGGAGATCGAGGCGTACGGGGGCGTGGAGGACGCGGCGCTCGAACGCGGCGACCTCGATGCTGCGGTCGAGGCGAACCTGAGCACATGGGTGGACGGCCCCCATCGGAGTCCCTCGATGGTGGACCCGGAGCTTCGCGCGTTGGTCGGAGAGATGCAGCGCCGTGCCTTCGAGCTGCAGCTTCCAGTTGAGGGCGAGGCAGATGAGGAGCTCCTCGTGCCGGATGCGGGCGAGAGGCTCAGCGAAGTACGGGCCCGCACTCTGGTCCTGGTCGGCGACGACGACGTCTCCGACATCGCCGTGATCGCCAAGCAGCTCGAGCGCGAGATCCCGGACGTGCGCCGAGCCTCGATCACAGGCACCGCTCACCTCCCGAGTCTGGAGCGCCCGGAGGAGTTCGACGAGCTCGTCCTGGCGTTCCTCGGGAGCGCTAGCTAGGCAGTCTCGACCTTGATCAGGTTCGTCGTGCCCGGCACGTTGACCGCAGTTCCTGCGGTGATGACCACGCGGTCTCCGGACTCGACGATGCCGGTCGAGCGGGCCGCTTCAAGGCTCACCGCCCAGAGGTGTTCGACATCCCGGCATTGCTCGATGAGCGCGGGCACGACTCCCCACTCGATCGCGAGCTGCTGGGCGGCATGGGGCTTGTGCGTGACGGCGATGACCGGCCGCCGGGGCCGATGACGAGCAACCGCGGATGCGGTCCGCCCGCTGTAGGTCGGGACGAGCACCGCAGCCGCCTCGAGGACTTCGGCGATGTCGCACGCCGCGTTCGACATGGCCTCCCCCACAGAGCGAAACGGCTCGTCCTGTGCGAGCTCATGCCTGTACGCGAGACTCGGCTCGACGGCGCGCGCGATCTTGTCCATCGTCTGAACGCTCTCGATCGGGAAGCGTCCGACCGCGGTCTCCCCCGAAAGCATGAGCGCCGAGGTGCCGTCGAGGATCGCGTTGGCGACGTCGCTTGCCTCGGCCCGCGTGGGCTCCGGCTGATTCAGCATCGACTCGAGCATCTGCGTTGCCGTGATCGCAGGCTTCCCACGCTCGAGCGCCGCCTGGAGGATGCGCTTCTGTACAAGCGGAACCTCGGCGGGGCCGATCTCGACTCCCAGATCTCCTCTCGCGACCATGACCGCATCGGAGACCCGGAGGATGCCGTTCAGGTCGTCGAGCGCTTCGGCCTTCTCGATTTTTGCGATCACGAGGGCCTCGGAGCCCGCGGTGTGAAGAAGCTCGCGGAGCTCCCGCACGTCATTGGCCGAGCGGACGAACGAGAGGGCCACGTAGTCCACGTCGAGGCCCAACGCGAAGTCCAGGTCGCGCAGGTCCTTTTCGGTGAGCGAGGGGACGGGGATCGGAACGCCCGGGACATTCAGGCCCTTGTGGGCGTTGACGACACCGCCGACCATGACGGTGCTCAGGACACGGCCCCCTTCGACTTCATCGACGCGAAGACGAACGCGCCCGTCGTCGATCAAGACGTCGTGGCCAGGCCGGAGGACCTGCGGGAGAACCGGCGGGCCTACCGGTAGGTCGCCGTCTGAGCCGTCACCGTCACCGGTGAGCCTCACCCGGTCGCCCGGCGCGAGCTCAAGTGGGGCCTTCAGGTCTCCGATCCGGAGCTTCGGGCCCTGCAGGTCGGCGATCAGAGCGAGCGGGCGCCCGGCACGCGCCTGCGCATCGCGTACGAGGCGGGCGCCCTCAGCGTGGTCTGCATGGGCTCCATGCGAGAAGTTCAGTCGCGCCGCGTCCAACCCCGCTTCAACAAGTGCGTCGATCATCTCTGGCGACGAGGAGGCGGGGCCGATTGTGCAGACGATCTTCGTGCGACGCTGGCCGCTGTTCACCCCGGTCACGGTAGCCGAGAGACCCGAAGGCGCCGGGCGCGGGTACGAAATTCGGTGTCCCCCGGGGGACCCCCTGATTACTGGTTCTCCCGCGTTCAGCGTATGGCGTCCGGGCGCCTACGTGGCGCGCAGTTCGTGCCGAGAGCTTGACGCGATCGCGACGGATCAGGTGGTACGGGAAAACGCGGACCAGCCCAGGTACTCGGCCCGGTCGCCGAGCTCCGACTCGATCCGGAGGAGTTGGTTGTACTTTGCAACGCGATCCGTGCGCGACGGCGCGCCCGCCTTGATCTGACCGGCGCCGGTGGCAACGGCAAGATCCGCGATGGTCGTGTCCTCCGTTTCCCCCGATCGATGAGAAATCACGACCCCGTACCCGTGAGAGCGCGCTAGCTCGATCGCTTCCAGCGTCTCGGTCAGCGTCCCGATCTGGTTGACCTTGACCAGGATCGCGTTCGCGACACGCTGTTCGATCCCACGCTGGAGGCGGGTGACGTTCGTGACGAAGAGGTCGTCGCCGACGAGCTGAACCCGGCCGCCGATCCGATCGGTCAGCTTGCGCCAGGCGGCCCACTCGTCCTCGGCGAGACCGTCCTCGATCGAGACGATTGGGTGGGTGTCCGTGACGCTCGCCCAGTAGTCGACCATCTCATCCGGATCCGCTTCACGCCCTTCAAATCGGTAGCGCCCGTCCTTCCAGAGCTCCGTCGCGGCGGGATCGAGCGCCAGAGCCACGCGGTCGCGGTGCCCTGCCCGCTCGGCCGCCTCGAGCACAACCTCGATCGCCTCCTCGCTCGACCCGAGGTCCGGTGCGAAGCCCCCCTCATCCCCGACTGCGGTCGCGAGGCCGCGCTCATGCAGGAGATCCCGAAGCGCATGGAAGGTCTCGGCGCCGATCTCGAGCGCCTCGGCGAACGACTCCGCGCCGGCCGGAACAACCATGAATTCCTGCAGGTCGAGCGTGTTCTGGGCGTGTGCCCCCCCGTTCACCACGTTCATCATCGGAACGGGCAAGATGTGGGCAGCCTCGCCGCCGATCCAGCGGTAGAGCGGAACCTCCGCATCAGCCGCGGCCGCTTTCGCGACAGCGAGCGAGCAGCCGAGGATCGCGTTCGCGCCGAGCCGGCCCTTGTTGTCCGTGCCGTCGAGGTGAATCAGCAGCTCATCGATGGCGCGCTGATCTCCAGGATCCCGCCCTGCGAGGGCAAATGCGATCTCTCCTCGAACGTGCTCAACCGCCCTGAGGACGCCTTTGCCGCCGAAGACGTTCTTGTCGCCGTCTCGAAGCTCGACTGCCTCGAACTGCCCGGTCGAGGCACCGGAGGGGACGGCAGCGCGGCCCAATGCACCGGACTCGAGCCCGATCTCTACCTCGACAGTGGGGTTCCCACGCGAGTCCAAGATCTGGAGCGCACGCACGGACCGGATCGGCGAGCTCACCGGGGATCGGCCTCCTTGGCCAGGTCAAACAGGCGATCCTGCTCCGCGAGCGGAAGCTCGTCGAAGGACCGCCCCTCCGCCGCTGCGAGCCGCTCGGCTTCCTCGACCCGGTCGACGAAGCGCCTGGAGGCGGCGCGAAGCTCGAGCTCGGGATCGACGTTCAGGCGCCGTGCAACGTTCACGCAGGAGAAGAGCACGTCACCGAGCTCGGCGGCGAGGGCCGGGTCTGGCTCGGTCTCGGGATCGGGCTCGGGCACACCGGCGAGCTCGTCACGCAGCTCCTTCAACTCCTCGTCGAGATCGACCAGCGTGGCGGCGAGGTCCGGGTAATCGAAGCCGGTGTTCGCCGCGCGACGCTGCACCTTGCGAGCGTAAACGAGCGCGGGAAGATTCTCGGGAAGGTCGTGAAAGATGCCCTCCCGACCCTCCTGGTTGGCCTTCAGCTCCTCCCAGCGAGCCTTGACGGCACCCGGTGAATCGAGGGAGTCCGCGGCGAAGACGTGCGGGTGCCGGCGGACGAGCTTCGCATGCAGACCGCGTGTGACCGCCGCCAGATCGCCGGCGCCGCGCTCTTCGAGAAGCAGGGACAGGAAGACGACCTGGAAGAGCAGGTCGCCGAGCTCCCCGGCGAGCTTCTCGTCATCTCCGGCCTGGGCGGCGTCGGCGACCTCGTAGGCCTCCTCGACGGTGTGCGGGACGATCGTCCCCACGGTCTGCACGCGATCCCACGGGCAATCCTGACGTAGCCGTTCGGCGAGCTCCTGGAGCTCGGAGATCGCTTCCCCGAGTCCCTCGCCGCCGGTCAGGTCAGCCGGTTGTCTGGGGTTGAGTCTGGGTCGTCGCGGTCGCAGGTGGCTTGTAGCCGACCGCGTACACGACGTCCTTCGCGTACTTCGCCTGGGTCTGCTTGAGCCAGGTCTGCATGGCGGCGCTCTGCTTCTGCTGCTTGAGCTGCTGCTCGATCGTGGGCTTCGCCTCGGCGAGCTTCGTCACTTCGATCGGTGCGAGCGCTTCGATGATGTGCCAGCCGAACTGAGTCTTGACCGGCTTGGAGATCTCGCCCTCGTCGATCGAGAACGCGATCTTGTCGAAGGGCGCCACCGTCTGGCCCTTGCTCACCGTGAGCTTGCCGCCCTGCTTTGCGGAAGCCGTGTCCTGCGAGAACTTCTTGGCGAGCGCTGCAAAGCTCGCGCCTGCCTTGAGCTCCTTATAGAGCTCGTCGGCCTTCTCCTTCGACTTGACGAGGATATGTCGGACTTCCCGAGGCTTCGTGAACTGCTCCTCGTTGTCCTTGTAGTACGTCTCGATCTCCGTCTCCGGAACTTTGATGCTGCCTGCCACCTTCGTGAAGATCTTCTCCTGGAGGAGCTTGTCCTGGATCTCCTCGCGGGCCTGCTCCTCCGTCAAGCCGAGCTTCTTGAGCTCGGCCTGAAGCTTCTCGTCGCTCCCGCCGAAATTTGTCTTCTTCAGCTGGTCGAGCCGCTTGGTGACCTCCTCGTCCGTTACCTTCACCCCAAGGTTCTCGGCTTCGTTCCTGAACTCGTAGCGCTGGACGAGAAACTGCACGGCCCGACCCTTGAGGTCGTTGTACTCGGGAGATCCGACCTTTGGGAACGGCCGCTTCTGTGCTTTGTAGCTCTGCTTCGCGCGTTCGAGGAGCGCGTCGTACTCCGCCTTTGGGACCTCCTGGTCTCCGACGAGCGCGATCGCGTCCACCGGGACGTCCTCGGCGGTCTTGGTGTCGGAGCCCCCACCACAGGCGGCCAGGCCCACCGCAAGCGCACAGGCGAACAAGAGGGTGAGTGTCGTACGGAGAGGAAACCTCATGAAAAAAGCGGCTGTCGCTAGGCGGCGAGCCGAAGTTCAAGCATAGCATCGACGAGCTGGAGCGCTTCCGCGAAGGAGGCAGTACGACGGTTCACCTCCCGGCGTGCGCTCGAGTAGACCGCCGTGTCCGCGAGCCGGCGAAGCTCGCGAAGCTCGCCCGACCCGAGGACGAGCGGACCGACCGACGCGCGCCCTCCGCGGAACACGAGGAAATCGGCGCCGAGCCGCGCCACCTTCAGCTTCGCCTCCTGAATCCGGAACAAGTTCTCGACCGGCTCCGGGACCTCGCCGTACCTGTCCTCGACGGCCGCATGGATCTCGCGCAGCTCGTCCTCCGTCTCGGCGAGCGCGAGACGGCGGTGCAAGTCGATCTTCTGCGCCTCGGCATCGATGTACGACGCGGGCACGTAGGCGTCGATCTGGGCGTCGACCCGAACCGGGCGCCCGACGGCGCGCCGGGCCCCCGAGAGCTCGGCCACCGCCTCGCCGAGCAGCTCGAGATAGAGCTCGAAGCCGATGGCGGCCACGTGACCGGACTGCTCCGCTCCGAGGAGATCGCCGGCACCCCGGATCTCGAGGTCCCGCATCGCGATGTTGAACCCTGCACCGAGCTCGGTGTGGTCCGCGAGCGCGGCAAGACGCGCTCGCGCCTCGGCCGTCAGCTCCTGGCTGTCGGGATAGAAGAGATAGGCGTGGGCGGGAACGTCGCTGCGGCCCACGCGGCCCCTGATCTGGTAGAGCTGGGAGAGCCCGAGCGCATCCGCGCGTTCCACCACGAGCGTGTTCGCCTCGGGGATGTCGAGGCCCGACTCGATGATCGTGGTCGAGACCAGGACGTCCGCGTCTCCTGCGAGAAAGGTCAGCATTTGCTTCTCGAGCTCCCGCTCCGGCAGCTGGCCGTGCGCGACGATGAACCGAAGCTCGGGGCAGATCTGGCGGAGGTGCTCGGCCGCATCCTCAATCGACTCGACGCGGTTGTGGAGATAGAAGGACTGCCCTTCGCGCTCGTGCTCCCGGCGGAGGGCGAGCTGGACGACCTCCTCGTCGAACTCGCCCACATGCGTCCGGATCGGACGCCTGCCCTCGGGCGGAGTCTCGATCACGGAGATGTCGCGAAGCCCGGAGAGCGACATGTGGAGCGTGCGCGGGATCGGGGTCGCGGTCAGGGCGAGCACGTCGACCTCGAGCCGAAGCTGGCGGAGGAGCTCCTTCTGGGCGACCCCGAAGCGCTGCTCCTCGTCGAGGATCACGAGGCCGAGGTCCTTGGCGGCGACGTCACGCGACAGCACGCGGTGCGTCCCGATCAGGACGTCCACGCGCCCGGCTGTGAAATCGGCCAGGATTCGCTTCACGTCCGCCGGCCTCCGGAACCGCGAGATCATCTCGACGTTGACCGGAAAGTCGCGGTAGCGCTCGCGGAACGTGTTCCAGTGCTGCTGGGCGAGAATGGTCGTAGGCGCGAGGAAGAGCGTCTGCTTTCCGGCCACCGCGACGGCGAACGCGGCCCGAACGGCCACCTCGGTCTTCCCAAAGCCAACGTCGCCGCACACGAGGCGGTCCATCGGCCGGGGGGTCTCGAGATCCTCCTTGACGGCCTCGATTGCCCGCTGCTGGTCGGGCGTCTCGACGTACGGGAAGCTGGCTTCGAGCTGCTCCAGGAGGTCGCCCTCGACCTCGAAGGCAACCCCTTCTGCACGCTGTCGCTGCGCATAGAGCGCGAGGAGCTCGCCCGCGAGCTCCCGGGCACCGGCCCTGGCTCGCGTCTTGACGAGCTGCCAGGCCTTGCCTCCGAGCTTCGAGAGTGCGGGCTCGACGGCGCCCGCGCCGACGTAGCGCGAGACCTTGCCGATCTGTTCGTGCGGGACATAGAGGCGATCGTCACCCTTGA
Source organism: Gaiellaceae bacterium (assembly GCA_035535315.1). Lineage (GTDB taxonomy): Bacteria > Actinomycetota > Thermoleophilia > Gaiellales > Gaiellaceae > DASQGA01. The sequence goes on from DATLQD010000067.1 coordinate 18,947, forward strand.
AGGCGAGGAAGAGGTAGTCCCGGGTAACAGCGGCAACAGTTTTCGTCTCGAAGCCGAGAAGCTTCCCGATCCCATGGTCCTCGTGGACGACGTAGTCGCCGGTCCGCAGGTCCGCGAAGCTCTGAAGCGCCCGGCCGAGCCTGGCGTCGGCGCGCGGCGGACGCTTGCGGAAGACCTGCGTGTCGGGTAGAAGCACCAGCCCGAGGTCGCGCGAGACGAACCCGCGCCGCGCGCGAGAGACTGCGAAGACGAGGCCTGGCTCGGCGGGCAACGGGTCGCCCTCGCCGAGGAGCACCGGCTCGATCCGGCGCAGCAGCGCCTTCGTCCTCAGGGCCTCTCCGCGGTGGGCGAACGTCACGACGACCCGGTTCCCGCCGCGCACGAACCCGCCGAGGTCGCGCTCCGCTTCCGAGAGACCGCGCGCGGCGACCGCCGGGCGCTGCGCCTCGAACGCGTACGGCTGTCCCGACGGAAGCTCGCTCAGGTCGACCATCCCCTTGAGCGAAACGCCGTCGACGAGCTCCTCCTCCCACACCTTGCGAACCTCGTCTGACTCCCACACCAGATCGGGCGGGCCGAGCGGCGCGACGAGGTCGTTCGGAATCTCGAGCTTGTCCCGGGCACCAAGCTCGGCGTCGGATAGGTCCAGCCGCCGTTCGGCGGCGGGGTGGATCGTCGCCTCTTCGAGCACGCGCAGTGCCCTCTGTGTGAAGGCGGAGAAGGCGCGGATCGACTCCACCTCGTCTCCGAAGAGCTCGATTCGAATCGGCTCCCGGCCCGTGGACGGGAATACGTCGACGATGCCGCCACGCACAGCAAACTGGCCGCGTTCCTCAACGCGTTCGACGCGCTCGTACCCGGCGAGAGCGAGCTCCGCGACGAGCTCCTCGGAGCCCGGCTCGGAGCCAACCCGGACGTGCATGGTCTCTGGGCGCGACCGGGGCGGCGGAAGCAGGTCGGCCACCCCGAGGGCCGAGGCGCAGACGAGACCTCCGCCTGCGAGGATCTCGAGCGCACGCGCTCGCTCGCCCACAAGGTGAGGAGGTGGCCGGAGACCCGTCTCCCACCGGACGCCGCGCGAGGCTAGGAGGCCGACCCTGTCCTCGCCGAGAAACCACCCGGCCGCCTCGGCGGCATCTCGAGCATCGGCGTCGTCGGGAAGCAGGCAGACGAGCGCTCCGTCCCGGGCGGTCCAGACGGCTGCCAGGAAGAGCGGCAGGAGCGCTTCGGAGACGCGCGCGCGGTCAGGGGCGGATGCGAACGCCTGCAGGCGATCCGTCTCCGCGAGAGCGCGGGCGAGCGGATTCAGAACGGGGGTGTCAGTGAGGGTCTTCAGGTCCATGACGAGCGACGGAACCGCGATTCCGCGGACGCAATCGTAGCCCCAGCTAGATGGTCGATCGAAATTACAGACGCGGCCTGGCCCGTCCCCGCGGGCATGTCAATCATCGACCAACCATCTAGGCTCCCGCCGTGGCCGGAGAGCTCGTAGACATCGGGAAGCGGCCGCTGCTCGTCGCGTCCTTTGAACCTCCCGGCGCGGCTGCTCGCTTCAATGCATGGCGAGAGGAGCACGCCGACGCACTCGCCGCCGTGCCGGAGGCGGCACTCCGGGTCGAGTACGGACGCACCGGCCAAGGCCTTTTCGTACGGGTGCGGATCGACGAGGCGCACATACCCGACGGCCTCCTCCCTCCACCGGCCGCCGCCTGAGCTAGACGGGCTCGAGCAGCCCGTGCGGTTCCGGAGGCAGCTCGACCCGAATCGAGTCTCCGGGCCTAACGTCGCCGTCGGCCAGGACGATGCTCATGATTCCGGATTTCCGGACGAAGCCGCCCTGTTGGTCACGCCCGAGGGCCGCAGCCATGAGCCCCGGCTGGAGCCTGTCCAGCTGGACGCACGGATTCCGAAGACCCGTCACCTCCACCACGGCTCCTTTGCCGAGGTGCAGGCGCGTGCGGGCCGGGAGTCCCAGCAGGTTGACGCCTCGCGTTGTCACGTTCTCGCCCATCTGGCCCGGTACCACTGTGAAGCCGGCCTCACGGAGCTCTTCGTAGAGCTCCTCGTGGATCAGGTGCACCTGGCGCAGATTGGGCTGGCTCGGGTCGCGCCGTACGCGCGAGCGGTGCTTGACGGTCTCACCGAAATGGGCGTCGCCCTCGACCCCTAGGCCGCACCGGAGGTGA
>DATLQD010000068.1:0-5437 GCA_035535315.1 Gaiellaceae bacterium
ATCTGCGCTTGCGGACAGAGCCTCCGTGAACGCTGCTCGCGGGATCCCTCCTCTGGCCTCAATCAGCTTGCCCAGCTCCTCGGCATTCACCGCCGCCGGATCGACTCCCGCTCCCACCAGCTGGTTCATGAGCACGTTCGCGACGCTGCGGCGGTCGCCCGGAACCCGCGTGTAGAGCTCGTCGCGGCCGTTGGTGACCAGCCCCTCGGCCAGATCGAAGCCGACCTCGGCCTCGAGCCTGCGGATGCGCACGCCGGGGGCCTCGGGAAGCTCGGCGCGTAGGCGCTCGATCATCTCCTCCGGCGGCTCGACGGCCACCAGGTCGGGTTCCGGAAAGTACCGATAGTCGTCCGCCTCCTCCTTGGAGCGGAGCGCCGAGACCGAGCCGCTCGCCGGGTCGAAGTGGAGCGTCTCCTGAACGACTTCCTCGCCCGTCTCGTAGAGCCCGATCTGCCGTGCCACCTCGGCCTCGATCCCGTCGGCGACGAACTTGAACGAGTTGATGTTCTTGAGCTCGGTCTTCGTCCGGAAGCTGGTCTCACCCACCTCCCGGACCGAGACGTTCGCGTCGCAGCGGAGCGAGCCCTTCTCCATCTCCGCGTCCGAGATCCCAAGCTCGACGACCGTCTGCCGGAGGAGCTGGAGGTAACGGCGCGCCTCCTCGGGCGAGCGGATGTCCGGCTCGGAGACGATCTCGACGAGCGGCGTCCCGCCCCGGTTGTAGTCGACCCACGACTCGGTCGAGCCCGAGATGCGACCGCCGCGGCCCCCACGATGCTCGCTCTTGGCCGCGTCCTCCTCGAGGTGCGCGCGGACGATCCCGATCTCGCGATCGCCGTCCGGCCCGGGAACGGTGAAACGCCCACCCGAGCAGAGGGGCACGTCGTACTGGGAGATCTGGTACCCCTTGGGCAAGTCGGGATACCAGTAGTGCTTGCGGTGGAAAAGGGCGCGCGTCGCGATCTCGCACCCGAGGGCGAGGCCGAGTTTCACCGTCGACTCGATCGCCTGGGCATTTGGGACGGGGAGCGCCCCGGGGTGCGCCAGGCAGACAGGACAGGTGCGGGTGTTCCTTGCCTCGCCCCAGACGTTCTCGCAGCGGCAGAACATCTTCGTCCGCGTCTTCAGCTGGACGTGGATCTCGAGCCCGACGACCGCCTCCCAGCTCATCGCGCGTGCTCCTCGAAGGCGGCATGGTCGCCGGCGAGCACGTGCGCGTGGCGGCGAAGCGTCTCGGCGGCCACAGAGAGGGTCCGGTCGAGCTCGGCGGCGGTGAACGCCTCGCCGAACATGCGGCGGGCGACGCGAAGCGACGGCTCGAGCTCGTCGAGCGGGAGCCAGTGCGAGGGTGCATAGGCGAAGAGGGGCGGCAGCCTTCCGTCCACGAGGCGGACGAGCCAGACGCAGATGTGGTCGTCGCGCGGCTCGAGCTCGACCCGTACGGCGGTCTCGCCGCCCGTGTAGAGGATTGCCGCGCCGTCGCCGACGACCTCGCGGCGGAAGCCGTGCTCCTCTTCGAGGAAGCAGAGCCGCTCGGTGCTCGCGGGGACGAAGGCCGCGCCGGGATCGACGAACGTCCTCATCGCAGGCGCTCCGGCACGTAGTCGAAATCGAGTACCCGCTCTAGCACGTGCCCGGTGCGGAAGAGCGTGTTCTCCGAGAACTGTGGCCCGATCAGCTGGAGGCCGACCGGGAGTCCCTGCGAGAGGCCGCAGGGGATCGAGAGGCCCGGCAGGCCGGCCATGTTCGGAGGAATCGTGAGGACATCCGAGAGGTACATGGCGAGCGGGTTCTCGGCTTTCTCTCCGATCCGGAAGGCAACCGTCGGCGACGTCGGGCTGAGCAGGATGTCGAAGTCCCCGAAGGCCGCTTCGAACTCGCGGCCGATCACCGTTCGCACCTTCTGGGCCTGGCCGTAGTAAGCCTCGTGGTAGCCGGCCGAGAGCGCGTAGGTGCCGAGCATGATGCGCCTCTTTGTCTCGGCCCCGAATCCCTCCCAGCGGGTGTGCTCGTAGAGCTCGGTGAGGCCCCCGCCGTTCACCTCGGCGCGGTAGCCGAAACGGACGCCGTCGTAGCGGGCCAGGTTCGAGCTGGCCTCGGCGGGTGCGACCAGGTAATAGCAGGCGAGCCCGTACTCGACGGAGCGCGGGAGGCGGGTCTCGCCCACCTCGGCGCCGAGCTCCTCGGCGAGCTCGATCGTCCGGTCGACTGCTTCTTTGACTCCCGGCTCGATGCCCTCGACATCGTTCAGCTCGCGCGGGATGCCGATCCGGAGGCCCCGGAGATCCTCCTCCACCGGGATCCGGACGGGCTCGGGCAGGTCCACAGTGGTCGAGTCGCAGGGATCCCGGCCGGCGATGATCTCGTAGAGGCGCGCGTTGTCGCGCACGGTCTTCGTGAGCGGGCCGACCTGGTCAAGGCTCGAAGCAAAGGCGACGATCCCGTACCGGGAAACTGTCCCGTACGTGGGACGCAAGCCGACTAGGCCGCAGAGCGAGGCGGGCTGTTTGATGGACCCGCCGGTGTCGGAGCCGAGCGCCCAGGGCGCGAGCCCGCCGGCGACGGCTGCGGCGGAGCCGCCGGAGGAACCGCCGGGCACGCGCTCGGGGTCCCAGGGATTCCGGGTGGGCCCGTAGGCCGAGTTCTCGGTGGACGAGCCCATCGCGAACTCGTCCATGTTGGTCTTGCCCACGATCGGGAGGCCGGCCTCCTTGCAGCGCGACGCGACGGTCGAGTCGAAGACGGGGATGTAGCCCTCCAGGATCTTCGAGCCGGCAGTGGTCGGGATTCCCTTCGTCGTGATGACGTCCTTGTGTGCAATCGGGACGCCTGTCCCGGTCTCGCCGACGACGTGGAGGAAGGCGTGGAGCTCTCCGTCGCGCTCGTCGATCGCGCCGCGGTAGGCGGCGGAGATCTCCCCGCCGGAGACCTCCTTGCGCTCGAGAAGGCCGGACACGTCCTCCGCGGTCAGCCTCAGGGTGTCAATCAGTGGGACCACCCCGGACCACCACCCGCTATGAGCGTAACGAGGAAAGTCGCACGGATGGTGCGCACGATGTGTCGGAAGCGTGTCATCCGACCGCGGGCACGCGGAAGGCACCTTCCGCCGTGTCGGGCGCATTCTTCAGCGCATCTTCGGCTGAGAGCGAGGGACGAGGCTCGTCTTCGGCCCACACGTTCACGAGATCAAGCGGATGGGACGTTGGTGGGACGTCGGCCAGGTCGAGCTCGGCCACCTTGCCGACCGCATCCAGGATCGCCTCGAGCTCACCGCGCAGCCGGTCGATCTCCCCCTCCGGAATCTCCAGCCGCGCTAGCCGGGCGACGTGGAGAACTTCTTCTCGTGTAATGGTCATCGAACCTCTAGTTGGCTGGTCGGGAAATTGCCGTGTTGTTGTCGGTCAACCATCAGGTTAAAGGTGACGGGCCCCTTGTCGGGGGCCCGTCGAAACGTGGATTCTCTCTCCGTTAAACGAGCTGAACGTTGGCCGCCTGCAGGCCTTTCTGACCCTCTACGACCTCGAACTCGACCTTCTGGCCCTCGGCGAGCGACTTGTAGCCGTCCCCCTGGATCGCAGAAAAGTGAACGAACACGTCCTCTCCGCCCTCGCGGGCGATGAAGCCGTATCCCTTCTCGTTCGAGAACCACTTGACGGTGCCTTCTGCCAAGTCCTTCCTCCTTCAAAAACGAACGACGACCCGGCAGAGAGCCGTCGCAAAGGGCTGAAACGCCGTGACGCTCACGGCGCGTCGCAGATTAGCGCTCTACGAGCGGGTAGGCAAGAGCTTGCGCCTGGTAACGGGCAGCGCGAACGGTGTTCCGGAGCAGCATCGCGATCGTCATCGGGCCGACGCCGCCCGGAACGGGCGTCAGGTGTCCAGCCACCTCGGCAACGTCCGGTGCCACGTCGCCTACCACCTTGCCGTCGACGCGGTTGATGCCGACGTCGATCACGGTCGCGCCCGGCTTCACCATCTCGGCGGTGACCGTCGCCGGCCGCCCCACCGCCGCAACAACGACGTCGGCGGCCCGCGCGCGCTCGGCGAGGTTCGTCGTCCGGCTGTGCGTGATCGTCACGGTGGCGTGCTCAGCCAGAAGGAGGAGCGAGATCGGCTTTCCGACGATGTTTGAGCGGCCGATCACGACCGCGTCCGCGCCCTGGAGCTCGATCTCATACTCGCGCAGGAGCTCGAGAATCCCCGCGGGCGTCGCGGGTGGCAGCGTCGGTCGGCCGAGCAGGAGGAAGCCCGCGTTGATCGGGTGGAAACCATCCACGTCCTTGACCGGGTCAATCGACCTGATCACCAGGTCCTCGTCGATCTGGGGCGGCAGCGGCAACTGTACGAGAATGCCGGTGACGCGCTCGTCCGCGTTCAGCTCCGCGATGAGTCCGAGCAACTCTTCTTGGGAGATGCCGGCCGGAGGCCCATGGTGGAAGGCCTCGATACCAGCCTCGACGCAGGCTTTCTCCTTGTTGGAGACGTAGATGGCCGATGCCGGGTCCTCGCCGACGAGTACGGTCGCGAGTCCGACCGGTCGGTCGAGCTCTGCCACCTCTCGAGCCACGTCGGCGCGCACGCGGGCAGCGAGAGCCTTGCCGTCCATGAGAGTCGCCGCCATTGGGTCGCCAAGGCTAACCGAGCGGCCGGGGGTCTAGGCGTCGCGCGTGGCCGTCCTCCAGGCACCCACCACGAGCGGCACGAGAAGCCAGCCGACGAGAACCGCGCCGGCTGCCCCAACCGACATCGTGAGCTCGGAACCGTGGAGGTCCGCGAAGGGACCCGGTGACAGGCGGTCGAACGCGGCGTTCGGCAAGAACTCCCGGACCATTCCCAGCTTGGAGAAGGCCAGGAGGAGGGGTGCGACCACGAGCTGCCACGCGAGAACGACACCGATCGTGATGCTGCGCGACCCCACCAGGGAAGCAACTCCGAGGGCGAGCACGAACTGGAGCGTGAATGCGAGCAGCACCCAGAGCCCTGCCTTGACGAGGAGAGACGGTGAAGGCGCCTGGAGGTTCCCGGCGAGGAGAACGCAGGCGATCGCCGAGCCCGCGAAGGAGATGGCGGCGAGCGGGAGCAGGAGCGCCAGGCCGCCCGGCAATCTGACCAGAAAGAGCTGGATCCGAGAACGCCCAGTCACGACGAGCTCACGGAAGACACCGGCGTTCAGGTCGCCGGCGCCCGCAGTGGCGCCGATCATGATCGCGGCGACGAGCCCGAGCGTCAGGAGGACATCGATGCCGCCACTGAGGTTGTCGACCCCGCCCGCCGGGTCGTACTTGGCCGGATCGACCGCGTGGAGCGCGGCGAGGACCGTGTACGCAACCAGCTGCGGGCCGATCACGAGGGCGATCGACGACCAGAGGAGTCCCCGGCGTTTCCGCAGCTTCAGGATCTCGGCCGAGATCAGCCTCGACCAGGTACGCGGCCGCCG
>DATLQD010000069.1:0-4546 GCA_035535315.1 Gaiellaceae bacterium
GCCTCGTAGAGACGGTGCTCGGAGTCGGTGAAGCGCCAGAAGCCGTGGTGGATCCGGTCGGTGCCCATCTCGACCATGAAGAACAGATCCCAGGGACGCGTCTCGAGCAGGTGCTCGGCGACCCGAAAGCGCTTTTCCGTCATCTCCTCGATCTCTGCGAGGAGGCGATCCTTGTCGTCGGTACGAAAGTTCCGGACGTCGACCAGGTAGCGGCCCACCAGAGCCTCGATCTCTCCCTTCAGCCCGGCCGGATAGGTGTACTGGCTCGTCTCGGTGTCCGGGGTCAGGAAGCACGAGACCATGACGCCGTTCACGCGGCTGACGGGGTAGGTCTGCGGAACGCCGAGTACGATCACGGGCCGGCCCCGCGTCGACAGGAGATCCCAGACTCGCGGCACTCGCACGGAGCGAGAGTCCGCGAAGGTGAGCTTGTCGTAGGAATGGTCGCGGCGGTTCCGGAAACCGTAGAAGCCGAGCGAGCCCGGGCTGCGCGACGAGGTCATGCTGGACCACGCCGGCACGGTGATGGGCGGGTCGCAGCTGCGGAGCACGCCCCAGGCGCCCCGCTCCGTCAGTCCACGGATCGTCGGCAGCTGGTCGAGCCACTGATCGAAGACGAGCTGCGGTGCCGCACAGTCGAGTCCGATGACGAGCGCCCTGGAGGCCGTAGAGCTCACTCCAGGTAGCCGAGGTCCGTGAGCCGGCGCTCGAGCTCGGCCTGCTGCTCGGGGGTGTAGGAAGTGTCGATCTCGGGCTCCTCGCCCGAAGCTTCGGTGAGAGCTCGGAGCCGGTCCCGGAGCTCGGCGACGAGCTCCGGCTGGTGGTCGACGAGGTTCGTCTGTTCGGCGGGATCGCTGGCCAGGTCGTACAGCTCCTCGGGGAGCTTCTCGTTGAAGAGGCCCCGCACGTACTTGTACCGTGGGGTTCTCACGCCGGTCAGCCACTGGTCGGGCCTTGGAGTCGTGCGCCCGCCGCTCGCCTCAACGTAGACCGCTCTGTCGTGGAAGCCGTCCAAGTCGTCCTTCGTACTACCCAGCAACGGCGTCAGATCGCGGCCGCTCAGCGAGTTGCGGTCTCCTTGCGGGAGCCCGAACGCGGATACGAGCGTCGGGAAGAGGTCGACATGGCTAACCAGCTCTTGATGCTCGGCGCCGCGAGGAAAGAGGCCGGGGTTGTGGAGCAGCAGCGGGACGCGGACGAGGTAGTCGTAGACGTGGTAGCCGTGCCCCAGCCAGTTCAGCGTGACCTCGCCGCCGCCACCACGCATCCGGTCGGCGCCCTGGAGCAAGAGCGGCATGAATCGGCGCAGCTTTCGCGCGCCGGGAACGTGTCGCTTCAACTGCTTGAGCGGCTCCTTGAGCCGGCCGACGACGGCTCCGGCCCGCGAGTCCGAGACGTACTCACCGTGGTCGCCCGTGAGAACGAGAGCGGTGTCCTCGGGCAGCCTGGCCAGGAGGCGTCCGAGCTGCGCGTCCAGAGAGGAGACTGCGCGGTCGTACAGGCTCAGGCCGAACTCGGCCTGGTCGTACTCGGGCGTGACGCGGCGCGGATTGTGAAGCTCCCAGAGGTGCAGAAACCCGAACCACGGGCTCGGTGTTTCGGCGGCGAGCCCGCGGATCAACGTCTCGCCCCACGGGGTATCCAGTGTGTCCGAGTATTCGCGGTGGGTGTACTCGTCGAAGCCGCGGTCGAGGCCGGTCATCGGCGCGAGCGGCCCGGTCACCTCGGCCCAGGTCCGGTATCCGCCCTCCCGAAACCGCTCCGCGAGAGTCGGGAGGTCCGTGCGGAGCCTGGCGTCGGCGAGCGAGCGGATGCCGTGTACGAACGGGTAGGTACCCGTAAGGATGCTGGCCGTGCAGCAGGTGGTCATCGAGGCCGGAGCGAAGGCGTTGGCGAAGTAGGTCGACCGGCGCCTCAGCTCGTCGAGGACAGGAGTCTTGCAGCGGCGGTCGAGACCGCTGGCCCGGTCCGCACGAAAGGCGTCGACGAGGACGAAGAGGACGTTCATGGCGCAGGCTCCACGCGGTGCAGGACGGCCTCGGCCTCCTCGAGCCGCGCTTCGCGCCGGAGGGCCCAGATCACGGAGCTGCTGAGGGCGATGAGGACCCAGAAGTAGCGTTGGTAGGAGAGGTGCAGGAAGAGCGCCGTCCCCATGTACGCGAGCAGGCTGAAGAAGAAGGAGAGCGCCAGCAGCTCGTACTCGGGCCGGCGCCCGCGCCAGTACCTCGCGGCGCGATGGAGGCAGACCAGCGTCGTCCCGAGCAGGGCAAGGAAGAGCGACAAGCCGAGCAGCCCCGCGTCGGCCAGGAGCTCCAGGTACAGGCTGTGCGCGCGTCGTTCGCTGTCGAGGTAGCGGAGGCCGAGCTGGTTTGCGTTCTGTCGCGAGTACTCCCTGAAGTAAACCCCGGGGCCCACGCCTGCGATTGGGTGGTCGACGAACGTGTAGAAGGCAGCGAGGTTCTCCGTCTGCCGGCCACGGAGGGCATTGTCAGCACCAGTTGACGGCTGGTCCGAGGAGAGCGAGGTGATGCCCTGAAGGGAGTCGAGCCGGATCACGTAGTCCGGGACCGCCACGACGACGACGACGGCCGCTGAGACGACGATTGCCAGGAGGTGTCGCAGCCGGATCGCGCGGAAGAGGGCCATCGCGACGAGCACGAGGGTCAGGGCGACGGCGGCGCCTCGTGAGAATGTGAGGAGGAGCCCACCGAGGATGAGGACACCGGCGCCGCCGGCGAGGAGGCGGTTCCTCATCAAGGGCTCCCTCCAGACGCGCAGCAAAGCGAGCGGCAGGAGCACTGCCAGGATCTGCGCGTAACGATTCTCGCTCCCGAGCGGCCCTCCCAGACGGGGGCGGAGCTCTTTGGGCCCGAGGCTATCCGACGCGACGTTGAAGCCGCCCCCCTGATCCAGCCGGTCTACCTGGGCGAAGCCGCCGATCTCGTTCGCGTAGGAATGGGTCAGCTCCTGGAAGATCGAGAATGCGCCCAGCACACTTCCTGCGAGCAGCAGCACCCAGACGACGCGCGTGAGCGTGCGCGGCGAGCGAACCGCATTCGAGACGAGGAGGAACAGGAACAGGCCCTCGGTCAGGTACGGGCCGAGTGCCTGCTTCGTGATTCCCGGCTCTCCGGAGATGAGCGCCGAGAAGAAGAGCCCGGCGAGGAACGCCAGGATGAGCGGCAGCACGGGAGTGATTGCGAGCGGTTGGCGCTCCGCGAGGACGTAACGCGCAAGTGGGATCGCAAGCAGGGCCGTGAACGACCATGCGAGCGTCGGCGGGACGCCATGGAACTTCGACAGGATGACGGCCCCGTTGACATAGAAGAGAAAGAAAAAGACGAGCGTCGCGACGTCCGCCGCGCGGTGTTCGCGGTCGGAGGAGACCACTGGAGCATCGGATCCGGCAGCGCGCGCACGCGACGCGCGGAGCGGGGGGAGATGCAGGGTCGTGGGAGTGTCGACGACGCTCAAGGTCGTAGAGGTTTCTTGTGGTGGGGATTACGCTCTGCTCGCGGGCGGTCGGTCCGCAGCCGGAGGGCCCGTACGTTGTACAGGAGCCGGTAGCGAAGGTAGCGGCCGAGCTTGACCCAGCCACCGTGGAACTTCCGTCCGGACGTCAGGACGACGAGGCGTTTCGAGCCCGAGTAGGCAACGCGCCCCCCTGCCGCCTTGACCGCCGGTCCGACGTTCAGGTCGTCTGTCAGAAGCCCCTGGTCGTAGAGCGGCAAGAGCCCGGGCCGACTGACTGCGTAGTTGCTGCCACGCGTCGTCGGAATCCGAAGGACGGCGCGCTTGACCCAGCGGGCGGCGTGGTGGGCCGCGATCCGTGCCCGCACCGACCAGAGCGGCCGCAGGTCGTAGAAGCCAACGTGCGTGTACGCAGCTTTGGCTCCGTCGCGGAACTGCGTGACGTACCAGTCGAGCAGTTCGGTTGGCCACGGTATTCGGGTGTCTGCATCGAAAAGGAGGATCGTGTCCGAAGCCGCCGCGCGGATGCCGGGGATGCGTGCTGTGAAGCACACTGCCTCTCCCGCTCTCCAGACGGACGGCACGGCCACGACCCGCACGCCCATGTTCCTGTATGTCTCGAGCGCCGCCGGAGGCTTGTCCTCCGGGTAGTTGTTCACGACGAGGACGACCTCGAACGCGTGCGGTCCAGAGTAACGTCCGAGCTCCGCCAGGACGTCGAGGACGTTCTCGAGGTCCGCCTGCGCGTTCACGGGGATGACAACGCTCGCGGCGGGCGGGCGGTCAGTGTCCCCCCGGAGGGTGGCGATGCGAGCGCGCAGCTCGGGGTCGCGGTTGCGCTGCTCAGCGAGCACCGGGAACGTTCTCCTTCGGACTTGCGTCCGTCCGCGTCGGGTTCGCTCGCTGCGGTTCCCAGCGATCGATCCGGTGCCCTCTCACAAGATTCCAGATGGCCTTGATCGACGCGAGGTTCACGAAGCAGAAGAACGTCGCGACGACGAAAGGCCTCCGCCGGGCGATGTCCCGATCGCGGAGTAGCGCCCCTGTCGCACCAGCGCCGTACACCGCCAGCTGG
>DATLQD010000070.1:0-22122 GCA_035535315.1 Gaiellaceae bacterium
AGCATCGGCACGCAGCCGTAGACGCCGGCGCGGGTCGCGATCCAGATGGCCTCGGCCGTCACGAGCTCCTCGGTGTCGACGGGCGCGGCGAGGATCGCGTCGTAGGTCCGCTGGAACTGGTACTTCACGAACGTCCCGAACATGGCCGGGAAGGCGCTCGAGAAGAGCACCGCGGTGGCGACCGTGCCGGTTCCGACGAACTCCACGTAGTCGTATCCACCGACCGTGCCGACGAGGGCGCCGAAGCCGAAGCCGAAGGCGAGCAGATAGATGGTGGGCTCGACCGTCGACGAGAACGTGGACGAGCGCCAGTAGGACGAGAAGTTGACGACCTCGCGCACGAGCACTCCGGTGAGGGCCGGGCGCTCGAGGCGCCGCAGGCGCACGATGCGAGGCGTCGAGGCGTCGGCCATCAGTCGATCTCCTCGCCTGTGAGCAGCACGAACACGTCCTCGAGATTCGTGGGCCGGCGCTCGCCCTCGGGCGCGCGCCCGTCAGCCCCCTCGATCCCGAGAACCGAGATGCTCGTCCCGGTTCGGCGCGTCCGAAATCCGGCTGCCGCGGCGGCAGCCTCCGCCTCGGCGAGCTTCGCGGGGGCGCCGTAGACCTCGACGGCCTCGAGGCCCGCGTGCGTAGCGACGAGCTCGGCCGGCGGGCCGGCGGCGACAGCGCTCCCGTGAGACATGATCATCACGGTGTCGGCGAGCCGCTGGGCCTCTTCGATGTAGTGCGTGGACATAAGGATCGTGGTCCCTTCGGCGCGCATGGCGTCGATGAGGGCCCAGAGCTCCTGCCGCACCTGCGGGTCGAGGCCAACTGTCGGCTCGTCGAGCAGGAGGAGCCGCGGTCGGTGGACGAGCGCCCGCGCGATCAGTAGGCGCCGGCGCATGCCGCCCGAGAGCATGCTCACGCGGTCGTGCCGACCGTCGGAAAGGTTCGCGATCCGGAGCGCCCGCTCGATCGCATCGCGGCGGTCGGCCCGGCCGATCCGGTAGAGGTGCGTGAAGACGAGCAGGTTCTGCTCGACGGTCAGCGTCACGTCGAGGTTGTCGAGCTGAGGCACGACGCCGCACTGCGCACGGGCCACCTTCGACTCCCCGGGAAGCCGGAAGCCAAGAACCTCGAGCTCGCCCTCGTCGGCGATCGCCTGAGCGGTCAGGAGCCGCATCGTCGTCGACTTCCCGGCACCGTTCGGCCCAAGCAAGCCGACGCACGTGCCCTCGGGAACGTCGAGGTCGAGGTTCTTTACCGCCGTGATCGGCCCGTAGCGCTTGGTGACGCCCCGGAGTCGGATTGCAAGCTCGTCCGCCATGCGACCAGCATGCCAAGACCGGGTCCGCCCGGGTTGTGCTCTACGGACGGAGAGCCGGGAGAACCTGCTCGGCGAAGAGCTCCAGCGAGCGCATGACCTTCTCGTGGGGCAGGTTTCCGAACGCGAAAAGCAGACACACCTGCTGTAAGCCAAGCGGTTCGACCTGGGCGAGTAGCTGCTCGCGAACGGTCTTCGGCGAGCCGCAGAGGACGATTCCCGCGCCCAGTATGTCCTCGAACGTGTCTGGCGCCTCCATGAAGCGGCCGAAGATCTCGCGGTGGAAGGCGTAGCTGTCGGGGAGGAGCGCCGGGTCGGGCGGAAGGGCAGCGTCCTGGAAGAGAAACATCATGTGCGAGAGGGCCGGATCGCAGTCGGCGATCGCCTCGTCGTCCGTGGGCGCCACGTAGACGTTCCGAAAGAGCATGAAATTCGCGGCGCCCAGCGGCTGCTCGAATCGCTGCGCGGCGTCCAGGTAGTGGGCAAGCTTCTCAGCCACCATCTCGGGAGGCAGGAAAATCGTGGACATACCGAAGCCCTGCGAGGCGACCCACTCGATCGTCGCCGGGCTCTCTGCCGCAGCCCAGATCGGCGGGTGCGGCTGCTGGAGCGGGCGCGGGTAGATCGCGGCGCGGGCGACCGAGTAGAAATCGCCGCGGTGCTCGAACTCGACGTTCGTCCACGCCTTGCGCATCAGATCGAGGCCCTCCTGGAACCGAGGTCGTAGCTCGTCGAAGTCCAACCCGAGCTTCTTGACCTCCTGGAAGTCGATGCCGCGGCCGACACCGACCTCGAGTCGCCCGTCCGAAAGGACGTCGAGCATCGCGCTCTCCTCGGCCAGCCGGAGCGGCTGGTGGAACGGGACGACGTTGATCATGGCTCCAACCCGGATTCGCTTCGTGTGTGAGGCGAGGGCCGCCACCATCAGGTTCGGAGAAGGGAGCAGGTTGTACGCCGTGAAGTGGTGCTCCGAGAGGAAGACCGCGTCGAAGCCCAGCCGCTCAGCGGCGAGCCACTCCTCGAAATGCTCCCGATACACCTGTCGCGCGAGCGCAGGGTCGAACGCTGCCGGGTCGTTCTCGTATGGATAGTGGCAGAGGTCGAAGATCGAGACGCCGACGCGCCCGAGCTCTGCCAGCCGGGAAGACATGACCCTTCGAACCCTCTCAGGTCGGCGCCCGAAGCAGGTCGTTGACATACGGTGCCTTCAAAGGTACCTTGCGGAACATGGTAGCCGTTCAGGACGCCCTCCTTTCGCAGATGCGGAGGGGAACGCTTCAGTACTGCGTGCTCGCCTTGCTCGCCAAGGAAGAGCGATATGGGTTCGACCTGGTCCGAGGATTGGCGGAAGTGGACGGGATGGTCACGAGCGAGGGGACGATCTACCCCCTGCTCAGTCGCCTGAGGCGGGACGGGCTCGTGGAGTCGAGCTGGCAGGAGTCGACAGCAGGACCGCCCCGGCGCTACTACCGATTAACCGACGCGGGACGGACGGCGCTCGAGGGTTTCAGGCTCGAATGGCGCCGATTCCGTGACGCGGTGGATCATTTCGTCGAGAGGAATGCATGATCATGAAGCCCACGACCGAAAGGCTCGTCGACGACTATCTGAAGCAGCTGGACTCGGAACTCGCCGACCTTCCCCGGCTGCGCCGGAAGGAGATCGTCGAGGAGATCTCGGAGCACATCGCCGAGGCACGGGCCGCGTCTCCATCGCAGGGCGAGGCGGAGATTCGAACGCTACTCGATCGGCTCGGCGACCCCGCCGAGATCGCCAGCGAAGCGAAGGAGCGGTTCGGGGTGCAGCCCAGGAAGTCCCGCGCACTCGAGATCGCGACGCTCCTCCTCCTCCTCGTTGGCGGAGTCGTCCTCCCGGTGATCGGCTGGCTGATCGGAGTCGTCCTGCTCTGGGTATCAGACGCCTGGGACAGTCGCGACAAGCTGATCGGAACGCTCGTCGTCCCGGGAGGGCTGTTGCTCCCCCTGGCTCTCCTCACCATCGGGACCTCAGCAGGAGGAGGCTGCAGCACTCCGGTACCGGCGGCTGGTGCAAGGGAAGCGGCCGCGTGCATCGATGGCTCGGGCGGGATCAACGTCCTGAGCCTGATCGCGGTGACGGTCCTTCTCCTCGCGCCCCTGGCGACCACCGCCTACCTCGCCCGGCGGATGAGAAGACCTACAGCCACCGCTCTCTGAATTCAGCTCCGCTAGGCGACTACTGGGTCGCCAGCACCGACCTGATCTTCTCAACCACGGCACCCTCGGCCTCGCTGCGGCCTTCGGCGGCCTCTGCGACAGATTGCGCCACGTCGAGCACGAAGCTCTTGTAGGCCTCGACCTCGTCAGGGGCCTTGGACTCGAGCGTTGCGACCGACGCGCGGAGCGCCTCGAGCGTCTCGCTCTCAATCTCCGTCGGTGAGGACCTGACTCCGAACCCCGTCCCTCGTGTCTCGGCGAGCTCCCGCACGAGCTGGCTCGAGCTGTCCTTGCGCGCCCCCGCCAGGTGCTTCGCGAGCGCTCCCACCTCCTTGAAGCTGTCGAAGAAGCCCCGGTCGCTCACCGACACGAGCAGCCCCGCGCCTGTTACCCCCTTGTGCAACGTCTCCCACTCCTGCTCCGTGAAGTCTGCCTTTCCCGCCATGCTGCCCCTTCCTGTGCGCCGTTTGGATACGTAAGCGAGTCTTCCAGGCCCGAGCAACCCGAACCCTAGATCAGCGCTTCGAGTATCCCATCCTGGAGCCAGGTCAGATACGCATAGAGCGCCAGGTCGTCGGCCTGGGGATCCGCCTCGTCGATGCCGTCCTCGTACGTCTCCTCGGTGACGCCGAGGCGTGTGCCGAGCACGAGCCGCAGGTCGTTCAGGGCGGAGAGCCAGGCGTGGAGCTCCTCCTCGCTCACATGCTCGTGGTCGACCGTCTCCGCGAGAGCGAGGAGGGAAGCGCGGTGGCCGCCCAGGAGCTCTTCTCCCACGAGCCCTTGGTATTCGGCCTCGAGCTCCGCGTCCTCATAGGCCGGCGGGAAGAGCCGCCGGAGCGACGGGTCGCCCGGCTCCGCAACGATCAGGTCGTCCAGGGCAGCCGGAAGGCCACGCAGAAGGGAACGCTCCTGGCCGGAGAGCCGCACCTCGAACCGGCCATCCTCCATCCGCTCGACGGGCCGAGGGACGAACATCAGATGGTTGATCGGTAATCGGCGTGGTCGACCATCTAATCCTGCCGCATGGTGGCCCAGAGCCCGTGGGCATGCAGGCGCGCGACGTCGTGCTCGGCCTTCTCGCGCGCGCCACTCGAGACGACCGACTTGCCGTCGTTGTGCACCTCGAGCATCAGGCGGGTCGCTTCCTCCTTGCCGTAGCCGAAGAGCTTCTGGAAGACGAACGTCACGTAGGACATCAGGTTGATCGGGTCGTTCCAGACGATGACGATCCAGGGCTTGTCGCGGACGATCTCGTCCTCGTCCGAGGGGACCTCGACCTCGACGGGTGCCGCAATGGTCTGGCTCACCCTCTAAGTGTGGCGGACCCGACGGGTCAGCCGGGCTTCGTCGTCATCGCCCAGACGGCGATGAGGTACGCGGTCAGGACGACGAGCGTCAGAACCGTTACGACCCGCCCGAGCGTGCCGCCGCCGCCGGGGTGGCGGCCCGCCCGGCGCGCTGCGACCCCCGCGAGGATCGTCGAGATGAGAAGCAAAACCAGGCCCCCGTCCGCGGTGATGTAGCCGATGCCGATCCAGTCGGCCTCGTCCGGGATGTTCTCCTTCGAGTTGGTCCACTCGGCCCCCACGCGCATGAGGACGTACGAAGGGAGCGCCGCGATCAGGAGCGTTCGGAACCCGAGGCGGATGAGTCCCGGTGAATCGCCGCGCCAGGCGAGCAGAAACAGTGCCGCCACCGTCACCAGCGACCCGACGAGGAGCATTGCGCCCCCGACATGCAAGAGCAGGGGGAAGTTCCAATCGTCGGGTCTAATGAGTGCGATCGTCATGCGCCCGGTTTGTAGATCATCACGACTAGAAGGGCTGCGACCGCGAGCGCCATGACCGCGTGGACGATGAGGGCGCGCTGGCTTCGGATCGAGCCCCCGAGCTCACCGTGCCCGGCGTCGGCTCCGAAAGCGCGGCGGAAGCCCGCACCCACCCGCACGCCGGCGGCCGCGGCGACCGCCCAGAGGACGAGCGCGGCGAGGATCCAACCGTCCCAAAGCTCGTAGCCCTCGACGTAGACGGCGAGCCAGATCCCAAAAATCAGCGTCCCCATGCCGCCGACGTCCCACAGCCTGCTACCGAGCCTCGACATCCGGAGGAATGGCCCCGCGTCCACGACGCCGGCCGAGCGCCAGGTCGCAGCCAGAATTGCGCTGAGAACGACGACGGAGGCCACGGCTGCAAAGGCCGCCAGGACGTGGAGGAAGAGAAGCCAGTCGTACAAACTCACGGGGGCACTCTAGAACGGCGGCGCGACGACAGGCAACCGCTATGCGGTGTTGGAGGCGACTTCCTTCCGTTCCTGGCGCTCGGGCGTGATCCGCACGACGTTCCAGGCGAGCCCGAAGCGCTCGAGGGTGACGATGAAGAGCCCGCCCGGGTCGACCTCCCAGCGTTTCAGTCCATGGAACGCCGAGGTGGGAAAGGCGTGGTGATTGTGGTGCCAGGCCTCGCCGAACGAGAGAATCGAGAGCCAAAAGACGTTCCGGGACTCGTCGTCGCACCGGAAACGGCGGGTGCCCCACAGATGGCAGATCGAGTTGATCGAGAACGTGACGTGATGCAACAGGAAAATCCGCACGAACCCGCCCCACAGGAGCCCGGTGAACCCTCCCCAGAGCGACCCGCTCAGAAGGTAGCCGGCTCCGAAGGGGACGACCAGCGAGACGACCACCAGCCAGGGAAAGGTGCGGTCGACGATGCGCATGCCGCGGTCGGCCATGAGATCGGGGGCGTAGCGGTGAGTATTGGCCCGGCCCTCCTCGACGAAGAGCCAACCGACGTGCGCATGGAAAAGCCCTTTCAGAACGGCGACCGGCCGCGCCCCCTCGGCGAGGTGCGGTGAGTGTGGGTCGCCTTCGCGGTCCGAGAACTGATGGTGCTTGCGATGGTCCGAAACCCAGGCGAGCACGGGCCCCTCGACAGCCATCGAGCCGAGCGCCGCCAGCGCGTAGCGGATGCCTCCGTACGTCTTGAAGGAGCGGTGCGTGAGCAGGCGGTGGAACCCGACCGTGATCCCGATTCCTGTCAGGAGGTAGCCGACCGTGAGGATGGCGATGTCCGTCCAGCCGACCACCGTGTTCCAGAGCAGGACGACGGCGACCAGGAAGGCTAGGAAGGGCACGATCACCCCTCCGAGATTCGCAAGCATGTGCGCTCGGGTCATTGCTGAGTCTCCATTTTTCGCTCCCCGGGAAAGCTCCCGGTTCGGAACGTTGGACGATCCGGCCCGAGGGATGGTTGCATCCGGCCTTGACTCTTATCCTCTCGGCTTCCATTGCCGATGCCTAAAGTCGTGCTCGCCGCAACGAGATCCCTTCGGGCACTGGACCCGAAACTGCCCGGATCGGTGTGGCTCGTCCAGAGCGTGTCCCTCGCCACCGCCGTCGGCTACGGCAGCGTTCTCCCTTACTCGGTCATCTACCTGCACGACGTCCGCGGCTTCTCGCTCGGCGTCGCAGGACTCGTGGCGGCGCTGCTCACCGGCATGGGGATCGCCTCGGGCCCGGTCACAGGCGCCCTCGTCGACCGGCTGGGGACGCGCCCGGCGCTCCTCGGATCGCTCCTCCTCGCCGCCGCCGCCCTGGCGTCGTTCCCGCTCGTCCGGGAGCCGTGGCAAGCCTTCGCGCTCGCAGCCGTTGCCGGCGCCGGGTATGGAGGCATACACCCGACCGTCTCGAGCCTGATCGCGGCCCTGACGGCGCCGGAGCGCCGGCACGCCGCTTATGCGCTGCAGCGGGTGAGCGTCAACGCAGGCTTCGGGATCGGCGGTCTCATCGGCGGCTTGGTTGCCACGACCGACAAGCCCGGCAGCTTCACCATCGTCTTCCTGATCGCTGCCGGCTCGCTCCTCCCGGCGGCGATCGCGACGCTCGCGCTTCCCAGGGACCCTTCAGGAGCAACGCTTCACCTGGACCGGGGCAGATATCGGGACGTTCTTCGGAGCCCCGTGCTGCTCAGGCTCATGGTGGTGAACACCGTGTTCGTGGCGGTCGGCTACGCGCTGCTCGCCGTCGTCATGCCGGTCTTTGCGAAGGGCGAAGCCGGCGTCACTGAGAGCATGCTCGGGCTGATCTTCCTCGCAAATACCCTTTTCATCGTGATCGTGCAGCTTCCGCTCGCGCGGGCGCTCGAGGGCAGCAAGCGACTCGGCGTCCTCGCGGGCGCCGCCGCGTGCTGGGCGATCGGCTCCATGGTGGTGCTCGGCGGCGGGCTCTGGTTCCATGCGGCCATGGCGGCCGTCGTGATCGGTGTGGCCGGGATCGTCTACGGAATCGGCGAGTGCCTCCACGCGACGGTGATCGGCCCGCTCGTGGCCGATCTGGCGCCACCCCACATGCTCGGCCGCTACATGGGTCTCCTGACCCTGTCTTTCCAGCTCGGCATGACCGTCGGCCCGGCGATCGGGGGCTTCCTCCTCGCCGCCTCGCCCACCGGGCTCTGGGCAGGTGCCGCAGCCCTCGTCGCGGTCGCCGGGCTCGGCGCACTCACGCTCTCCGAGCGTCTTCCCGAGCATGCGCGCACGACGCCCGCGGCTCCAAGGACGCCCGGCGAGCGGGGCGTCACCATGCCAGCCTAGGCTGCGCGCCCGCGACTGTAGGCTCCGGCGATGCGTGTCGTGCGCTGCTGGTGCGAGGAGCTGGTCGCGGCCAGGGACGACGAACAGCTCGCCGCGGCGCTACGCGATCACATCGCCGAGGCCCACCCGGATGAGCCCCGCTCGGACGAAGACGTGCAGGCGCGAGTCGAGTCGGACGCGTACGAGCCGCCCGACCGCCCTCCCTGGGCCTACTGATCTCCCGGGCTAGAGATCCAACGCTTCGCTGACGATGCGGTCCTGCTCGAGCAGGTGCGCTGTCGGATAGCCCTCGCTGGGGCTGGCCCGCCAGGCCCGGCCGCAGTAGCGCAGGTCCACCTCTGCCGGAAGCCCTTCCTCTAGGCGATGGCGAACGGCGCGCCAGGCGCCCATGTTCTGCGGTTCCTCCTGGACCCACAGCACCTCGCGGAGGTTGGGATAGCGGGAGAGAAGCTCGTCGTACTGCGCGACCGGGAACGGATAGAGCTGCTCGAGGCGCGCGACTGCGACCCGCTCCGCGCTCTCCAGCTCCTCGTGACCGACGATGTCGTAGTAGATCTTCCCGGTGCAGAAGATGAGGCGCTGGGTCTGGCGGCGCGCCTCTTCGTCCAGTCGCGGGTCGTCGAGGAGAGGCTGGAAGGATCCCTCGGTGAGGTCGGTGGCCCGCGACGTCGCCTGCTTCAACCGGAGCAGGCTCTTCGGCGTGAAGAGGATGAGCGGACGTGCCTTGGGATGAAGCGCCTGGCGGCGGAGCACGTGGAAGTACTGAGCAGCCGTCGTGGCGTTCACGATCCGGATGTTCTCCTGTGCCGCCATCTGCATGAAGCGTTCGAGCCGCGCGCTGGAGTGCTCCGGCCCATTTCCTTCGTAGCCGTGCGGGAGAAGCAGCGTGATCCGTGACGTCTGGCCCCACTTCGAGAGCCCGGAGACGACGAACTGGTCGACAATCACCTGCGCCGCATTCACGAAGTCGCCGAACTGCGCTTCCCAGAGGACGAGGGCGTTGGGCGTCGCGACCGCGTAGCCGTACTCGAATCCGAGCGCGCCCACCTCGGAGAGCGGCGAGTTGTAGATCTCGATCGGAGCCTCGGCGCCCGAGAGGTGCTGGATCGGAGTCCACGTCTTGCCCGTCTTCGCGTCGTGCAGGACGAGGTGGCGGTGCGCGAACGTGCCCCGTTCAGTGTCCTGGCCAGTCAGCCGCACCGGCGTCCCCTCGCGGGCCAGGGAGCCAATGGCGAACGCCTCAGCCTGCGCCCAGTCGATCCCACCTTTGTCGCCCAGCGTCTCGAGCCGACGCTCGAGCTGTTTCGCGAGCTTGGGGTGGACCGTGAAGCCGTCCGGAACGGCGAGAAGCTCGCGGTTCAGCAGCTCGAGCGTCTCCCGAGGAACGCGCGTCTCCGGCTGCTCGCTGCCGACGCGGCCAAGACGCCGCTCCTTCTGCGGTACGCCCCCGCCGGCCTCGAGCGTCTCACGCAACTGCTCGTGCGCGGCCTTCATCCTGGCCTGGACCTCCTCCACGAGGGCATCGGCCTCCGCGCGAGTGATCACGCCTGCCTCGACCAGCGCGTCCGCGTACTGCTCGCGCACGGTCGGATGGCTCTCGATCTTCTCGTACATGAGCGGCTGGGTGTAAGCGGGCTCGTCACCCTCGTTGTGCCCGAAGCGCCGGTAGCCGACGAGGTCGACGACGACGTCGTGGCCGAACTCCGCGCGGAAGGCCATCGCGAGCCTGATTGCGTGCACCGCGCCCTCCGCGTCGTCGGCGTTCACGTGGACGATCGGGATGTCGAAGCCCTTGGCGAGGTCGCTCGAGTAGCGGGTCGAGCGCCCCTCGGACGGGTCGGTCGTGAACCCAAGCTGATTGTTCGCGATCAAATGCAGAGTCCCGCCCGTCGAGTACCCCTCCAGCGACTCGAGGTTCAGCGTCTCCGCGACCACGCCCTCCCCCGGGAAGGCAGCATCGCCGTGGATCAGGACCGAGAGTGCGACGCTCGGATCATGCCGCCCCTCGGGGGACTCGTGATCGGTCTGCGCAGCCCTCGTCGACCCCTCGACCACCGGGTCGACGAACTCGAGGTGGCTCGGATTCGACGCGAGCTCCACCTCCACGTCGCCGCTGGCCGTCTTTCGCGTCCCGTGCGATCCGTAGTGGTACTTGACGTCTCCCGTCCCGCCCTCCGGATCCGAAGCTACCGCCTCGAGCAGCCGCTCGCCCTCGAACTCGCGGAGGATCACGTCGTAGGGGCGCCCGACCGTGTGCGCGATCACGCTCAGACGGCCGCGATGCGCCATGCCGAGAAGGACCTTCCGGGCGCCGTCCGCCGAGGACAGCTCGATCGCCTCGTCCAGCATCGGGACCATTGCGTCCAGGCCCTCGATCGAGAATTGCTTTTGCCCCAGGAACGCCCGTCTGAGATAGCGCTCGAAGCCCTCGACCTCCGAGAGGCGCGTCAGCAGGAGCTTCTTCTCATCGGGTGAGAACTCCTGGTGGTAGCGGCCCGATTCGATCGCCCGGCGGAGCCACACCCGCTCCTCGTGGCTCGAGATGTGCTCGATCTCGTAAGCCATCGTCCCGCAGTAGGTCTCGCGCAGGCGCGGAAGCGCCTCGGCGAGCGTGTCGCCCGGGACGTAGAGACGCAGGACGTTCGCCGGCACTTTCGCCTGGAGCTCCGGCGTCAGCCTCGGCTGCAGGCGCTCCGGGTCGAGCGCCGGGTCTCCTGGAGGGTCGGTTCCGAGCGGGTCGAGGCGAGCAGCGTTGTGGCCGTGCATCCGATGTGCCTTCACAAGCGCCATCGCAGCCCCAACAGCGCCGAGGAGCGTCTCGTCGACGTGGGTCTCGGTCACGGTGCCGACCGCCGTCGCTGCACCGTTGCCGCTGTCTCCGAGCGCTGGATACAGCTCCCGGATGCGCTGGACGAGCGGGTCGCCCTCGAGCAGGTCCGGTGGAGCCGCTTCGAAGAGGGCACGCCAGGCCGGGTCGACCGACTCCGGCGAATTTAGATACTGGAAGAAGAGCTCCCGGACAAAACCCGAGTTGAGGTCTTCAAGCTGCTCGAACCCCACGTCGATTCAGGATAGCGAGGACACCACTTGCCGGTTCACGACGTTCTCCGGAACCCGGCCCTCGAGGAGAACGCTCTTGAGGGCGGAGACGCAGAGCATCCCCATGGCCGTCCGCGTCTCGTGGGTCGCGCTCCCGAGGTGTGGTGTCAGCACGACGTTATCCAGGCCTAGGAGCCCCTCGTGCACCGCCGGCTCGTGCTCGAAGACGTCGAGCGCCGCGCCGGCGATCTCCCCTCCGACGAGCCCCTCGACCAAGGCGTCCTCGTCGACGATCGGCCCGCGAGCCGTATTGACCAGGAAGGCGTCTCGCCGCATGGCGCGAAGCTCCTCCCGTCCGATCAGGTGCCGCGTCTCGGGGAGGAGCGGACAGTGGAGGCTGACGATATCCGAGCACTCCAAGAGCTCCGCCAGCGGCAGCCATTCGTACGGAGAGGGGCGCGGCCCGCCGGACGACGTGTAGACGACGCGCATCCCGAGTTCCCGGCCGAGACGGGCGACCTCGCCGCCGATTCGCCCGAGCCCGACGATCCCCAGTGTGCGCCCGCGCGGCGAGGAGCCGAGCATGAAGGTGGGCGCCCAGTCCCACCTCACGCCGGAGCGCAGAAACCGGTCGCCCTCGCTAACGCGCCGGGCGAGGCCGAGCATGAGTGCGATCGCGAGCTCGGCCGTCGCCTCAGTGAGCACGTCGGGCGTGTTCGCGACGATAACCCCACGCCGCGTCGCGGCGTCCAGGTCGACGTTGTCGTAACCGACGGCGTAGTTCGCGACGACCCGGAGGCCGTCGCCCGCGGCGGCGAGCAGTTCCTCGTCGACCTGGTCGCTCAGCATCGTCACGAGACCCGAGCAGCCTCTCGCGCTCGCCAGGAGCTCCGAGCGGTCCGGCGGACGCTCCGAATCGTGGACGCGGAGGTCGAAAAGCCGGTCCAGTTCGGAATGCACCGGGCTGGGTACTCGTCGTGTGAGGAAAACTCTCAGTGCCAAAAAATCCACCTCGTCCGCCCGGAACCGGCGCTAATCTTCCCCCGGTGCGCGAGCTGACGCCCGAGCTACGCGCTTTATACGACCTCGCGCGCGGCGCCGCCCAGGGAGGGATCGGCGTGGACGAGTTGCTCGAGCGCGTCTGCGTGTCGGTGGTCGACAGCCTCGGCTTCGAGCGCTGCGGGGTCGGCCGGTTCGATCCGGAGACGGGGGTGATCACTCCGGTCGTCAGCCATGGTGTGCCGCGGGACGAGGTGCCGACGGTCAACCTCGACGAGCAGCCGCTCCTACAGCGGGCCCTCGAGCGGGGAGAGGCAGTCCTCGCGGACGCCCGGGGCTCGGGGGGCCTCTCCTCTGCTTTGACGGAGCAGTTCGGTGTTGTGACGGTTCTGGCCGTACCCCTGCTCGCGGAGGGACGCTGCCTCGGCTTCCTCGCTGCCGACCGTGGTGGAGGAGCCTTCGACCTCGACGAGAGCGCGCTCGATCTCATGACCACGATCGGCGCGTTCGGCGGCGCGCTCCTGCACCGGGCGCTCGAGTCGTCCGAGCTCGAGAGCGTCAACGAGGTCGCACGGAACTTCATCGCGCTGGCATCCCACGAGCTCAGGACCCCGGCGGCGGTCGTGCACGGCATCGCTTCGACGCTCCACCTCCGCGGAGATCTCCTCGATGCTGAGCAGCTGCACCATCTCCGCGCCACGCTCTACCAACAGACCGATCGGCTCAGGCGCCTGGTCGACCAACTTCTCGACCTTTCGCGTCTCGAGGCGAACGCGATTTCGATCTCCGTGATCAACTTCCCTGTGCGGCGCCGCGTCGAGGAGCTCGTGCTGATGCTGGCAGCAGATCACGTGTTCGAGATCGAGCTCCGCATCGATCCGTCGCTCGAGACGGTCGCCGATCCCGAAGCCTTCGATCGGATCGTGTCCAACTTGCTGACGAACGCGCTTCGGTACGGGAAGCCTCCGGTCTCGGTGGACGCACAGCAAACCGACCGGCACTTCCGCCTTGCCGTCGAGGATCACGGGGAGGGGGTCGCAGGCGAGTTCGTCCCGCATCTCTTCGAGCGCTTCGCGCGCGGCAGCCCCGCCGCCCATGGAACCATCGGGTCCGGGCTCGGGCTCTCGATCGCACAGTCGTATGCGCGTGCGCACGGGGGCGACCTTCTTTACGGAAAGGCGAGCCCAAGCGGCGCGCGGTTCGAGCTAGTCCTCCCCGTCAGCTAGGTAGGACGTGCCGGAGGGACGACCGGCAACCCGGCCGCGACCTGCCTTCTGCCGCCCGCCTCGTAGATCACGTCGACCGAGTCGTGCTTCCGGTACGTGCCTGCGATCCCGAGGAAGATGCTGGCCCAGCGGATGAAGCCGAGCCGGCCCTCCTGAGCGAGCGGCTTCGTGAACTCAAGCACGCGCCCGCGTACAACGTAGTCGGTCCAGGGCGTCTGCGGCACGCCGTTCACGTACACCTCGAGCGGCTCCGCGACATAGTCGGGCAGTGGAACAGTCCAGGCTTCAGCCACCGAAGGACCGAAGCCTAGACTGGTCTTGCCCCCCTCGCGCTGAGCACAATCTCTCTCACGAACACCCCAAAAGACGTACTCACCCTCACGCGCACTCAATCACAGAAGGGGTGAGACCTGAATCCCTCTTTCGAGTGAATCGCCTCTATGTGGCCGGGTCTCCGGGCTGCCCATAGAATCCTGGCGCCTTGGGTCGGAAGCGCGGAGTACTGCTCGCCCTCGTTTGCCTCGTACTGGTTTGGCCGGCGGCGGCCCTGGCGGGGAACGGAGGCCTCGCGCCCCCGGACTCGTCGACCGAGAGCGGCGACACGATTCGGTTCATCTACTGGGTCGTGACCGCCGCATGTGCGGTCGTGTTCCTGCTGATCGAGACCGCACTCATTCTCTTCATCATCCGCTTTCGCCGCCGGCGGGACACTGCCGAGGACGTCGAGGGGCCTCAGATCCACGGAAACACACGGCTCGAGATTCTCTGGACCGCGATTCCCGCCCTGGCGCTCGCAGCGCTCGCGATCTTCACGATTGTGAAGACACCCGACGTGCTCGCGAATGCGAGTGGACAGGCGGCGAGCGACACGACCGAGATCCGGGTCGACGGCCACCAGTTCTACTGGCAGTACACGTATCCAAACGGGGCGATCTCGCTCGACACCCTTTATCTCCCCGTCGGGAAGACAGCCTCGCTCGAACTCCACTCGAAGGACGTGAACCACAGCTGGTGGGTGCCTGAGCTGACCGGCAAGCTCGATGCGATCCCGGGACACCCGAACACGCTCGACTTCGAACCCCGCCGGACGGGCACCTACGAGAACGGCAAGTGTGCCGAGTTCTGCGGAATTCAACACGCGATCATGGACACGATCGTCCGCGTCGTCTCCGAAGACGAGTACCGGGCCTGGCTCGAGGACAACGCCCCCAGCGACTCGGAGAAGGCCCTCGTTGCGCTCGGTGAGCAGGAATGGACCGCCAGCTGCGCCAAGTGCCACGGGCTCGACGGCTCCGGCGACATCGGCCCATCGATCCAGGGCAACGGGACCTTGCTCAATCGGAGCGCCTTGAAGCGGCTACTCCTGAACGGCCAGAACGAAGCGACCATCGACAGCTACATGCCGCCGGTCGGCGCCGGCTGGGAGGAACGCCAGTTCGACGCGCTCATCGCCTATGTGAAGTCGAATCAGCGTCTCTCGACCTCGCCGGCCCAGGGAGGCCAAAGTGGCGGTTAGGAGCAAGAGCAGCGTGGCGGTGTGCGGGTGAGGAGCATCGCTCCAACCTGGAAGCAGGGCGCGGTCACGAGCTGGCTGACGACCGTCGACCACAAGCGCATCGGCATCCTTTACATCGTCACCTCCTACGTCTTCTTCTTCGCAGGCGGTGTGATGGCGATCCTCATGCGGCTGCAGCTGGCGCAGGCGGATCAGCACCTGATCGAGAAGAACGCCTACAACGAGCTCTTCACGATCCACGGGACGACGATGATCTTCCTCTTCGCCGTCCCTCTCTTCGCTGGGTTCGCGAACTACCTCGTCCCGCTCATGATCGGGGCACGCGATATGGCGTTCCCCCGCCTGAACGCGCTTTCGTACTGGCTCTTCCTGCTCGGAGGCCTGATCGTGCTCGCAAGCTTCCTGGTCAAAGGCGGTGCGGCCAACAGCGGGTGGACGGCGTACACCCCGCTCTCGGGCGAGAGCTACAGCCCTAACCTCGGCCAGGACATGTGGATCCTCGGCATTCATCTGACGTCGCTTGGCTCGATCGCAGGTGCGATCAATTTCATCGTCACGATCCACAACATGCGGACGCGCGGGATGACCTGGATGCGAATCCCGATCTTCGTGTGGACGATCGAGGCCTACTCTGTGCTCCTCGTCCTCGCCCTGCCGACGATCAGCGCCGCCGCAACGCTCCTCCTCCTCGACCGGCAAACCGGCACCTCATTCTTCGAGCCGGCCGAGGGCGGCAGCCAGATCCTCTGGCAGCACATGTTCTGGTTCTTCGGCCACCCAGAGGTCTACATCATGGTGCTCCCCGCGATGGGCATGCTCTCCGAGATCATTCCGGTCTTCTCGCGGAAGCCGATCTTCGGCTACAAGGCGGTGGCGTTCTCGACGATCGGAATTGCCTTCGCGAGCATGCTCGTCTGGGCGCACCACATGTTCACCGTCGGACTTCCGGTCTGGCTGCAGGCGTTCTTCCTCGTGTCGTCCTTTTCGGTCGCGATTCCGACCTCGATCAAGCTCTTCAACTGGCTGGCCACACTCTGGCGCGGCCATCTCGACCTGAGGACGCCGCTCCTCTTCTGTCTGGGGTTCATCGGGCTCTTCACCATCGGCGGCCTCTCGGGGATCATGCTGGCCGCCTACCCGATCGACTACCAGGCGCAGGACTCCTACTTCCTCGTGGCGCACCTTCACTACGTACTCTTCGGCGGCTCGGTGTTCGGAATCTTCGCCGGGACGTACTACTGGTTCCCGAAGGTCACGGGGCGGATGTATGACGAGCGGCTCGCGAAGGCACACTTCTGGCTGCTCCTGATCGGCTTCAACATGGCCTTCCTGCCGCAGCACTTCCTGGGCCTGATGGGCATGAACAGACGGGTCTACACGTACGACCGCGGCGGTCTTTTCGAGCTCTACAACCTCATCTCGTCGATCGGGGTGCTCGTGATGACGATCGGACTCATGATCTTCCTCGCGAACATGGTCAAGAGCTGGCGCGCCGGCCCTCGGGTGGGATCCGACCCCTGGCGGGCCGATACGCTCGAGTGGTACACGACCTCGCCTCCTCCTCCGCACAACTTCGACCGGGTGCCCTACGTGTCCAGCCACAGGCCCCTCCGGGACCTGCGCCTTCGCCTGCGGGAGAGGCCCCTGTGAGCCCCGCCGCCGGACCCTGGCTCCGGCTCCTGTCTCTCGGCGCCGCGGGCGCCGTGGCCCTCGTGGTGGCCACGGGCGAGCACGCGCTTCCGCACGACGCCGCCGCACTGGTCGCCCTCGCCCTCCTGGGCGGTGTGGCCCTCGCCGCTCGCTTCGGACATCCGGACCGGCCCGAGCTCCTGCTTGCATCGACCCTGGCCCTTGGGGTGTTCATCGTCCAGATCGGGTTGGGCGGCGTGCTGGCACTGACCGACTCCGCCTGGGCGCGCGCCCTCCACGTCGGGCTGGGTGCGGTCTCGCTTGCGGTTGCAGCGATCGCCGCAGCCGCATGCTTCCGAGGCGGCGCACCGGTTCCGCGCGGGTCCTGGCGCGACTACGTGACTCTGACCAAGCCGCGCATCATGAGCCTGCTGCTCCTCACGGCAGCCGGGGGAATGCTGGTGGGCGCAAGAGGCGTCCCGTCGGCCGGCCTCCTGGCCGCGACACTCGGTGGCCTGGCGCTCGCCTGCGGCGGCGCATCGGCTCTCAACCACGTAATCGACCGGGACATCGACCGCCTGATGGGCAAGCGGACCCGGGGGAGGCCCGTGGCGGCGGGGCGGATACCACCTGCCCGCGCACTCGAGTTCGGTCTGGCGCTGTCCGCGCTTTCATTCGTCGTTCTCGCGAGCTTCGCGAACGTCCTGGCCGCGCTTCTCGCGGTCTTCGGCAACCTCTTCTACGTCCTCGTCTACACCCGGTGGCTGAAGCGCTCGACGCCGCAGAACATCGTCATCGGCGGCGCAGCAGGCGCTGTCCCGCCCGTGGTCGGGTGGGCAGCTGCGACGGGGAACCTGACTCTGCCGGCGCTCCTGCTCTTCCTGATCGTCTTCTTCTGGACACCGCCGCACTTCTGGGCCCTGGCGTTGCTCATCCGGCGTGAGTACGCGGCAGCCCGCATCCCGATGCTCCCGGTCGTCAAGGGAGAGCCGGAGACCGCGCGCTCGATCGTCCGCTACACCCTCCTCATGATCGGCGTGACGCTCCTGCCGTTCCTCGCACACACTGTCGGCTGGCTCTACCTCGCGTCGGCACTCCTCCTAGGAGGGCTCTTCTTGCTCCTGGCCGTCGAGCTCCTCCGCGAGACCACGCCTGCACGCGCGCGGAGGCTCTTCACGTACTCGCTGGCCTACCTTGCGCTCCTCTTCGTCGCCCTCGCCCTCGACCCAATCGTGCTCGGCTAGTGCCCCATGGATCCTGAGCTCGCCCGCAAAAACTACCGCCTGGGCCTGCTCTTGCTCGCGCTCGTCCTCGTCCTCTTCGCAGGCTCGCTCGTTGTCGCGATCGCGTATCGCCAGCTGATCTAGCCACGGCCCTCCTAGTCAACGCCAACGCGCACTCCCCCGTCCGAGGGAGGACCGTGCGAGAACGCATGCCGACAACAGCTTTGACGCCATGCTCGCTCGCCTGCTCACCGTGCTCGTAGCCTCACTCGCCCTCGCGCCTGCTGCGGCGGCTGCTCCCGCGCCCAACGGGCTGCACGGGTTCCTGCTCCGGGCCACCGAATCGAGCGGCACCCCACACACCTTCGCGCGGACCCCGTCTTTCGGCTGGAACACGGTTCGCGGCGCCGCGCGCTACGAGCTCCAGCTTTCGACGAGCCGGAACTTCACCGAGAACGGCATCGTGTGGGAGAGCGAGCAGATCAGGGCGCCGCTCGCCACGATTCCGCTGACGCTCCCCTGGGTCTCGAGCCCCAACTACTCCTGGTACGCGCGTGTGCGTGCGATCGTCGGCGGCAACGTCAGCGCCTGGAGCGACAAGTACGGCTTCAACCTCCGCTCCCCTTCGCCGCCGGCGAGCCTCTCGACCGGCGTCGTCAACCCGCACCCGGGTCTCGTCCGCTGGACTCCCGTGGCCGGAGCCACCGCCTACGAGGTCTCGTTCATCTACGACCCGACGAGCGGTGCGTCGAAGAAGATCAAGTCGGCAACCACTGCCGCTGACCTGCGCGAGTACTACAGCTTCCACAACGACCCGAGCTTCTTTGACAACGGCATCTCCGCCGTCGAGGGCGAGGTCTGGTGGCGTGTCCGCGCCGTGCGCGAAGTCTTCGGCGCCCCGATGAATGACATCAAGGTCGTCTCCTACGGCCCCTGGAGCACGCTTTTCAAGACAGTCGAGCCGCCGGTCGCCGCAACGACGATCGCGCTCACCGACACCGTCTCCCGCAGCCGCACCAGCGACATTGTCGTCTCCGACCTCGCAGGCGGCCCGAGCAACGAGGCGCACGAGCTCGCACCGGCCTTCTCGTGGACGGGCAGCCGAAGTCTCGCCCCCGGGCTCTACGGCGATTGCCCTGGCCTCGGGGTCGACTGCCCCATGTTCCACGTCTACGTCTTCACGGACGAGGACTGCTCGAATCGTGTACACGTCTCCGACATGGTCGGAAGCCCCGCATACGTCCCGCGCCTATCCGGGCCGCTCGCCCTGCCGGCAGATCCCGCGAAGCTCCTTGCAGCTTCCAGCGTGTATCTCGAAGACGCCCCGGAAGAAGGCGCGTCCGTTTACGACGCCGGCGGCGACATAGTCAAGGCGGCCGGGACCGAGCCGGGAATCACTACCGACCCGGACGAGCCCGTCGGACCTGACCTCGTCCCGGACCGAAAGACAGGCTTTCGCGATATGGACTGGCCGAACGGCCGCTACTACTGGACCGCCGTGCCGGTAGTCCCGTATCTGACTCCCGATAGCACGATCGAGTACCACGACGTCGAGTTCGCCGAGGACATGTGTGCGGCCGGCGAGGTTCTGCCCTTCGGCAAGACCAGCGAGCCCGTGACCGAGCGGGAGTCGGGCGTCCCGTTCATCTCGGGCATGTCCGCCGACGGCGAGCTTCGAACCGCCACGACAGCGACACCGTCCTTCTTCGGACGTGTCGTCGTCGCCTGGAAGCCGGCCCTCGGAGCCCGAAGGTACGAAGTGCAATGGAGCCTGCGTGCGTCACCGTGGAAGACGGCCGGCTCGCTGAAGACTCCCGCCACGGCCGCGCTCCTCAGCCTCGAGCCCGGTCGCTGGTTTTATCGCGTGCGCGGCCTGGATACCACCCTCACAACGCTTCGCTACGGGATGACCTGGAGCGACCCGCAGATGGTCAGGATCCTCCCGCGCCGCTTCAGCGTCGGCTAGCTCCTATACCGAGGCGGGCGTGAGGCTCCGGACGGCCGTCTCGTAGACGCCGTCGCGGCCGAAGAGATCGAGCTGCTCCGAGAGCAGGTCGCTCGCCGACTCGTTGTCCCTACGCGTCGGAGCCACGGGAACGCCGTCTGCCTCCACCAGCTCGATCTCACCCGCGGGCTCGAGCGTGAGCGAGATCTCGCGGCCGAGACGAGTCGAGAGCCAGCGGGCGAGGAGCGTCCCATCAGCCTCCGGCCCGGCGACCCTGAGCGCCGAGACGTCTTTGACGCCCGGCCAGAGCGCTGCCAGTGCCTCCCGCCACGGCAGCGTCCTCGCCCAGGCGATGTCCGAGACCATGACCTCGTCGAGGAGCCCGGCAACATAGCCGTACTCGTCCTCGAGGTCAGGCCACTCGCTCGAGTCGATGATGAGCCGGTCGACAACGCGGATCAGCTCCCGCTCGCCGTCGGTCCTGCCCACGGCCCCGCGCCAGCGGAGGAACACGGGCAGGTCTGTCAGGAGCAGCGGCTCGACCACGCTGGCGGGAGAGCTCGACCTGGCGCCGCACAGATGGATCTCGATCACCTCGGAGCAGACCTCGCGATGCTCACCTCGGTGTACATAGCACCGCAGGTCGACATCGGCCTCGAGGACGTCGCGCTCGTTGTCCGGCTCGGGGAAGAGGAGAATGGAGCGGGACGGATGCCTTTCGGCGAGGCCGACCAGGGTGCCGGTCGCCGCTTCCACCCAGCGTTCCGGCACCCACGCGATGTGCGTCATGCTGCTCGTTCGCTGGGTGGGGCCGCCGTCAGGCACGCTGGCCTCATGACGAAGCGTCGTCAGAGCCTGTTCGATCTCCCGGATGGACGAGAGCTCGCTCAATGCCGGCGCCAGGAGCGGCCGTCGCGGTGCAGAAGGTCGTCGGACGCGGGCGGTCCCCAGGTGCCGGCCGCGTAGTTCGGGAACCCGGGACGATCGCGCTTCCAGGGCGCGACCATCGCATCGACCAGCGACCACTGCTCCTCGACCTCGTCGGCCCGGGTGAAGAGCGTCGGGTCACCGAGCATGCAGTCGAGGATCAGACGCTCGTAGGCCTCCGGCAGGCCGGTCCTGAACGCGCCGCCGTAGAGGAAATCCATGTTGACGGTGCGGATCGTCATTCCCTGCCCCGGCACCTTGGCGCTGATGCCGAGTGAGACGCCCTCGTCTGGCTGGATATGGACGTTCAGCACGTTCGGACGCAGCTCGTCGGCGGAGTCGAGCTGGAAGGGTGGATGCGGAGCGCGCTTGAACTGGATCGCGATCGTGGTCTCACGCCGCGGCAGCCGCTTTCCCGTGCGGATGTAAAAGGGCGTGTCGGCCCAGCGCCAGTTGTCCACGTAGAGCTTTGCCGCGACGAAGGTCTCCGTCATCGAATCGGGCGCAACACCCTCCTCCTCACGATAGCCGGGCACCTCTTGCCCTTCGATGTAGCCGGGGCCGTACTGGCCGCGGACAACGTGCTTGGGGCCAGGGGTGTGGAGCGCTTTCAGCACCTTCACCTTCTCGTTTCGGACCGATTCGGCGGTGAAGTCGATCGGCGGCTCCATGGCGGTGATGCAGAGAAGCTGCAGCATGTGGTTCTGGACGATGTCCCGGACGGCTCCTGCCTGCTCGTAGAACCCGGCGCGGCCCTCGATCCCGAGGGACTCGGCGACCGTGATCTGGACGTGGTCGACGAACTGGCGGTTCCAGATCGGCTCGAAGATGCCGTTGGCAAAGCGAAGGACCAGCATGTTCTGGACCGTCTCCTTGCCGAGGTAATGGTCGATCCGGAAGATCTCGCTCTCCTCGAAGTGCTCGAGGATCGTGGCGTTCAGCTGCCTCGCGCTTTCGAGGTCGTGGCCGAACGGCTTCTCGACGATGAGCCGTGTCCAGCCCGTCGCGTGCCGGCGCTCGCCGAGCTCGGTGACGATGGTCTGGATCGCCGACGGTGGGACGGCGAGGTAGTAGAGGCGGTTCCCGGCCGTCCCATACTTCTCATCGAGCTCGTTCAGGCACGCGATCACCAGGTCCTCACCGTGGTCGTCTGCGAAGTCCGTGGAGACGTAGCGGGTGACTTCTGCCAGTTGATCCCAGACGTCCTGCCGGAACTCGTCGCGGCAGTGCTCCTTCACGGCCTGCTCCATGCTCGCGCGGAAGTCGTCCGTCGACATCGGGCTCCGTGCAACGCCGACGATCGCGAAGCGCTCGGGGAGGAGCCGCCGGAGCGCAAGCGAGTACAGGGCGGGGACGAGCTTCCGCTGCGTCAGGTCGCCCGAGGCGCCGAAGATCGTGAGCGCGCATGACTCGGGCGCACGGCGGCGGCGAAGCCCTTCGAGAAGAGGGTTCTCGGTGTTCTCGGCGACCTCGGTCACGTCAGCGAGGGTCGGGGCTCTGTTTGGCCTGCTCGACGGCCTTGACCGC
>DATLQD010000071.1:0-10956 GCA_035535315.1 Gaiellaceae bacterium
AATCCCTGGAGCGCGTGCTCGACCGGGATCTCGGCGTGTGTCGCGACGAGTGGCTCGTCCGCCGTATCGACGACCGCAAGCTCGAGCCCCATTCCCTCCGGATCGGAGAAGCGGAGCTTCCCTGACTCGCGCTCCAACGCGCCGCCCTCGCCTTGCAGCCGCTTGGCCCAGAAGTCCAGGGCCTCCTCGGAGCCGACCCGCCAGACGATGCGGTGCACCATCCCCGCGCCGGGCCGGCCTCGTGTGGCGCCCGGGTACTCGAAGAACGTCAGGTCGCTTCCGGGGCTTCCACGGTCGTCGGCGTAGAACAGGTGATAGACGGTCGGGTCGTCTTGATTCACTGTCTTCTTGACGAGCCGGAGCCCGAGGACGCGGGAGTAGAAATCCAGGTTCTGGGGCGCGTCTCCCGTGATCGCGGTGATGTGGTGGATGCCGTCGAGCTTCATCAAAGGTGGGAACGTCTCGGGGAGGGATGCATTCCGCGGTGGCGTATCTGGGCCCATGATCGCGAATTTTCTCTGGCGGTGGCGCTACCGAAGCATCCGCCGCGCCTGGGCACGGGGCCGCATCGACTATTCCGAGGCCCGCGGCCGCGTCGAGCGCCTCGCCCGCGGACTGTGAGGCTTACCAGCGCCATACCCGCACCAGCGGCTGCTCCTCGGCGGGACGCAGCACGCCGTGAATCACGAGATTCACGAGCCAGACGATGAGCGCACCCCCCACGGCGGTCCAGAAGCCCCGGACCTCGAAGTCCGGGACGATCAGATCCGTGAGGTAGAGCATGAGTGCGTTCACGAAGAGCAGCGCGATCCCGAGGGTGAGGATCACCGCTGGGAGCGCGAGCAGCACCACGATCGGCCGGACGATGAGGTTGACGATTCCGAAGACGAGCCCAGCGAGCAGGAGGACCCAGAACCGGTCTCCGTACGTGATTCCGTCGAAGACGAGCGTTGCCACCCAGATTGCGACGACGTTCGAGAGCCAGCTAAACGCAAAGCGCACGGCAGAAGAATAGGTACGGCAGCCGCGTCCGATCCGGGCGTATGTCAAGAAGGCTCTGGAACGCTTGTGACAGAGTCGCGCGAAAGGACATCTGGTCGAGGGTTGCGGGCGGCTGTACGGTCGCTTCATGGCAGGGGAGGCGGTGCTGGTGGTCGAACGGGAGGCTCCGGTCAGAGCGTTCCTCGAGCAGCAGCTCACCGACGACGGGTACGAGGTGCTCTCCACCGAGCGGGCCCGCCAGGCACTCGAGCTGGTCGAGGAGGCTCGGCCGGACCTTGTGCTTCTCGATGCGGTCCTCCCGGACGGTTCGGGCTTCGAGCTCTGCAGTCGGCTCCGTGAAGGTGAGCCTGGCCGCGTCTGGAACCGGGACGTTCCGGTCATCATGGTGAGCTCACGTAGCGAGCCCGTCGACCGGGTCCGCGGCTTCGCACGCGGCTGCGACGACTACGTCCCGATGCCGTTCGTTTACGAGGAGCTCCTGGCCCGTATCCGCGCGGTCCTCAGACGCGCAGCGGGACCCCGGCGGGCCCTGCTCGAGGTCCGTGGTCTGACCATCGATCTGGCCTCGCGCACCGTCCGGGTCGAGGGCGAGGCCGCGTCGCTCTCCGCAAAGGAGTACGACCTTCTCGTCGCGTTGGCCGAGGATCCGGAACGTGTCTTCGGAAAGGAGGAGCTCCTCCGGGACGTCTGGGGCTTCCGGTCACTCGGGCGCACCAGGACTTTGGACTCCCACGCGAGCCGGCTCCGCCGCAAACTGAACCGCGGTAACGAGGCCGCGTACGTGCTGAACGTGTGGGGCGTCGGCTACCGACTCGTGGCTCCCGGCGCCTGAACTGCGCCACGTTTATCGGATGTCCGGCTGGGAAGAGTCAGCGGGATACCGAGACGACAAAGGGGAGATACATGGCAGAGCTGACGACATTGGAGAGCAAGCTCGGCGAGGTTCTAGGACTCGCGATGGCGGCCCAGGGGGCGACCGAGAAGGTCATCAAGCTCCTGAATGATGGCGACAAGCAACTCGAGGTCGAACTGAAGAAGGTCAATGAGGACGCGACCAGGATCGAGGAGCGGTGCACCGAGGTCGCCGACTCGTTCGACGGAAAGAAGACCGCGATCCTCGAGAAGGCCCGAGAGACCAAGCAGGAAGTGACCGAGATGATGCGGACGTACCTCGGCGAGGATGCGGACGCTCTCGACGGCTTCGAGTTCCTGACGATGGCGGAGGCCGGAGAGATGGGCCATTGGTCCGTGGTCGGCAAGCTGAATGAGAAGGCGCGCCACAAGCAGCTACAAGAGGTCATCGACTGGGCGCTTCCGCTTCAGCAGGAGCACCTCGAGAAGGCGCTGATGGGATCCCTGGAGCTGGCCGCAGAGGAAGATCCACAGGCACCGGCCTAGCCAGCCTGAAACGCCATTGAGCCCGCCGGTGCCGCTGAGAAGTGCCACCGGCGGCTCAGTGCGTCTCGGACGAGGTCGACCTGCCCGCCCTCTAGCCTGCTCGCGTGTCGACGTCAGTCTCGGAGCGATGTCCGAGGTGTAGCGCCACCATGGAGTGGCGTCATCAGACGTGGCAGTGCCCGGCATGTCGCTTCAAGCTCGGATGTTGTGAGGGTAATTCCGGAGAGGAGGTCTACGCTGGCAGCGGCGGGGCGATCTCGCCCTCTTCCACCCAGTCGCGCGTCAGTACGAGCCAGAACGCCAAGCCCGCGTAGGGGCCATACCGGCGGAAGCGCCGGACGATCGTCGTGTCTTTTTTCGGCCGCCCGCCGGTTACGGCCGCGTACTTCGGCCGAGTCCAGGAGTCGAGGATCAACCTCGAATACCGCCCGAGCATCATCATGATGTGGGCAGCCGCGTAAGGGCCGACGCCGGGGAGCGCCAGGAGCCGGGCTTCGACCTCGTCGTCGGAAAGCTCCTCCTGGGTTGCATGCCCGAGCTCCTCTAGATCGACCGAGCCGTCTGCGACCGACGATGAGAGTGTTCGGAGGTAGGCGCTTCGGTACCCGGCTCGGACGGTGTCTCGATAGAAGGACTCGTCAGCCTCGGCCATCGCCTCGGGTGTTGGAAACGCACGGCCGAACGGTCCGGTGGCCGGCGCGCCGGGCGCCGCGGCGCCGAGGTGCTCGACGAGGGCCCCGACCATGCGCTCAGTCGCAGACCAGGCGCAGTTCGTCGTGCATACCGTTTTCACGACCTCCTCGAAGACCGTCTGGCTTCGAACCATGCGGCCCGCGCCGCGTGCCGCCCAGGCGAGATCGGGGTCAGAGCGCGCCAACTCGTAGAAGGGTGAGAGATCTTCGTCGAGGCGCAGGATGTGGCCTACCGCCCCCAGGAGCCGGGAGCTCGCAGCGGTGGAGAGCTTTCCGGCTCCGATCATCTCGACGCGTGCAACGCCCTTCTGCCCATGGGTCACTGCCACCCTGCGCGGTCCGAGTCCCTCGATGCGAAGCGTGACGTCGAGACGGCGTGTCTCCGGGTCGATCTGCATAGGCGGCAGCTCGACGAGGCCATGCGACTGGAGGGTCCGCCAGAGATCGACCGGCTCTCCGCCGGCTCCGACGAGTGGGAGCTCCGCGGTCGTCACTGAACGTGCTTGAGCTCCCACTCGGAGGGAGTGAACGCTTCGCCCGGAGCGGCGCCTAGAGCGAGCACCGTGGTTCCCTTCGAGCGACCGGTCGCCTCTCTGACGACATCCGGGTCCTGCACGTACACGAACGTTCCGGCCGGGGCTTCGATTGTCTCGCCGGCCACCTGGAACGTGGCATGGCCGCGCGTGACGAGGTAGAGCTCCTCATGCTGCGTGCCGCTCTCGTCCGTTTCACTATGGCGCTCGATGATCGGCTCTCCGTCAACTCGAGCCACCCACGCGTTCACCCCGAAGCTCTCGATGCCGAAGTGGATCCGGACCGGCTTCCACTCCGGCTCGTTGCCCGCTGCCTCCTCGAGCGGCGGAATGTCGTCGATATGGGCGCTCCTAGCGTTTTCGGACATCCGTCCCTCCCAGTCGAAAAAGTTGCCTAGACCGCTGATCAACCGTCAAGGCTAGAACCTTTACCGTCCAGCGTGCTCTAGCCGTCGCCGGAGACCTCGATCTGGTCCCCCTCCTGGACACCGACCCGGCGAAAAGCGCCCTGCGCCACCTCGAGCGCTCCGGCGTAGGCGGTTCGCGGGAAGTAGAGGCGGCACGGCTCGGCCCGGCAAGGATCCATGTCGAGGATCTGACTGATCGCCCCCCGGCGGTCGTAGAAGGCGATCGAAAGCGAGATCGTCGTACCTCGCATGACGAACGCCGTCGTCGTCGGGCGATCGAAGAGAAAGATCATGCCGGCATCTGGCGCGAGACTCGTCCGGCCCATGAGCCCTCGCTCCCGTTCGGCGGAACTGTCCGCCACCTCAACGGCCAGCGTGACGATGCGGTCGCCGTGGAGAACGACCGTTGCGGTCTTGTGCTCACCCTCTGTGAAGCAGCCTGCGACGGGGAGTGACAGCACGCACACGAGGAGCAGCCTCCACACGAAACCATCCTCGCAGCGGCCCACGTTCTGAGCCGGCTTTGTCGGCCGTCCAGATCGCTCGTTTCGCCGGAAGAACTCACCACGACCCCAGCCGCTTTTGGTTGCAGCCGTGACACTCCCGCGCGGTATCCAGGGCTAGGATCGAAAACGGGAGGAGGCTCCGGGCACCTGAGCGCCCACAGAGCTAGGAGACTCCCGCGTCTTCCAGGTCAAGAAGGGCACGCTTCCGGTCGAGCCCGCCTGCATACCCGACCAGGCTTCCGGATGCACCCACGATGCGGTGGCAGGGGAGAACGATCGGCACCGGGTTGCGGTTCAATGCACCCCCGACAGCGCGGGCCGCTTTCGGCCGTCCGATCCGCTGCGCAAGCCCACCGTACGTGGCTGTCTCCGCATATGGGACTAGAGCCAACTCGCGCAACACTTCCTGCTGAAACGCAGGCACGCCCGTGAGGTCTACCTCGAGCTCGAAGGTTCGCCTACGACCCTCGAAGTAGTCGTCGAGCTGGCGCCGTGCCGCGTCGAGTTGCGCCGGCACCCGAAGCACTCGCGCCCCGAACTGATCAGCGAGCCGCTCGAGCTCGGCGTCGGGATCACGATCGGCGTCGAAGCTGATCAGGCAGAGCCCTCGCGAGGTAGCGCCCACGAGCAGAGGGCCGATCGGGGAGTCAACCAGATCGTAGGCCGCGTCAACGAGTCCCTCGGCGACGGCCGCATCCCGGAATCGACGGTCGACCTCGGCTGGAATCGTCATCCTGTTTCCTCCTTCCGTCGCAGGCGCCGGACGCCGCTCGAGGCGGCCTGGCGGGCTGCCTCTTCGCTCGATCCAAGCGCGCCCGCGATATCTGCATATGGCAGGTCGTAGCCGTACCGGAGGACGACGGCGGCCCGCTCTGCGGGCGGCAAGCTTCCGGCGAGGTCCGCGAGCTCCGCATAGGCCGGACGCCTGTCGATCGTGGTCAGCTCGGGCAGCTCGCCGCGCGGCCGCTCCCGCCGCCGCTCGTCGATCGCGATTCGCGTCGCGATCGTGAAGACCCACGCCCGAAGGTGCCGGCCGTGCTCGAGCCCGGCATAGGCTCGGAGCGCCCGCAGAAACGTCTCCTGGAAGGCGTCTTCCGCCGGCTGCCGACCGAGCAGACGCACGAGGTAACCGAAGACCTCCTCCCGGTGGTCGTCGTAGAACCTCTCGAACGGTGGAATCGACACGACCTGCATCATCCGTTGAAACGGTCGGGACCGGTGAGCTGTGAGACTGGTGGGATGCGTATCGGCGTCGTCGGTCACGTCGAGTGGTTGCAGTTCCTGCGCGTCGCGCACGTGCCCGCGCGTGGAGAGATCTTGCAGGCGTCGAGCGGATGGGAGGAAGCCGGAGGCGGAGGAAGTGTCGCGGCCGCGGAGATCGCCCGGCTGACCGGCGCCGCAACCCTTTTCACTGCACTCGGTGACGACGATTGGGGTCATCGCGCCAAGGCGGAGCTCGAAGGCCTCGGGGTCCGAGTCGAAGCAGCGTTTCGCCCCGAACCGCAGCGCCGGGCAGTCACGTTCACCGACGACGACGGCGAGCGGACGATCACCCTGATCGGCAACAAGCTCCGGCTCCGCATCCGGGAGGCTCTGCCCTGGGAGGAGCTTGCCGCCTATGACGGCATCTATTTCACGGCCGGCGAGCCGGACGTCCTCCGCGCCGCGCGACGAGCTCGGGTCCTCGTGGCGACCGCACGCGAGCTTCCGACCTTGCTGGCTGCCCCGGAGCTCGAGCTGGACGCCGTTGTCTCGAGTGCGAACGATCCTTCGGAGAAGTACTCCGGCGAGCTTCCGAGGGCGCCCCGGCTGGTGGTCAGGACAGACGGT
This sequence comes from Gaiellaceae bacterium, assembly GCA_035535315.1. Classification (GTDB taxonomy): domain Bacteria; phylum Actinomycetota; class Thermoleophilia; order Gaiellales; family Gaiellaceae; genus DASQGA01. The sequence continues at coordinate 6,369 of DATLQD010000071.1, forward strand.
GCCTCAGGGGGGAGCTACGAGCCCGGCGACGGCCGGTGGGCCGCGGCGTCTCTGCCCGGAGTGCTCGTTGACTCCTACGGCGCCGGCGACTGCCTTGCTGCCGGTCTCACGGTGGCCCTGGCCGAAGGCCGAGCGGTTCCCGAAGCTCTGACCCTCGCCGCCGGCTCAGCGGCGCGAGCTCTGACGCGCCAAGGGGCGCATGGCGGCCTGAACCAGGGCTGAACGCGATCCGAGTCGGTGGAGGCGCGGGGGGTCGGCAGGGTTGCGTAGTGGGGTTCTGTGGTTTACAGTGGGGGAAAGTGGTGGATAACGGAGAGGCCCCTGAATGCTCCTTGGTGAACACGAGCACGCTCTCGATGACAAGAACCGTCTCATTCTTCCCGCCAGGTTCCGTCAGTCCTTTGCTGCCGGGGTCGTCCTGGCGCGGGGGATGGACGGGTGTCTCGTCGTCTACACGCGCGACGAGTGGGAGCGGTTCGTCGAGCAGCGACTGGCGGGCCTCGACCCGTTCAGCCGGGAGGCGCGTCAGATGAGCCGCTTCGTTTTCGCGGGAGCATCCGAGGCTGAGCTCGACAAGCAGGGCCGCGTGATGGTGCCGCAGCCGCTCGTCGAGCACGCAAAACTCGACCGCGAGGTCGTGGTCGCCGGAGTTCGCGATCACCTCGAGATCTGGGACCGCGCCGCGTGGCGCAAACAACTCGAAGAGGTCGAAGGGAGTGCTGAGCTTGTTGCAGAACGCCTCGCAGCACAGCAAGACTGATCACGTCCCCGTCCTCGCCGACGAGGTGCGCGAGCTCCTCGACGTGAGCCCCGGGGAAACCGTCGTCGACGCGACATTCGGTGCGGGCGGGCACGCGGCCGCACTCGCCGCCGACCTCGAGGGGAAGGGTCGGTTCATCGCGATTGATCGTGACCCGACGGTCCGGCCGTACTTCGAGCGCTTCCAGCGACGTTCGCGCGGTGTCCAGACACGTTTTCTGCGCGGCGATTTCGACGTGGTGATGGCGCAACTGGCCCAGAACGACGTCCAAGCCGACGCAGTGCTCCTCGATCTCGGAGTCTCGAGCATGCAGATCGACCGGCCGGAGCGCGGCTTCTCGTACGCCGTTGACGCGCCGCTCGACATGCGAATGGATCCGTCCGCGGAGCGCTCCGCGAAGGAAGTCGTGAACGAGACCGGCGAGCGAGAGCTCGCGAACGTGTTCCGTCGCTACGGCGAAGAGCGCTTCTCCCGCCAGATCGCCTCCGCGATCGGCCGCCGGCGTCGCGAGCAGCCCTACGAGCGGACATCGGAGCTGGTCGAGACCATCCGTGAGGCGATACCCGCTCCCAGGCGCTTCGGCGACGGGCACCCGGCCAAGCGCGTTTTCCAGGCCCTTCGAATCGAGGTCAACGACGAGCTCGGCTCTCTGGAGCGGGCTCTACCTTCCATCCTGAGCATGCTCCGGCCGGGTGGACGGGTCGCTGTCATCAGCTTCCACTCGCTCGAAGATCGCATCGTGAAGCGCTTCTTCGCCGCCGAGGCGCGCGGCTGCACGTGCCCGCCCGACTTCCCGGTGTGTGTATGCGGAAAGGAGCCCCGCGTACGTCTCGTGACGAAGAAGGCCGTCCGCCCGTCACCCGCCGAGGTAGCGGTCAACGTTCGTTCCGCGTCGGCCCGGCTCCGCGTCGCGATGAGGACGGAGGCGTAGCGTGTCCTCTGCGGCCGCACGAGCCGAACCGCGGATCAAACGAGCACCCAGGCGCACGGCGCAGCCGGCGGCACGGCCACGCTCCCGTCCGCGTCCGACGGCACGGCCTCGAGTCGCCGGGGGAGTGCTCTGGATCGTGGTTGTGGCGGTGCTGCTCGCCGGCATCGTCGCGCTGAACGTCGCCGTGCTCGGGCTGAACATGGAAGTTGAGCGCCTGGACACCCAGAAAGAACGGATCCAGTCACAGACTGCGGAAATCGCCACTGAGCTCTCGAGCGCAGCAGCCTCGGGGCGCGTCGAGGCCGCCGCGCGAGGGCGTCTCGGGCTCGTCGACGCGAGTCAGACAACGTACGTCCAGGTGAGCCGCCGCGGCCGGTGACCGCGCGCCTCGTCAACCGCAGGATCCGCCTACTCGTCGGGGTGTTCGCCTGCATCTTCGCCGCCACGTTCGCGAGGGCAGCGTGGTTGCAGGCCGTGGAAGCTAGGGGTCTGAACGCGCTCGCGACGAGTCAGCACCGCGAGACGCTCACTGTGCCGGCACGTCGCGGCACGATCTACGACCGCACGGGTAGCGAGCTTGCGATCGGAGCGCGGGCGATCACGGTCTATGCGAACCCGAAGCAGGTGCGAGACCCGCGAAGCCTGGCTGAGCAGGTGGGCGCTGCGCTAGAGATCGATCCTGCGGAGGTCTATCCACTCGTGGCCGACCGGAGCCGAGGGTTCGTCTACCTTGCGCGCAAGGCGGATCCGAAGCTGGCGGAAGCGCTCGAAGCCAAACACTTGGTCGGGCTCGGGTTCATCCCCGAGGAGCGACGCACGTATCCCCAGAAATCAGTCGCTTCGGAGGCGGTCGGGTTTGCGGGTACGGACAATAAAGGGCTCGCCGGGATCGAGTTTCGGCTGGACCGCCTGCTTGCCGGTTCATCCGGAAGTGAGTCGGTCGTACGTGATCCTTTCGGGCGAGTCCTCAAGGTGCTCGAGACGAAACCCGTCAAAGAGGGTCGAGACGTCTATCTGACGCTCGATCACACGCTCCAGGGCCAGGTGGAGCGCATTCTTGGGAACGCGCGAACGCAATGGGCGGCCAAGGCGGCGACGGCGATCGTCATGGATCCCCGCACGGGAGCCATGCTCGCGATGGCGGTCGAGCCGGGGTTCGACGCCAACAAGTTCGGGGAGCTCAAGGAGGGTCGAGAGCGGAATCGCGCCGTCACGGACACGTACGAGCCGGGATCGACGTTCAAGGTCGTGACCCTTGCCGGTGCCCTTGAGAGCGGCATGGTCACGCCATCGACCCAATACACCCTCCGGCCGGAGATCCGGGTCGCCGACCGCGTCATCCACGACGCGGAGCCTCGCGGAACCGAGACGATGACCGTTTCCCAGATCCTGTTCAAATCTTCGAACGTCGGCGTGATCACGCTTGCCCTCGGCCTGGGGAAAGAACGGCTTGCGAGCTGGATCGACCGGTTCGGATTCGGCCACCGCACAGGCATCGACTTTCCTGGTGAAAGCCGCGGGATCGTTCTTCCGCCCGAGCGCTGGTCCGGCTCGACGATCGGGAACGTCCCGATCGGCCAGGGGATTGCGGTCACCCCAATGCAGATGGCGGCCGCCTACGCCACGATCGCGAACGGCGGTCTCGAGGTGCGGCCACATCTCGTCGACCGGGTCGAGGGGAGGGGCGCGTGGAAGGCCGAGCGCCGCCGGGTTTTGTCCGCGGAGAGCGCGGAGGCGCTGACGACGATGCTGCGCCAAGTCGTGGGCAATGACCAGGGCACCGGACAGGAGGCCCAGATACCGGGCTACTCGATTGCAGGCAAGACCGGAACCGCGGCAAAGCCCGACCCCGTATTGGGTGGCTACTCGACTTCGAAGTATGTTGCTTCGTTCGTCGGGTTCCTGCCGGCATCGAACCCACGGCTCGTGATCCTCGTCGCGGTCGACGAGCCAAAGGGCGCAATCTGGGGCGGCTCCGTCGCAGCTCCGGTCTTCTCCCAGATCGCGCGCTTCGCGCTGCAGTACCTGGAGGTTCCGCCCGACGTAAAGTCGGACGGGAGCCCGATCGCAACGGGCCTCGGGTAGGGCACCGCGATCTCCGCGTCCCCTGTGGTCGTCCTGAGCCCCTGAATCGCCTCCGGACGCAATGTCGGGACGAGGGCGTAGTCGAACCCTACGGTGAGGTCTAGGTGGACGTAGGCGGGCGCATCGTCCGTCCAGAGCCGGCGGAGCGCGAAGCTCTCGAAGGTCGCGGTGAGGGCGGCCCGGAGCGCTACCAAAGAGCTAACGGCGGGCCGCGTCTGATCAGGCGAGCGACGATCTGCGAACGGCTCGCAAGCCTCCGTGCCGCCGTCGCGGGCCGGGTGAAATCGTCAGCCGAGGTGGGTTGCAGTGGACGCAGACGCTCACGAGCTAGTTCAGCGCCGGGTTGCCGCGAAGCTCGCGGGTGGTGCTCACGAGCCGCCCGTCAGGGGCGTAGAGAGCGTACTGGACGAAGGGCCGCGCTTGACCGTCTCGGTGAGGTGGCGGCCCGGCAGAACGCGATGTCCTTACCGCTCGCGCTCGCTGAGGGCTTCCTCGGCGCTAGCTCGTTGTCGGCAGGCCGTGGACGCGGTCGTAGAGTTTTTGCGCGATCTCCACGGCCTTGTCCTCCGAGGTCGTGCCCGGTGGGCCGCCGAGATCGATGTCGTAGGCGAAGTCGCCGTCCGCGAAGAAGATGGCGTACGAGTCGCGGGGAATGTTTTCGGACGTCCCCGCCGCCTGCACGGCCTCTTCCGAGGCATAGCGTCGCACGCCGGTGGCGCCTGGGATTCCGTCGACGTCGAACTCGCTCACCGAGAACGCGCACGACTCCGGACACGGCCGGAGGCTGTCGGTGTGGAAGAAGTCAGCCATCT
>DATLQD010000072.1:0-9060 GCA_035535315.1 Gaiellaceae bacterium
GGCGGCAGGTGACCGTGCTCCCCCGCCATGAGCGCCTCGTGGTCGCGTACGAGCCGGTGTGGGCTATCGGGACGGGGAAGACCGCGACGCCCGAGCTCGCACAGGAAGCCCATGCCTTCATCAAAAGCCTCCTCGACGCCCCGGTTCTGTACGGCGGCTCCGTGAAGCGCGAGAACGCCGAGGAGCTTCTCTCTCAACCCGATGTCGACGGCGCCCTGGTGGGCGGCGCCTCGCTCGACGTCGAGTCCTTCGCGGCGATTTGCGAGACGGCGAGCCGTATCCGCTCGTAGCGCTCGTCGTCCTCGACGGCTGGGGGTGCGCGGCCCAGGGGCCGGGGAACGCGGTCGAGCTCGCCGCTACACCCGTTTTCGACGCCGTCTGGGCGGGCTATCCGCACACGACGCTCGCTGCATCCGGCCGCGCAGTAGGCCTCCCAGACGGGCAGATGGGGAACTCGGAGGTCGGCCACCTCACGATCGGAGCGGGGAGGGTGGTGCCCCAGGATCTCGTACGCGTCAACGACGCAATCGCGGACGGGTCGTTCTTGGAGAACGAGGCTCTGGTCGGCGCTTTCCGCCGGGCGCAGGAGCAGGGAGGAAACGTGCACTTGCTCGGGCTTGTCTCCTACGGCGGCGTCCACTCGCACATCGACCACCTCCGGGCCCTGCTCGAGCTCGAGCGGCGCAGGGGGACGGAGGCGCGGACGTTCGTGCATGCCTTCACGGACGGGCGGGACGTCTCACCGCATGCGGCGGCATCCGATCTGGCTGAGCTCGTGGGCGAAGGCACCCACATCGCTACGGTCGTTGGCCGCTACTACGCGATGGACCGCGACAATCGGCCCGAGCGCACGGAGCGCGCCATCGCGGCGATCGTGCGGGGTGAGGGAACGCGCGCGGATGACCCGGTTGCCGCGCTCCGGGCGAGCTACGAGGCCGGGATCACCGACGAGTTCATCGAACCGGTCGTTCTTCCCTACCCACGCTTCGACCCGGCCAACGACGCCGCCGTCTTCTTCAACTTCCGCCCGGACCGGGCCAGGCAGCTCTCGGAGCGCCTCCTCGAAGCCGGCGCCGACCTCACGACCATGACTCGCTACCGCGAGGACTTCGACTGCCCCGTGGCCTTCACTGAGCGTGTCGTCGACCAGACGCTGGCCGAGGTCCTCGCCGCGCAAGGCGCGCGGCAGCTTCATCTGGCCGAGACTGAGAAATACGCTCACGTCACGTACTTCTTCAACGGGGGGGAGGAGCAGGAATGGGAGGGCGAGACCCGCATCCTCGTCCCGTCCCCTCGAGACGTGGCCACCTACGACCTGAAGCCCGAAATGTCAGCGGCGGAGGTCGAGCGGCAGTTCGAGGAGAGGGTTGGCGACGGCTATCGCTTCGCGATCGTGAACTTCGCCAATCCTGACATGGTCGGTCACACGGGGGTCATTCCAGCGGTCGTGCGTGCGGTCGAGACCGTCGACGCCTGCCTCGGGCGACTGGTCGCGAAGGTCGAGGAGCTCGGCGGCGCCTGTCTCATCACGGCCGACCATGGCAACGCGGAGCAGATGCTCGAGAGCGACGGCACGGGCCCCCACACCGCGCACACGACCAACCCGGTGCCGCTGGTCGTCACGGTCGCCGGGGCTTCGCTTCGCGAGGGCGGCTCCCTCTCCGATCTCGTCCCGACCTGTCTCGACCTGCTCGGAATCCCTGCTCCGGACGCGATGACCGGAAAGACCCTGCTGGTCGGCTGAAGGTCGTCTTATACTTCCATTACGTGTCGCTCGAGCAGCCCGACCTGGCAATCCTCCGTAAGGCACAGGCAGGTGATGAGCGAGCCTTCTCGATCATCCACCGGGCCTACGAGGTACCGATTTACAACTACGTGCTCCGGATGGTCGGCGACCGTGCGCTCGCCGAGGACCTCACCCAGGACATCTTCCTCAGGATCTACCAGGGGCTGGCCGGATTCTCGTTGCGATGCCGCTTCACGACATGGCTCTTTCAGGTCGCCAAGAACCGGGTTCTCGACGAGCTGCGAGCCCGCGAGCGCAAGCCTCAGTCCGCGGTGACACTCGACGACATGCCGCAGCTCGATGTGGTCGACCAGCCGTTCGAGCGCATCGAGGCGATCGACGCCGTCTGGCGCGCGGTCGCGAAGCTGAACCCGGACCTGAAGATGGCACTCCTGCTCCGGGACGTGGTGGGCCTCTCCTACACCGAGATCGGGGACTCCCTCGAGATCACGCTGTCGACGGTGAAGTGGCGGATCTACAAGGCGCGGGAGGAAGTGCAGGTCGCCCTGGCCCGCGAGGGCATCAGCGAGTACGCCGACAGCCAGGACGCGGCCCGGCTCTAACCGAACGCTGCGAGCCGTCGGAACGTTCCGGGCTCGATGACGGTCAGAAGGACATGCGAAAGCTCGTTCTGGCGATCCCAGCCTGTCTGCTTGTCCTCGTTTTCTCCGCATGCGGCACGGGCGAACCGGGCACTGCGGAGGTTAGTTCGCCCACTGCATCCGTACCCACTCACGCTCCTGTCTACGAAGCCGACACGACGGTCCTCGAGCAGCGCGGCCAGACTCCCTTTCCGAAGCACGGCCCGATGCTGTGTTTGGGGGCGATGGCCATGTCGTATCCGCCGCAGTGCGGCGACGTGCCGATCGCGAACTGGGACTGGGGCGCGGTCGGGGGCGAGGAGACGGCGAGCGGGGCGTCGTGGGGCCAGTACCACGTCGTGGGCACGTACGACGGCGAGACCTTCAGGGTGACCGACGTGGGACCAGACGGGGATGATCCATCCCAGTTCGGGAGTGAGGTCGACTTCTCGAGCCCGTGTCACGAGCCGGCAGGCGGCTGGGTCCTGCCCGACACGAAGCAGGCGACGCAGCAGGAGGCGAGCGGCGCAAGCGCGTATGCCGAGTCTCAGCCGGACATCGTCAACTCGTGGGTCACGCATTTCGACCCGAGCAACGCCGGCGACACCGAGCTCGACGAGTTCGATCCGGTTATCTTCAACGCGGTCTTCACGGGTGACGTCGAGCGCCACGAGGCGGAGATCCGCAAGCGCTGGCCGGGGCCCCTCTGCGTCGTCGAGGGAGAGGGCCCGACGAAGCGGGAGCTGAGTCGACTTCGCACCGAGGCCGAGGCATACGTGACCGACGGGCTGAGGCTCCAGATGCTGGGGTCGAGCGCGGACGGAGTCGAGCCGGTGATCGAGATCGAGGTCGTCGCCGACCCCGAGGGCGCAGCGCAAGCGGCCCTCGACGCCAGCTGGCCGGGGCTCGTACGCCTCTTCCCGGTGCTCCGCCCGGTCGAGGCCTCGCGCTAGCGAGCCAGAGCGCTACACGCCGTGCTCGAGCCGAGCGGCCAGCGTCTCCGGCAGCCCGCGCTCACGAATCTCCTCCTGCGTGCGCTCGACTGGATACCTGACGCGGTTGAAGGTTGCCCGACCGGCGGCGAGGTCTAGCGCGAGCCAGGCGGCACGCGGGTCCCCATCTCGCGGCTGGCCGACCGATCCCGGGTTCAGGAGCCAGCGCCGGTCACCGAGGTCGACCTCCGTGCCGGCCGGCGCGTGGTCGAGCTCCGCCCCATCGCCGTCGACGCTGAACGTGAGCGGTGCGTGGCTGTGTCCGACCAGAATGATGGGCGCCTCGGTGGCCTCGAGCGCGGCCAGCGCGACGGCCGGGGAGAGCACGTATTCCCACACGGGGTCCCGCGGGCTCGCGTGGTAGAGCTCGGCGCCTGGGCGCGTCGCGGAGGGGCTGAGCGAGGCCAAGAAGGTCGCCGTCTCCGGTTCGAGCACGCTGCTGGTCCACCGGGCCGAGAGCGCCGCGTCGGGCTGGAAGAAGTCGAGGTCGAGCTCGCCGAGCGCAGCCAGGTCGTGATTCCCGACGAGCGCGACGTCCAGCCGCCCGGCGACATGTTCGTAGCAGCGATTGGGGCGCGGCCCGTACCCTACGAGGTCACCGAGGAACCAGAGCTCGTCGAACGGCTCGGCGTCGATCGCCTCGAGCACGGCGTCGAGGGCGTGGAGATTTCCGTGGATGTCAGAGAGGACGGCGACGCGCACGAGAGGCGCGCAACCTTAGCGAAGGCCCTCGTGGCCGTCCTGACGCTTGTCGTGTGGATCGTGGCGGGAGCCCTGTTGTGGCGGACGAAGGTTCCTCCCCTCGACCTCCCGAAGCTGGACCCGGAAGCCTTCTTCGGAGCTGCCCAGCTCGCGAAAATCGACGAGTACCGGCGCGTCACCAGGGGGCTCTTGCTGGGGTCGCTGGCCCTCGAGATCGCTGTTGTCGGGCTCTTTGTGGCGTTCGCGGGCTCCCTCGCGGCCAGGATGCGCCGCGTGGCTCGGGGAGCAGTGCGGACCGGAGTCGGAATCGGGCTCGCCGTGGTGCTCGCCGTCTGGTTGGCCGGGCTGCCTCTTTCCGCAGCGGGCCATTGGTGGGCGCGCCGCCACGATCTTTCCCGCCAGGGTTATGGAGGCTGGCTCGCCGACCAGGCTACGCAGCTCGGGATCCAGGCAGTCCTCGTTGCCATCGCCGTTGCGGGCGCGATGCTGCTCGCGCGGCGGCTCGGGCCCCGGTGGTGGCTGGCGGGTGCGCCCGCACTCGTCGGTCTCGCCGTCCTCTTCGTCGTGCTCCAGCCGCTCGTCGTCCAGCCGCTTACGAACCGCTTCCGGCCGCTCGAGGACCGAACCCTCGCGCGGGAGATCGAGCGTCTCGCGGTCCGGGAAGGCGTCGACATCGACAAGGTGGAGATTGCGGACGCCAGCCGCCGCACGACGACGGCGAACGCCTACGTCGTCGGGATCGGGCCGACGAGGCGCGTCGTCCTCTACGACACGATTCTGGACGGCCGGTTTCCGCGAGGCGAGCTGCTCGCGGTCGCGGCCCACGAGCTCGCGCATGTCGGGCGCAGGCACCTCTGGAAGGGCCTCGGATGGCTCGCGCTCCTCGCAGTCCCCGGCGTGTTTTTGCTCGCACGCGCGACCGAGAGGAAGGGAGGGCTCCGCGACCCCGCGGTCGTGCCGTTCGGCCTGCTGGTCGCGCTCCTGTTCTACCTCGGGACCCTGCCGCTCCAGAACCTCGTCTCGCGCCGCTACGAGGCAGAGGCGGATTGGCTCGCGCTCCAGGCGACCCGCGATCCGCAAAGCGCGATCGGCCTCGAGCGGCGCTTCGTCACGACGTCGCTGGCGGACCCGACCCCTCCTCGCTGGGTCACGCTCTGGTTCGGAACGCATCCGCCGGCGCTCGAGCGGATCGCGATGGCGCGGGCTTTTGGAATCAGCGCCCAGACTCGGGAAGGTTCCTGATGCCCTCCCTCGTCTCCCACTTCGACCAGCTGTCGTTCATCGCGTCGAGCAGCTCGCGCATGAAGCGCGGCGACAAGTTCACACGGCTGACGACCACGCCGGGGACGTCGCCTTCCTCGACCTCGTGGTCGATCCGGGCGAACGTGATCGTGAACTCGTAGTCGGAGAAGCTGACGTTCGCAAAGTTCGCGTAGGTGCCCGCGAGGTTCGCCGGATCCAGGTGAATGTTGAGTTGGCGCTCGTCGTGGGCTTCATCTTCCACGCCCCTACGATATAGCCGATGGGGACGCCTACACCTCTCGACCGGCTCGAGCATGCGATCGGTGAGGCGGCCGGTTCGCCGGTAACGCTCGAACGTCCGCGGGACCCTGCGCACGGCGACTACGCCACGAACGTCGCGCTTCAGGTCGCCGGGCAGCGGGGCCGCCCGCCGCTGGAGCTGGCGGAGGAGCTCGCGACATCGGCTGCGGACCTTCCCGGGGTCGCGTCTGCTTCTGCAGCAGCGCCCGGGTTCGTCAACCTGACGCTGGCTCCCGCGGTCTTCGGCGAGCTCCTGGACGAAATGTTGCAGGCAGGACGCGACTACGGAGGTGGCTCGGCGGCATCGCGGCCACAGCGGATCCAGGTCGAGATGGTCTCGGCGAACCCGACCGGCCCGATCACCGTCGCCGGCGGCCGAAACGGCGCCTACGGAGACTCAGTCGCGCGCCTGCTCGAGTTCGCGGGCCACAAGGTCGAGCGCGAGTACTACTACAACGACGCGGGTGGTCAGATGGATCGCTTTCGGGCGTCCGTCGAGGCGCGTAGGAGGGGTGAGGAGCTTCCCGAGGAGGGCTACCAGGGCGCGTACATCGAAGACCTGGCTCGAGAGGAAGGAGACCCGGTCCCGGCCATGCTCGCTCGAATCGAGGCCACGCTCGAGCGCTTCCGCATCCACTTCGACAGCTGGGCGAAGCAGAGTGAGCTCGAGCACGCGCTGCCGGCGCTCCTGAAGCGCCTCGATACATACGAGAAGGACGGTGCTCTGTGGGTGCGGTCGACCGCCTACGGGGACGAGAAAGACCGTGTCCTCATCCGCTCGGCGGAGCGGAGCGGTCTCCCGACGTACGAGGCGGCCGACATCGCCTACCTGCGCGACAAGCTCGAGCGAGGGTTCGACCGCATCATCTACGTGCTCGGCGCTGACCATCATGGCGTCGAGGGGTGGTACGCGGTCGTGGCGAAGATGCTTGGGTACGACCCGTCGGCGGTCGAGGTGCTCCTTTACCAGCTCGTCCACCTCACGAAGGGCGACGAGCAGACCAAGATGTCGAAGCGCCGTGGCGACGTCGTCTTCCTCGAGGAGTTCATCGACGAAGTCGGAGTCGACGCCGCCAGGTGGTACCTCGTCCGCTCGAGCCCCGAGCAGTCGATGGAGATCGATCTCGACCTTGCCCGCGAGCGAAGCGTGAAGAACCCGGTCTTCTACGTCCAGTATGCGCATGCTCGGATCGCCGGGATCCTCAGGAACGCCGAGGGCGCAACCCCTGTGGCAGAACCTCCGGCCGAGCTCGCCCCGGAGGAGAGGGAGCTCGTGAAGCGGCTCGCGGACTATCCCCAGGTGGTGGCTGACGCGGTCGAGCGGAGGACCCCGCACGCCATTCCCACGTACGCGATCCGCGTGGCGGACGACTTCCATCGCTTCTATCACGAACACCGAGTCCTCGAGAGCGAGGCCGAGAGCTTTCGTCTCGGGCTCATCAGTGCGACCCAGAACGTGATCGCGCGCTCGCTCGACCTGATCGGGGTCGAGGCTCCCGACCGCATGTAGCGCAGGGCTGCACGTCGAGGTCTTCCAGGACGTTACGAGGTCACACGATCACGCAGCATTGGTGGGCGCATAGCGGTGGTGAAGGATGAGTGCGTTGCCGTCCTGATCCTCGAAAATTGCCTGATGGCAGACACCGCTGTCGATGGTGTCGCCCTTGAACTTGACACCACGCGCCTCGAGCTCAGCGCGGGCAGCCGACACGTCATCGACGTGCAGTGCGATCGCCCCTCCGCTGGGCGCGAACTCCCGCCCGATCTTCGCGGAATCGATGACCTGGATCGTCAGGCTCCCGGTCTCGAACTCGCCCCCGAAATCATCCCGGTAGCGGGCCGAGCACGTTAGGCCGAGGATACCGCCATAGAACTCCTCGGCCTTCTTGAAGCTGGTGGTGGGCAGAAAGACGAAGTCAGTTCGCGTGATCAGGGGTCGTTCTGCATTCATGTTTGCCTCCTGTCGTGTGGTTTCAACCTCATCAGAGGGTTCCGGGATGGCCGCTGCCCGCTCAGGCCGGAACGATGGCCCAAGCTCGACATCGGGGGAGTTCACCGGTTGTCTTACCTGATCCGGGCGTCGTGGCGACGCTGCTTCGAGTCGGCAATTCCGCCTAGGATGACGCGGCGAATGACCACCGGCACGCCCACGATTCCGGATCGGAACCTCGCGCTCGAGCTCGTCCGCGTCACGGAGGCGGCCTCGCTCGGCTCCGCCCGCTGGATCGGCCGGGGTGAGAAAGAGTCCGCCGACCAGGCCGCCGTCGATGCGATGCGTCACATGCTCCAGACGGTGACGATGGCGGGCGTCGTCGTCATCGGCGAGGGCGAGAAGGACGAAGCGCCGATGCTCTACAACGGCGAGAAGATCGGGAACGGCGAGCCGCCCGAGGTGGATGTCGCCGTCGACCCGCTCGAGGGGACGCGCCTCACGGCCCTCGGGCAGCCGAACGCGATCGCGGTGATCGCGGTCGCGGAGCGTGGGACCATGTTCTTCCCTGGGGCAGCGGTGTACATGGACAAGATCGCGTGCGGCGCTGAGATCGCCTCCGCGGTGGACATCACGGCCTCGCCGGAGGAGAACGTGCGCGGCGCGGCGGAGGCGAAGGGCGTCAAGCCGACTGACATCCGCGTCGTTGTGCTCGACCGGGAGCGGAACCAGGCGCTTATCCAGGGCCTGCGCGAGGCGGGGGCGCGGGTGCACCTGATCACGGACGGCGACGTCGCCCCGGCGATCGCAGCCGCTCGCTCCGCCTCCATCATCGACCTGATGATGGGGATCGGGGGCACCCCCGAGGGCGTCATCGCCGCCGCAGCCGTGAAGTGCCTCGGCGGCGCAGTCCAGGGGAAGCTTTGGCCAAGGAACGACGGGGAGCGCCAGGAGCTCGTCGCGGCCGGCTACGACCTGGATCGGGTGCTGACCACGACGGACCTGGTTGCGGGCGAGAATGTCTTCGTCGCGGCGACCGGCGTTACCGACGGCGCCCTCTTGCACGGGGTCCGCTACACGAAGGAAGGCGCTGTGACCGACTCGATCGTCATGCGATCACGCTCGGGCACGGTCCGTCGCGTGGAGGCTTATCACGCGTTCGAGAAGCTCTCTCTCTTTTCCGGCCGCGAATATCGCTAGCCGTAGACCGGCTCCGGACCGACACCTCGAATGGGAGGGGTGCTTCAACGTCCGCGACCTCGGCGGTCTGGGCACCCACGATGGCCGAACGACGAGCTGGGGCGCGCCAACCTCCGCTCGGGCAGCCTCGGCGGCGACGACCTTGCCGCCGTCCGGGCCCGTTTGCTTGCCTAGGCCGCGACTGCGGCTTCCATCTCCTCCGAGTAGGAACCGGAGCGTGCCGCTCCGTTCAGGCGCGCCCGGTGGAGGTACGCTTCCTGGGCCGCGGCGACGTTGTCTTCCTTTCCGCGCCACGCCTTGAGGGCGGGCGCCTGGAGCGCGCGGCCG
>DATLQD010000073.1:0-38936 GCA_035535315.1 Gaiellaceae bacterium
GGCTAGGGCATTTTGCTTCGGACCCGTCAGGAACTCGACCAGAGACAAGGTGCGTTCGCCGTGAAGGCTCGCGACCTCGATCTCGGCCTCGCCGACCAGGAGCGGCGGCAGAGCATCGCCTGCCGGCGAGGCGGTGCCGAGATTGCCGCCGATTGTCCCCCGGTTGCGAATCTGCGGTCCGCCGACCGTGCGCGCAGCCTCGGCCAGCGCCGGCAGCAACTCCGCGAGCTCGCCTTCCATCGCCTCCGTGTATGTCAACCCAGCGCCCAGCCGGATCGTCCCGATGTCGCGCGACCACCCGCGAAGCTCTGGCACCTCGTTGAGGTTCAAAAGCGCGGGCGGGCGGGCGCGATCGAAGTTGAGCTCGACCATCACGTCGGTGCCGCCCTGGATCGGGACGGCGTCGGGCCGCTCTGCCTTCAGGCGCAGCGCCTCGTCGAGCGAGCGGGGGGCCAGCACCTCCACGGGCGCAAGTTATCGTGGCGCGATGGCGGACCTGGCCCGACGGCTCGCGGTCGCACGCGGCGACGAGCCCGCCGATCTCGTCGTTCGCGGCGGAAGCGTGCTCTCGGTCTTCACGCGCGAATGGCTCGAGACCGACATCGCGATCGCCGAGGGATACGTGGCCGGGCTCGGCGACTACGACGGAACCGAGGAGGTCGACGCGACCGGCCGCTACGTCGTGCCCGGCTTCATCGACGCGCACCTGCACCTCGAGTCGCCGAAGCTGCTGCCGGACGAGTTCGCCCGGCTCGTGCTGCCGCTCGGGACGACCGCCGTCGTCGCCGACCCCCACGAGCTCGCGAACGTGCTCGGCACCGACGGCGTCCACTGGCTGCTCGACTTCTGCGCCGAGCTGCCGCTCGACGTCTACTTCATGGCGTCCTCGTCCGTCCCCGCCTCGCGCTTCGAGTCCCCCCGGCGTGCCTTGAACGAAGGCGATCTTCAGGGCCTCCTCCGCCGCCGCCGCGTGCTCGGACTGGCCGAGATGATGAATTTCCCGGGCGTGATCGCTGGCGACGAGGACGAGCTGACGAAGCTCGGTCTCACCGGCGCGACGCACGTCGACGGGCACGCACCCGGCGTCGTGGGCAAGCAGCTGAACGCCTACGCCGCCGCCGGGATCCGCTCAGACCACGAGACGCTGACGGTCGAGGAAGGCCGGGAGCGGCTCCGCGCGGGCATGTGGGTGCTGATCCGCGAGGCCTCGATGGCCCGGAACCTGCTGGCCCTCCTGCCTCTAGTCGAGGAGTACGGGACCTCCCGGATCGCCTTCTGCACGGACGACAAAGACCCCGATGACATCGCCGAGAACGGCCACATCAACGGCATGGTTCGGGACGCCGTCGTTGCCGGGATCGCCCCCGAAGACGCACTCGTGCTCGGATCGCTGAACCCCGCGCTGTGGCACGGGCTCGATCACCTGGGGGCGCTTGCGCCCGGCTACCAGGCCGACGTGCTGGTCCTGCCGGACCTCGAGAGCTTCCAGCCTGAAGTGGTCCTGAAACGCGGCCGTCCCGTCGAGGAGATCGCGCGCTCGGAGGTGCCGGAGTGGGTCAAGCACACGGTCCGGATCGGGCCGGTCGCGGCCGAGCGGTTCCGGATCGCGTGGCCCGATGAGTCGAAGGCGCGTGTGATCGGGCTCGTCCCTGATCAGGTCGTCACCGAATCGCTCGTCGAGGAGCCGACCGTTCGCGACGGCGAGGCGGTCGCCGACCCCTCTCGTGACCTGGCCAAGATTGCAGTCATCGAGCGTCACCTCGGCACGGGTCAAGTCGGCCTCGGTTTCGTGCGCGGCTTCGGCCTCGAGCGCGGGGCACTCGGCTCGACGGTCGCCCACGATGCCCACAACCTCGTCGTCGTCGGTATGAACGACGCGGACATGGGCAGAGTCGTCGAGCGGCTGGGCGAGCTCGGTGGGGGGATCGTCGCGGTCGACGAGGGCGAAGTGCTCGCCGAGCTGCCGCTGCCGGTCGGCGGACTGCTCGCCGATCTGCCTCTGGCCGAGGTCGTTGAGCGCAGCCGCGCCTGCACGGAGGCGGCGGAGCGACTCGGCTGTCGGGGCGCGACGCCGTTCCTGACGATGTCGTTTCTCGCGCTCTCCGTGATCCCGAGCCTCAAGATCACCGACCGAGGGCTTGTCGACGTCGAGCGCTTCCAGCTCGTGCCGCTTCGTTTATGAGCACGCTCTTCACCGACGCCCACATCGCGACGATGGACGATGACGGCAAGGAGCTCGAGGGTTGGATCCTCGTCGAGGATGGGCTCGTGTCCGCGGTCGGGGACGGACCACGACCGGACGCTCGCGAGACCACCAGCCTCGGCGGGGCGCTTGTGACGCCCGGGCTCGTCAACACCCACCACCACCTCTACCAGACGCTGACGCGAACGCGGGCTCAGGAGGCCGACCTGTTCACCTGGCTTCGTGCCCTCTACCCGGCGTGGGGTCGAATCGACGCGGAGTCCGAGTACGCAGCCGCACGAACAGGGCTCGCGGAGCTCGCGCTTTCAGGCTGCAGCACGGTCTTCGACCATCACTACGTTTTCCCCGCGGGGCAAGACGGCATCGTGGAGGCCGAGGTGCAGGCGGCGCGAGAGCTCGGCGTCAGGCTGGTTGCGTCACGGGGCTCGATGGACCTAGGCAAGTCGCAAGGCGGGCTGCCACCGGACGAGCTCGTCGAGGATGCCGATGCGGTGCTGGCCGAGACTGAGAGGCTCGCGCACCTCCACGAGACCGGGACGGGCGCCGTGATCCAGATCGCGGTGGCGCCGTGCTCGCCCTTCTCGGTCACCCGGCGGCTGCTGGCGGATTCCGCGGAGCTCGCGCGGCGTCTCGGCCTCCTGCTCCACACTCACCTGGCCGAGACGCTGGAGGAGGAGGAGTACTGCGTCGAGCTCTACGGCTGCCGTCCGGTCGAGTACATGGAGGAGCTGGGCTGGCTCGGCTCCGATGTCTGGTGCGCGCACTGCGTCCACCTTTCAGAGACCGACATCGATCGGTTCGCGACCACGGGCACCGGTGTCGCTCATTGCCCGACGTCGAATCTCCGTCTCGGCGCCGGCGTCGCCCCGGTGCGCGCCCTGCTCGACAGCGGGGTCAGAGTGGGCCTCGGGGTGGACGGGTCGGCGTCGAACGAGCGCGGTGATCTCTCAGCCGAGCTCAAGCAGTCGCTGCTCGTAGCGCGAGGCCGGGGTGGCCCGACGGCGCTCACCGCCCGCGAGGCTCTGCGCCTGGGCACCCGCGGCGGCGCCGAGGTACTCCACCGTGCAGATCTGGGCTCGATCGAGCCCGGCAAGTGCGCCGACCTCGCCGTCTGGCGGACGGACGGCCTCGAGTTCGCCGGCGCGAGCGACCCTGTGGCCGCGCTCGTCCTGGCCGGACCGCACCGCGTCGACCGGCTGTACGTAGGAGGCGAGGAAATCGTCCGCGACGGATATCTCGTGCGGGCCGAGGCGGCCGAGATCGCGCAGGAGCACAGGAGACATGCGGAGAAGTTCGCAGCATGAGCGCTTCTCTTTCTACCCACGTCCTCAATGTCGAGCGTGGCGAGCCGGCCCAAGGCGTCCGGGTCGAGCTCTATCGAGGGAGCGACGTGCTGGCCACCGCGGAAACCGATGACGATGGCCGGATCGGCGACCTCGGAGGGCCGCTCGACCCCGGCCAGTACCGCCTTGTCTTCCATCCTCCCTCTCCACTCTTCCGGCGCGTCGAGCTCGAGCTCGCACTCGAGGACAGACATCATCACGTACCCCTCCTCGTCTCCTCGTACGCGTGCGTGACCTACCGCGGCAGCTGACCGTGGACGAGCTCGCGGAGCTCTTCGAGGGACGGACCCGACTCGCGGAGCGCCTCGCCGAGACCCACGATCCGCTCGGTCGCCCCGAAGCTGTGATCGCCGGGCTGACGGAGTCCGAGAAGATCGAGGCAATAGACGCGCACCCGGCCATCGGGGCCCGGCGCCTCTCCGACCGGTCGGCCCGGGAGCAAGGGGAGGAGGCCGAGCCCGAGGTCGCCGCCGAGCTCGGTCGGCTGAACCGTCACTACGAGGAGAAGTTCGGATTTCGGTTCGTCGTCTTCGTGGACCGCCGGCCTCGCGCGGATCTGGTCCCTATCCTCCGCAAGCGACTCGCCCGGACGCGCGAGGAGGAGCTGACGACGGCGCTCGAGGAACTCGTCGCGATCGCCCGCGACCGCTGGAGGCAAGGATGAGCATCCACTACGGCAAGGCCGAGATCGGGGTCTACCGGACCGACGGGGTCAGCTCGCTGTTCGCCGCCGAGGTCACGCTGGACGTCTTCGGGGAGAACTTCATGCCTGCCTATACCGAGGGCGACAACTCGCTCGTGGTGGCGACGGACACGATGAAGAACTTCGTGCACGCAAATGCGCTCGATTACAGCGGCGAGTCGCTCGAAGGGCTCCTCGACCTCCTCGGCGAGCGCTTCCTCCGCACCTACGAACACGTCGAGCGGATCCGGCTCGGGGCGCGCGAGATCCCGTTCGAGCGGAAGAGTGGCGTCCTCTTCCAGCGGCGCTATGAGGACACCGGGGTCGCCGAGCTCGAGCTCGGCCGGGAAGGGGTGGTCGATCGTCGCTCCGGGCGGGAAGGCGTTCACCTGATCAAGATCACCGGCAGCTCGTTCACCCGGTTCGCGCGCGACGACTACACGACGCTTCCCGAGACAGTCGATCGGCCCCTGTTCATCCACCTCAACGTCCACTGGCGCTACCTCGACGAAGCCGGCCCGGTGCCGAGTACCGAAGTACGCGATTCGGTCGCGGAGACGTTCGATGACTTCAACTCGAAGTCGATCCAGCACCTCGTCCACGAGATGGGACGCCGTCTGCTCGACCGCTTCCCCGCGATCGCCGAGCTCTCGTTCGAAGCCCAGAACCGACTCTGGGACACCGCTCAGGTCTCCAAGGCGGACGAGCGCGTCAAGATCTACACGGATCCACAGCCGCCCTACGGCATGATCGGGCTTACGCTCAGACGGTAGGTTCAGCGCGTGCTCGACATCGTCGTCGGCGACCTTCGCTTCAAAGCCCGCCTCGAAGAGGAAATTTCACCGCGAACGGTTGCGGCGGTCCGCATGCTCCTTCCCCTGGAGGGGCATCTCCTCCAGGCCCGCTGGAGCGGCCAGTCGGCGTGGGTTCCTCTGGGTGAGCTCGACGCAGGGGTGGGGCCTGAGAATCCCATCAGCTACCCCGCTTCGGGCGAGCTTCTGCTCTATCCCGGCGGCCTCAGCGAGACCGAGATCCTCTTCCCGTACGGGCGAACGCGCTTCGCGAGCGTGGCCGGCCAGCTCGCGGGCAATCACTTCGCGACGCTGGTGGAGGGAGTCGAGCAGCTGCCGGAGCTCGGCAGGCGAGTCATCTGGGACGGCGCCCAGCCGATCCGCTTCGAGCTCGACTAACCGGCGAGACGCCCCAGGGTCGCGGCGAGGACCTCGACGCAGAAAGCGATGTCTTCCGGACTCGTGCGCTCTTCCGGGGCATGGCTGACGCCGCCTACGCTTCTGACGAAGAGCATGCCGGCCTGCACCCCCGAGGCCGCGAGGATGCCGGCATCGTGACCGGCGCCCGACGCGAGCTCCCGCGGCGGCAGCCCCAGGCGTTCGATCTCCTCGCCGAGCACGTGGGTCACCGTCACGTCCATGGCCACAGGTGGGGTGACGGCAAGCTCTGCCCCGATCGCCTCGAGGAGCGCCTCGAGGCGGGACTGATCGGGAGCGCGTGCGTCGACCGTGAGCGTCACGCGGGCTGGGACGACATTCGCCGCGCCCGGCTCGACCACGAGTTTGCCGACGGTGGCCACCGCACCTTCGATCCCGGCAGCCGCGTCGCGTGCGAGCAGAACGAATTCAGCCGCGGAGCAGAGTGCGTCCTCGCGCGCATCCATGGGCGTCGTCCCTGCATGACGCGGAACTCCTGTGAACTCGATTGTCCCGCGCGCCTGCCCGGAAATCGAGGTCACGATGCCTAACGGAACGCCTGTACGCTCGAGAATCGGACCCTGCTCGATATGAGCTTCCACGAAGACCGCCGGGAGGTCGGCCCCAGCAGTCTGAGGCGGTAGCCCAAGTGCTTCCAGGTCGCCGCGTCCGACCAGCCCGCACCGAGCCCTGCTCCCGAGACACCCGGGAGCGTAGACAGAGCCTTCCTCGTCCCTGAAGGCCACGACCGCCACTGTGCTGGCTGGTGCTTCGAGCCGGCGGACGGCCTCGAGGCCGGCGACCACGCCGAGCGCGCCGTCGAAGCGCCCGCCGGCCGGAACCGTGTCCAGGTGCGAACCGGTCCAAAGTTCCCCGGCAGCCGGATCCGACCCGGCCAGACGACCGAAGAGGTTTCCCCACGCATCCCTCTCGACAGCCAGCCCCGCCTCTTCCATCCACCCGGAAGCGAGATCGTGGGCGGCGTCCTCGGCAGCGCTCAGGCCGGGGCGATTCGCTCCCTTTCCCCCTCCGATCTCGTACAGGCGGTCGAGCCGCTCGAGGACCTGATCGGCGCTCTTTGATCCGGTCTCCCGCCGCGCTACGATCGGGCCCCACCTGATCCCCGCAGAAGGAGCGCCATGAGCACGGTTGCAGCCAGGATGCAGGAGTCCGCACTAGCCCGCCGCTTCCGCTTCGAAGAGCACGGGACGACGCTGGGGCGCGACACGATCGCCGGGGCGACGACGTTCATCGTCATGTCCTACATCATCTTCGTGAACCCGGCGATCCTGAGCTTCGCGGGCGTCCAGGGGCTCGAAGACGCCGGATTGCCGTTCGACGCGGTTCTCGCGTCCACGTGCCTCGTCGCGGGTGTCATGACGATCGCCATGGGCCTCTTCACGAACAAGGCGTTTGCGATCGCACCGGGCCTCGGCCTCAATGCAGTCGTGGCCTTTGGCCTCGTCGCGGGTGCCGGGCTCGGGTTTCCGGAAGCGATGGGGATCGTCATCATGGAGGGGGCGCTTGTGACCGCGCTCGTCCTGACAGGCGTTCGGGAAAAGATCATGACCGCGATCCCGCTGGAGCTGAAGAAGGCGATCGCGATCGGGATCGGCCTCTTCATCGCCTTCATCGGGCTCTACAACTCGGGCATCGTGGTGCGCGGCCCCGCGACGCCGGTGGAGCTCGGCCGCTTCACGACCTGGCCGATTGCGATCGCGCTCTTCGGCCTTGTCGTCACGATCGTCCTGCGGGCAATCCGCTTCCGTGGTGATCTGCTGCTTGGAATCCTCGCAACGACCGTGTTCGCCACGATCGTCAACTGGGCGACCGACTACTCGGTCTACTCGACCCCGGGCTCCGAAGGGTGGGCCCGCTGGCCGTCCGACATCTTCCAGAGCCCGAACTTCTCCCTCGTCGGGGAGTTCAGCTTCGACTCCTTCGCGACGCTCGGGGTCATCTCGACCCTCGTCTGGGTCTTCGCGCTCTTCCTCGCAGACTTCTTCGACACCATGGGGACCCTCGTCGGCGTTGGTAAGCCTGCGGGCTACCTGAACGAGAAGGGAGAGTTCCGGGACATTAGGAAGCCGCTCCTCGTCGACTCCGTCGCGGCCATGGCGGGTGGAGCCGCTTCGGCTTCCTCCGCGACCACGTACATCGAGTCGGGGGCCGGCGTGGCAGCAGGCGGCCGGACCGGCTGGGTCAGTGTCGTCACGGGCCTGCTGTTCTTCCCGTTCCTCTTCATCGCACCGTTGATCGGCATGGTGCCTCCGCAGGCAACGGCGGCGGCGCTCATCATCGTCGGCTGGCTCATGATCACGACCCTCACAGACGTCGAAGAGGAAGCTGAGAGGGAGGAGCGGACAGGGTCAGGCGAGGCGGTAGGGAGGCGGAAGCTCGCAGGCATCGACTTCCACGACCTGGCCATCGGACTGGCCGCCGCATTCGTGATCATGATCATGCCTTTCACCTACTCGATCACGAACGGCATCGGCTTCGGCTTCATCACGTACACGCTCGTACGGGTGGCCCAGGGCCAGGCGTCAAAGGTGCACCCGTTCATGTACGTGGCGTCGGCGGCCTTCGTACTCTACTTCCTCGTCCCGCTCCTTCAGGACACGTTCGACTGGATCTAGAGGCCGAATGGATTGACCGGTTTGGAGCTCGTGGAGACGACGACGCTCTTCGTCTCGAGATACATGTCGAGCGCCTCGATCCCGAGCTCCCGGCCGAAGCCCGACTGCTTGTAGCCCCCGAACGGAATCCCGGGGAACGCCGAATACGGGGCATTGATGCCAACTGTCCCGGACTTGATCTGGCGCGCGAGTCGATGTCCGCGGCCGGGGTCGCCGGTCCAGACGGTTGCCACCAGGCCGTACTTGATGTCGTTCGCGATCCGGACGGCATCCTTCTCGTCCTCGAATGGGATCATCGAGACGACCGGGCCGAAGATTTCTTCCTGGGCCACGAGCATGCGGTTGTCGACTTTCGCGAGCACCGTGGGCGGGTAGAAGGTTCCCTTCCCATCCGGGAGCTCGCCACCGGTCACGATCTCGACCCCCTCGTCGCGCCCCTGCTCCACGAGGCTGTGCACCTTCTGGCGATGCGCCTCTGAGATGAGAGCTCCCATCTGTGTCTCGGCGTCAAGCGGATCGCCGACCTTGAGCTTGCCCGCCGTCTCGGTGAAGCGCGAGACGAACTCGTCGTAGATCGACTTCTCGACGAGCATCCGGGAGCGGGCGTCGCAACTCTGACCGGCCGAGTAATAGATGGCGTACACCGACGATGGGACTGCGTCGTCGAGGTTTGCATCCGCGAAAACGAGGCTCGGGCTTTTTCCGCCGAGCTCGAGCGAAAGGCGCTTGATGGGCTCGGCGCAGAGCTGCATGATCTCGCTCCCGGTCCGGGTCGAGCCGGTGAATGCGACCTTGTCGACCCCCGGGTGCGAGACAAGGTAGGCGCCGGTCGTCGGGCCGTCGCCGGGGACGACGTTGACGACCCCGGCAGGGATGCCTACTTCGACCGCAAGCTCGGCCAGGCGTAGCGCAGTCAGCGGTGTCGCAGGGTCAGGTTTCAGAACGACAGTGCACCCGGCAGCCAGCGCCGGCGAGAGCTTCCATGCGGCCAGCATGATCGGGTAGTTCCAGGGAACGATCTGGGCACAGACGCCCACGGGCTCGCGGAGCGTGTACGAGAGGACGGAACCGCCGATCGGCATGGAACGGCCGGCGATCGACCCGATCGCGGAAGCGAAGTAGCGGAAGTTCTCGACCGCGGTCGCGACCTCGCCCTTGACGGACGACACTGCCTTGCCGACGTTTCGCGCCTCGAGCTCCACGAGCTCCTTCCGGTTCGCTTGGACGGCGTCGGCGAGCGCGTGCAGGAGCCGCGAGCGTTCCGTCGGTGGCGTCTTCCCCCAGGGCCCGTCGAGTGCCGCGCGAGCAGCCGAGACAGCGCTGTCCACGTCCTCAGGGCCGGCAATCGCGGCCCGGGCTAGCGGCTCCCCGGTGGCAGGCTCGCGGAGCTCGCGAATCTCCCCCGAAGCAGGCTCGACGGGTTCACCGTCGATGAAAAGTCCGTACTCCCGCTCGGTCGCGACCGCCATCGATCGCACGATACCGATTGACGCGCGTCTGATTGTGGGGGCCCCATCGGCCCCCTCCTTGGGGCCAACTCTAGCCCCTAGATGCGCGCGTGTGGGTGACGTCTTCGGGCCGATTCTCCGCGCGACTCGATCGACACGCTCCTGCCCCGGTTCGATGCCCGCCTAATGCGGGAGGCACCGCTCCCAGCGACTTGACCTCCCCGTTGGCCCAAGCTCCCCGCGGACCCGCGCGGGTCAGCCGCAGTCCGCTTCGGTCCGCTCGAAGACCGCCGCCTGGCCCTGGCCGATCCCGACGCAGAGCGTCGCGAGCCCGTAGCGACCACCTCTCCGGCCGAGCTCGTGAAGGAGCGTGACGACCAGGCGAGCGCCGCTCATCCCGAGAGGATGACCGACTGCGATCGCGCCACCATTGACATTCACCCGCCCTGGGTCCAGCCCGAGCTCTCGGATCACGTGGAGGCTCTGCGACGCGAACGCCTCGTTCAGCTCGACGAGGTCGAGGTCCGCGATTTCGATCCCGGCCCGCGCGAGAGCCTTCCGCACCGCGGGAATCGGGCCGATCCCCATGACGCGCGGGTCGACGCCCGCGACGGCGCTCGCGACGAAGCGGCCGAGTGGCTCGAGACCGAGCTCGCGAGCCTTCTCCTGACTGGCGACGACAAGGGCCGCCGCACCGTCGTTCAACCCGCTCGAGTTCCCTGCCGTCACGGTCCCGCCCTCCCGGAAGGCAGGCTTGAGCGAGGAGAGCTTCTCGAGCGTGGTGTCTGCCCGTGGATGCTCGTCGGCGTCGATCCCATCGACGGACACGAGCTCGTCCCGAAAACGGCCTGCCTCGGCGGCGGCGGCATGTCGCCGCTGGCTCTCGAGGGCGAATGCATCCTGATCCTCCCGGGAGACCGACCAGCGCTCCGCGACGTTCTCCCCGGTCTCGCCCATCGACTCGAGAGGAAACTTCTCCTCGAGCCGTGGGTTCGGGAAGCGCCAGCCGAGC
Organism: Gaiellaceae bacterium; assembly: GCA_035535315.1. GTDB lineage: Bacteria > Actinomycetota > Thermoleophilia > Gaiellales > Gaiellaceae > DASQGA01. Next base: position 10,533 of record DATLQD010000073.1, read on the forward strand.
GTCGTATCCCAGACGGTCCGGTCTCCTCGCTCGTAGGCGCGGTCCGGCTTCGCCATCACAAGTGGGGCCCTGGTCATCGACTCCACACCCCCCGCCACGAACAGCTCGCCTTCTCCTGCACGAATGGCGTGGCACGCGGAGACGACGGCCGAAAGACCCGAGGCGCAGAGTCGGTTCACGGTCACCCCCGCGACCGTCTCTGGAAGCCCGGCGAGGAGCGCGGCCATCCGTGCGACGTTGCGATTGTCCTCGCCGGCCTGGTTCGCACAGCCGAAGTACACGTCCTCGATCTCCCCCGCTTCGACCCCCGCCCGCTCGACGGCCGCCGCGATCGCGAGTGCCGCCAGGTCGTCGGGACGGTGCTCGGAAAGTGCGCCGCCGTAGCGTCCAACTGGGGTGCGGACGCCCGCAAGGATCACTGCCTCGGCCACGAGGCCAGTCTACTTTCGGGCTACGAGGCTGCTTTCAAATTCGCCCCCGGCAGGCTCTCAGATTGGCCTCTACGTGGCGAACTCGACTCGAACAGGCTCATCGAAGGCGCCGGCTCGTTCGCCGCGCTCGAGAAGCTCGCGGACCGCCTGCCGTCCCTCTTCGCCGTAGTCCTGCGTCAGCTCGTTCACATACATCCCAACGAAGCGGTCTGCGAGGCTCGGGTCCAGGTCCCGCCCGTACTGCATCGCGTAAGCAAGAGCTTCCGTGCGGCTCGAAAGCCCCGCCTCGATCGACTCGGCCAGCACTTCGCAGAGCTCGTGCAGGATCTCCGGGCCGAGGTCCCGGCGGGCCACACTGATCCCGAGTGGCAAAGGAAGGCCTGTCTCGAGCAGCCACCACTCGCCGAGGTCGACGATGCGATGAAACCCCTGGCGCTCGTACGTGAGCTGGCCCTCGTGGATGAGGAGCCCTGCCTCCGAGCCCCCGGAGCGGACCTGCTCCATGACCTGATCGGACGCAACCTCGCGATGGCGAAAGTCGCCGCCGAGGAAGAGGCGCAGAACGAGATACGCCGTCGTCATCCGCCCGGGGACGGCGATCTCAACGTCGCGAAGGTCTTCCGGGCTGCAGGGCTCGCGTGTGATGACCACCGGCCCATACCCGGAGCCCATGCTGGCACCGTGCGGAAGAATGATGTAGCGGTTCTGCACGAAGGGATAGGTGTGTAGCGAGATCACGCTCACCTCGAGCCGCCCTTCAAGCGCCCATTCGTTGAGCGTCTGGGTGTCCTGGAGGACGTGCTCGAACTCGAATAAACGTTGACCGACCACGCCGCAAGCGAGGCCCCAGAACATGAATGCATCTTCCGGATTAGGGCTGTGACCGAGCCGAATCAGCACGGCGGCCGAGAGTAGCAATGCCTCCCGAGCCGCGCCGTAGGGAGCGGCGACTCATAGACTTTGAGACGTGTCTAAACCTGTGCTCAGCGAGGCGATCCAGGATTACCTGAAGGAGATCTACAAGCTCCAGGCGGCGGGCGAGCCTGCGACCACGTCGGCGATCGCACGTCGCATGGGGGTCGCGCCGTCGTCCGTGACCTCGATGCTGAAGAAGCTCGCCGCCCTCGGGCTGGCCGAGCACGCTCCCTACCAGGGGGTCGAGCTCACAGACGCTGGCGGGAAGATCGCCCTCGAGGTGATCAGACACCACCGTCTCCTGGAGCAGTACCTGGCACAAACCCTGGGCCTAGGGATCGACGCCGTGCACGCCGAGGCTGACCGGCTCGAGCACGTCATCTCGGAGGAGCTCGAGGCGCGGATCGATCAGGCGCTCGGGTATCCCACCCACGACCCCCACGGAGATCCTATTCCCGACGCCGCGCTGAACGTCGAGCGCCCGGAGCTCCGGTCACTCGACGCGCTCGAGCCGGGCGAAGCCGCGACAGTCAAGCGGATTCCCGACGGGGACGCGGGGCTCCTTCGCTATCTAGCCGAGCTCGACCTGCTGCCAGGATGCCTCGTGACCGTGCGAAGCGCAGCGCCTTTCGGCGGCCCGGTCACGATCGACGTCGCTGGGAGCGAGCACGCCATCTCCCGCGAGCTCGCGGGCCAGATCGGCGTCGCATAACCCTCTACTGCTCCACTCCTAGTGGAGAGGGTGGCCGAAGAACCAGCGTTCGAGCGGCTTCAGCAGCTCGTCCTCGACGAACGGTTCGACGTCCTCGTTCAACCCGTCACCCGACGACACTCTCAGGTCATCCGAGAGTGCGTTGTTCGCGGCCTCGAGCGCGTCCCCCATCTCATAGCCCTCGAACACGAAGTCCTCGTTCCCAGGTGCGACAACCGGGCGGGACTTGGGGTCAATCGCCCGGCCGACCGACCAAATCGCGCCGGGCCTGCGCTCGATCCAGATGACGATCTCCTCCCGAACGCCGTCCTCGCCCACCCCGTGCAGCACTCGCTGCGCGAACCGCATCGCTTCCGGATCTCGCTCCACGGCCCCAGGATACAATCGAGGCGTGGGGTTTCTTCAGCGCCTGTTCAAAGGAGAGGAGAAGGAAACCTCCGACGCTCCGCGCGGAAGCTCGAAGGAGGAGGCGCTCGCCGCGTACATCATTCGCGAGCACCGGCTCGGCCGCTCGATCGACGAGATCCTGGAGGACCCGTACCTGAAGAACCGCGCGAGCGAGGAGCAGCGCCGTCGTCTGCTCGAACGTCCCGAGGTGATCCACGCAATCGGCGAGCACACCGCGGCCGTGGCCCGCGAGCGCATTACCTAGCCCTACAACGAGGTACCGACGCCGCGCTCGGTCGCGCGGTCCAGGACCAGCCTGGCGACCGCGAGATCCTCCGCCGCGATGCCAAGGCTCTTGAACAGAACGATGTCGTCCTGGCTCTGCCGCCCGGCGACCTCTCCCCCGACGACCTCGGCCAGCTCGTGCACCTCGAGCCAGTCGAGCACGCCGCGCTCTACCGGCTCCACCAGGTCGCCGGCCTCGACGAGCGCCTGCTCCTTCGAGTCGCAGCAGACGAACGTCGCGCGTTCCACGAGAGCGTTGTCGAGCTCGCGAGCTTCCAGCCGATTGGCACCGACCGCGCAGACGAGCGCTCCGGGACGAAGCCACTCGCCCCGGAGAACCGGGTCCCTGGACGTGGTAACAGTAACGACGATGTCCTGTTCGGCTGCGTCGCGGTTGTACTCCGCGGCTTCGGCGCCCATGCGGGAGCAGAACTCCGAGAGCCGTTCCTCGTTCCGGCAGTAGGCGACGACGCGCTCGATCGGGAGCGCTGAGCGGATCGACTCCACCTGGCTCTCGGCCTGCCAGCCACAGCCGATGATCCCGAGCGAAGCGGCCCCTTCCCGGGCGAGATGCCGCGCCGCGACCGCGCTCGCGGCTCCCGTTCGCCGCTGGCCCAACCTGTCGGCTTCGATGAGTGCGAGGAGCTCGGGGCGGTCGGCAGCGAACAGAGCCACCACGAACTTGGTGCCCTCTGCGAAGCTGACGTACGCCTTGAGGCCGGCGACCCCGAGCTCGAGGTCCGCGGCCGACATGACGTGCATGAGGCCGGACTCGAGCCCGAGCCGGTAGCGCGGGCGGTTCTCGACGACGCCACGCGCAATTCGCCCAAAGCAGGCCTCGACCGCCTCGACGGCGTCAGCTGCCGACAGAAGCTCGTCGACATCGGCCTCGCGCAGGTAGAGAGGCATCGCTGGATAATCCAGGAACATGGAAGAAGCCGCGCAGGTCCGGAATGGCGTCGTCGGCCGAACGCTGGCTTAGCGTGCCGGCCCACGTCCTCGGTGAGGACGGGCGCGCGGTGATCGCGACCACAGAAGGCGACGTGGCGCTGCTTCGCGTGGGAGGCGACCTCTATGCGGTCGATAACGCCTGCCCGCACGAGGGAAACCCTCTCGTCGAGGCCGACGTCCTGGGGCAGACCCTCGTTTGCATCTATCACGGGTGGCGCTTCGACCTGGAGACCGGCGCGTGCCTTGCCGGAGAGGAGCCGGTGCGCCGTTATCCCGTGGAGGCCCGCGGCGACCGGATCTGGATCGACCTCGGCGAATAGGGCTGCTAGAGGCGCACGCGGCTCCAGGGAATTCCGGGATCGCTGTAGGCGTCGGGGTGGAGCAGGTAGGCGAGGAGCTCGATACCGTCGGCGAGCCGCGGGCCGGGACGGGAAAAATACGCGTTACCGTCCACCGCGAACACCCTGCTGTCGCGCCGGGCCGCCGTACCAAGGAGGTGCGCGCTCAGGTCGAGCGTGACGACCTCGCCGAGCGTTCGGTCGAGATCGAAGCCGCAGGGGGCCAGCACGACTACGTCGGGATCGAGTTCGGCGACATCGAGCCAGCGCATCCGGTGTGAAGGCTCACCGGACATCCCGGCGACGTCGACCCCGCCGGCGATCGCGACCATGTCGGGCACCCAGTGACCGGCCGAATAAGGAGGCTCGATCCACTCGGAGATGAAGATCCGCGGCGCCCGCTCGATACCGAGGAGCGCTCCCTGAACCCGGTCCACACGTGCTCGCATGCCGGCGACGAGCTCAGCGGCTGCCGCATCCGCACCGAGCCACGAGCCCAGGGAGACGATGCTGTCCAGTACGTCCTCGAGGGTCGATGGTGAATAGTCGATGACGCCGGCGTCGATCTTGCTGAGTGCGATAGCGTCGTCGACTCCGCTGCGGGAGACGGCACACACCTCGCAAAGCTCCTGCGCAATGACGATGTCGGCCTCGACCTCCCGCCAGACATCCGCATCGATCGCGTAGAGAGGACGGCCGGACGCCGCCGCCTCCGAGACTGCGGCATCGATCTCGGGGCTCGAGAGATCCCCGGTCTGGACGAGCGATGCGGTGACGACGGGCCGCTCGCGGGCCTCGGGAGGCCAATCGCACTCGTGCGTGACGCCGACGACCTGGTCGCCGAGGCCGAGCGCAAAAAGGATCTCCGTAGTCGCTGGAACGAGCGAGCAGATCCGCATTGCCGCAGGGTACCGGCGAGCTCGAGGTCGATTTCAAACCCGGCCTCGAACGTCATGCGCCGCCGGGAGGCGGCGCGGTTCGAGGCCGGGAAATGCGCCCGGCAAGATTCGAACTTGCGACCTCTGCCTCCGCAGGGCAGCGCTCTATCCCCTGAGCTACGGGCGCGCGACTACCTAGTTTAGATGCGGCAGGGCCGCGCTGTCCCCGACCGCCAATTCGGCCTCCGGAGGAACCTCCGTACGGACGTAGGCGAGGGCTACGAGAGCGCCGTTCGCCCGCGCTGAGCTTGTCACCCGGCCAACGACCTTGTCGCCCAGCCGGACCTCGGCGTCCGGCGGGAGAGGCAAATCCGTCTCGACACGAAGGACGCGCAGGCCGCGGTTCGCGTGGCCGCGATAGTGGAGCCGCGCGATCGGCTCCTGACCGGGATAGCAGCCTTTTGTCAGGCTGACGGCCCGCTCGACGAGGCCCGCCTCGGCCGGGAGGACGCGGTCGTCGATCTCGCGTCCGAAGCGAGGTGTCCCAGCCTCGATCCGAAGCCGCTCGAGCTCCTCCTCGGAGATCCGGGGAAGGTCGTCAGCGGGAGCTACGTCCAGAACCTCGAAAGCCGGCTCGCCGTACTCCTTGGTCCCGACGGACAGGGCTGCGCCTCCCGGAGGAGCACCACCCAGGAGAAGGAAGCTCTCGTGCTCCTCGAGCTCCACGTCGAGGCGAGCCGCGAAGCGGAACGCAAGCAAGTGCGAGCGAACGACCTCGGCCAGCTCGGGCTCGGTCAATAGCAGGAAGTCCTGCTCCGTGCGACGCACGACCGTGAGCGGCGCGATCACGCGCGCCTTCGGTGTAAGCAGAAGTGCGTCGCAGGCCTCCCCTGCGCCAAGCGCCGCGACGTCATTGGAGACCATGCGCTGCAGGTAATCCTCGGCCCCGGGCCCCTGTACGCCAATAAAGCCGCGTGAGCGTAGGCCGACAGCCGGTCTGGACTCTTCAGAACGCATAGCCGAAGTGTAGGAACCGCGCGGCACGCCGGGGCGTCCCTCGTTCGAGTGACCCGTTCTGGGGTACCTGGAGAGACCCGTTCGGGGGTGCTGCCAGTGGAGGCTCTGACCCGATGCATCGAACATGGCCCCACGCTTCCGACTGCTTCTCCTCCTCGCTTCGACTCTCGTCGCGCTCCTGGCCGTTTCCTCTGCCTCCGCGAGCGAGATCGTCACCAGAAACGCCAAGAACGTGAGCGTGAAGGTCGACTCGAAGGGTCACGCGGTCGTCTACTACACCGTGGGAGGCAAGCGCTCTTACCCGGTCTTCTGGGGCGCGCTCAACGCACGCCCGCCGACTCGGGCTCGTGCGCAGGTCAAGTTCAAGCGGGACTACTCCGGCGGCTACATGAAGCTCGGCACCCCTCTCTGGAAGAACATCAAGAACGTCTGTCGCCCGTACGCCGGTCCGCCGCTCGCCTGGTACGTGACGGGCTGCACGGCGCCCGACGGAAGTCACTGGGTGCTCCAGAGCTGGCAGCGACGTCTCCCAAACCTCGGGATGACGCCGTGGCTCGCCGCACAGCGCGTGTGGGAACTTCATCTTTCGCATTTCACCGGGCAGCCGGCTGTCCTCGAGATCTACACGGACTACATCTACTGGGGGGGTCTCTTCCACCACCTCTTCGGCCGGCTCACGTACCGAGGCCACCCCGTCTATGGCTTCGGGAGCTCGAGCTCCGGCGTTCCGACCGACAGCTACGGGCGGAACGTCTACGTCGACACCTTCAACTCCCGCTATGCAAGCGGCTGGAGACGCGAGAACGGCTTCCTCTCGCATCGCGCCGGCGGCACCTTCTGTTACGGCTTCTATCCCCACGACCGCTACGCGTCCTTCCCGGCCGGCCCACGGCGACCACGGGGGAACGGCGAGGCCTATCGGGCGACCGTGATCGGCCCCGGAGTCAGCCCGGACGCCTTCTGGTCGGGAGCAGGGCTTCCCGAGTGGACGAACTCCCCGGATCAGAACGATCTCGAGGAGCGGATGAACAGGATCTCTAGCAGCATGATGACGAACGATCCGAAGTGCCAGCGCGCCTAGCCAGCGCCTGATCCCGAAACAAAGAGGGCGGCCCGCGGGCCGCCCTCTCTCGTTCTCGCGCTGGGCGAGAGCTACATCATCCCGCCCATGTCGCCCATGCCGCCCGGCATGCCGGCACCGGCCGGCTGCTTCTCGGGTGCATCCGCGACGATTGCCTCGGTCGTGAGGATGTTCTTCGCGATCGAGGCAGCGTTCTGGAGGGCCGAGCGCGTCACCATCGTAGGATCGATGATGCCGGACTTGACCAGGTCCTCCTGCTCGCCGGTATCGACGTTCAGGCCGAAGCCCTTGCTGCCTGCCCGAATCGTGTTGACCACGACCGAGCCTTCCAGGCCCGCGTTGTTCGCGAGCTGACGAACCGGCTCTTCGAGCGCCCGGGCGATGATGCTTGCACCCGTCCGCTCGTCGCCCTCGAACTTGTCGAGCTTGATGGAGTCGACCGCCTGCAGGAGCGCGACGCCGCCGCCCGGCACGATGCCCTCTTCGAGAGCTGCGCGGGTGGCCTGCAGCGCGTCCTCGACGCGGTGCTTCTTCTCCTTCATCTCGGTCTCCGTGGCAGCGCCGACCTTGACGACGGCGACGCCTCCGGAGAGCTTTGCGAGCCGCTCCTGGAGCTTCTCACGGTCGAAGTCCGAGTCGGTGTTCTCGATCTCGCCCTTCAGCTGCTTGATCCGCGCCTTGATGGCGTCGGACTCGCCGGCGCCGTCGATGATCGTGGTCGCGTCCTTGTCGACGACGACCTTGCGAGCACGGCCGAGTTGCGAGAGCTTCGTGTTCTCGAGCTTGAGGCCCATCTCCTCGGTGATGACCTCGCCGCCGGTGAGGACCGCGATGTCCTCGAGCATCCGCTTGCGGCGGTCTCCGAAGCCCGGCGCCTTGACGGCGACGGCGCTGAAGGTGCCGCGCAGCTTGTTGACGACGATCGTCGCGAGCGCCTCACCCTCGACGTCCTCCGCCACGATGAGCAGCGGGCGGCCCGCCTGGATGACCTGCTCTAGGATCGGCAGGAGATCCTTGACCGCACCGATCTTCTGGTTCGCGATCAGGATGTAGGGCTCGTCGAGCACAGCTTCCATGCGCTCGGCGTCGGTGATCATGTACGGGGACAGGTAGCCCTTGTCGAACTGCATGCCCTCGGTGAACTCGAGCTCGAGGCCGAAGGTCTGGCCCTCCTCGACATTCACGACACCGTCCTTGCCGACCTTCTCGATCGCATCGGCGATCACGTCGCCGATCTCGCGCTCACGCGCGGAGATGGTGGCTACCCGGGCGATGTCCTCCTTGCCCGAGACCTCCTTCGACTGGGACTTCAGGTCCTCGACGACCGCCTGCACGGCCGTCTCGATGCCGCGCTTCAGCCCCATCGGGTTTGCACCGGCCGCGACGTTCTTGAGGCCCTCGCGGACGATCGCCTGCGCGAGCACGGTCGCCGTGGTGGTGCCGTCGCCCGCTACGTCGTTGGTCGCCGTTGCGACCTCGCGGACGAGCTGTGCACCCTGGTTCTCGAACGGATCCTCGACCTCGATCTCACGCGCGATCGTGACGCCGTCGTTCGTAATCGTGGGCGCGCCGAACTTCTTGTCGAGCACGACATAGCGCCCCTTCGGGCCAAGAGTGACCTTGACCGCATCGGCGAGGGTGTTGACGCCGCGCTCGAGAGCGCGCCGTGCCTCCTCGCTGAACTTCAGTTCCTTGTGTGCCATTCAGTTCCCTCCGTTGTTCTGTCTAGGCGGTTGCGCCCGCGAGCTCTTTCTTCTTCGAGCTCTTGGGCCTCTTCGAGTCCGTCACGACCTTCGCGAGCACATCCGACTCGCGGAGAATCAGGTACTCGTCGGAGCCGAGGCGAATCTCGGTGCCGCCGTACTTGGAGAAGATGATCTCGTCACCCTCGTCCAGGTCCATCTTGATGTACTCCCCGTCCTCGTCACGCGGGCCGGGGCCCACGGCGAGAACGCTGCCGCGCTGCGGCTTCTCTTTGGCGGTGTCGGGAAGGACGATCCCACTTGTGGTCGTCATGTCCTCCTCGAGCACCTCGACGATCAGACGATCGCCCAGAGGCTTCAAGTTCATCCAGCCTTCCTCCTTGTTCGTCGTACTACTTGGCACTCTCAGAGCGAGAGTGACAACGGTCCATGATACAGAAAAGCGAAGGTCGTTTTAGGAGGTTCTTGGCACTCTTCGGCTAAGAGTGCCAGAACCACGGAGCACGCTCACGGCGACGAGAGTGACCATGCAGACGACCGCGCTCAGGACGAACGGGAGCCCGTCGCCGAAGACGTCGGCCAGCCAGCCGCCGACCGCAGGCCCCACGACGTTGCCGCCCGCCCACGCCCCGTTTGCGAGCCCGAACGAGAGGCCCTGCGCAAGCCCGAACGACTCAGCCGTATCGGAGATCATCGCACTCGCCGGAGCGTAGAACCCGCCGTAGGCGAGGAGGGAGAGGACCGCCAGGCCCGCCACGACTGCGGCCGGCTCCGCCCACGCGAGCGCGAGCGAGACTGCGATCGATGCGATTAGCGCGAGCCGCACCGGCAGGAAACGCCCCCGGCGATCCGAGTAGCGGCCGATGAGCGGGTGCAAGACAGCCTCTGCCGCGGCTCCGGTCAGGAACACGGCCGCGATCGCGGCCGCTCCCCAGCCCGCCTGCCCGAGCTCGAGCGGGACGAGGACGGTTACGACCCCGAAGAGAAGGGCCGGCAGCAGCATGAGCCAGAGGCTCCCAAGGAAGCTCGGGCGCTGAAGTGCCTTTCCGAGCGCTCTCAGTGGCTGTGGCTCGGGCTCGGCATCCGGTGAGGTCAGTGTCCAGCCGATCAGGATCGCCCCGACCACGCTGACGGCGACGAACGTCGGCCGCGTGCCGACGACCGCTGCAGCACCTCCCAGCACCGGGCCGAAGATCGCCCCGAAGACCGCGGCCCCGATCGCCGTCCCGAGGGTTTGCCCGCGGCGCTCTCGAGGTGTCACGGAGACGAGCCACGTGAAGCCTCCGGCCCAGGACATTGTGCTACCGAAACCCTGGAAGAGGCGGCTGACTCCGAGCGTCCACGCGCTTCCTGCGAAACCGAAGCCGAGGCAGGCCACGGACATGAGGATGAGCCCGGCGAGAACGGTCCGTTTCGGGCCGAGATGTGCGGCCGCAAGACCGCTCGGGATGGCCGCGACGAGCGCCCCGGCCGCGAAGGAGGCGACGAGGAGTCCCGAGGCGCCCTTGGAGAGCGCGTACTCCGTAGCGAACTCGGGGAGAAGCGGCACGAGCGCTGCGTAGAGCATCGTGTCGACGAGGACGACTCCGCAGACGAGCATGAGGAGCCTGCGCACGGCGCGAAGCTAGCATCGGTTCGGTGCGCCGCGAGTTTTCAGCCGGAGGCGTGGTTGTCCGCCGGCTCGGCGGCGAGTGGCGGATGGCGGCGATCCGTCCGGCCGGCAAGGACGTCTGGGCGCTGCCGAAGGGGATCATCGACGCGGGCGAGAAGCCGCCGGAAACGGCGCTTCGGGAGGTTCGCGAGGAGACGGGAGTCGAGGGCCGCCTCCTCGAGAAGCTCGGCGACATCCGCTACGTCTACACGTGGGACGGCGAAAGGGTCTTCAAGGTCGTGAGCTTCTTCCTGATCCGTTACTCGCGGGGCCGGCTCGGCAACATCGCGCCCGAGATGCGCCACGAGGTCGACGAAACGCGCTGGTTCCCGCTCGCCGACGGTCCTCGAATGCTGGGCTACGGCGGGGAACGTCAGATGGCCGCGCGGGCTTGGGAAATCCTGGCTCCAGAAGCTCTATGATGCTGCGCGCCCCGTGCGCGCCCTCGAAGAGCCGATGTACGCACTTAACTTCTACTCACCCATGGTCGCCGACCAGCTGCGGAGCCGTCGGAAGACGGCAACGATCCGCCTCGGTGACAAGTCGGCCAAGTACAAGAAGGGCATGGTCGTCCAAGTCCTCGTTGGCCAGCGATACGGCCCCAGGGAGCGCATCTTCGACGCGGTCATCGACAAGGTCGATGTGAAGTCCCTCGCGGAGCTCTCCCCGCGCGAGATCGAGCACGACAACCCCGAGATCCGCCGCACCGAGGAGCTCGCCAGCTTCCTCGGGCAGCTTTACAACCGTGAGGTGACCGAGGCGGACCAGGTCACGTTGATCCGGTTCTCCGAGATCCTCTCCACGCCGAAGGCCGACGCTTTCGGGCGGCAGAGCCAGAACTAGACTAGACGCCGGACTTCCGGATCGACGTACCGAACAACTCTCGGTCTCGCAGCGGCATTCCGCATCCCTCGCATTCGACGGCAAACGCTGAGCTGAACCTCGCGTCGCACCCGGGGCAGCGAAGCCGCATCTCCCCCGCGCACGTCGGACAGACCGCAGCGACCTCCCGTTCCGATTCGTCGAAGTACCTCTGTGCATGCCCGCAATCGAGGCAGAACGCCACCCAGTCACCCAGGGTCTTGCGCCGCTCCTCCCGGAGCCAGTCGGCCGCCCTACCCATCACGACTACCCTATCTATCGTCGGGTAAAGTCACGACGCCGAGAGAAGGGGAACGACAACCGCCACATGGCGATCGCGCGCGAAGCAGAGCCAGTCAGCTCGATCAAGGAGACCAAAGAAGCCGGTCTCGACCGCGAGGACCTCCTCGGCATCTACCGCAACCTCATCCTCACTCGAGGAATCGAGGAGCGGGGCAACATCCTCTACAAACAGGGCAAGATCCCGGGGAGCTTCTACACGGGCCGCGGGAACGAGGCAGCGGCTGTTGGGATAGCCACGGCGATGGGCCCGCAGGACGTCGGCACCCCGCTGCACCGCGACATGGGAGTGCACGTCGTCCGCGGCGTCGAGCCCTGGCGGATGTTCGCGCAGTTCATGGGCCGGATCGACGGCCCCACGCGCGGTCGGGACGGAAACGTCCACATGGCCGACGACCGGCTCGGCCTGATCGCGATGGTGAGCCACCTTCCGGCGATGCTCCCGGTGGCGGTGGGTGCCGCGCTCGCCTTCCGGATCCGAGAGGAGAAGCGCGTAGCGGTCGGCTGGTTCGGCGAGGGCGCCTCCGCACGGGGCGACACACACGAAAGCATGAACATGGCCAGCGTCCGGAGACTCCCTGTGGTCTTTGTTTGCGACAACAACCAGTGGGCGTACTCGACGCCGACCCACCTCGAATTCGCCTGCGAGACGATCGCCGACCGAGCGCAGTCGTACGGCTTCGAGGGGGTTGTCGTCGACGGCACGGACGTCCTCGCCGTCTACCGCGAAGCCAAGCGCGCCATCGAGAAGGCGCGCGAGGGCGGCGGCCCGACGCTGATCGAGTGCCTGACGCTCCGGATGGAGGGCCACGCCGTTCACGACGACGCTTTCTACGTGCCGAAGGAATTGTTTGAGGAGTGGGCGAAGCGCGACCCGCTCGAGCGCTTCCGGACGTGGCTTCGCGACAATGCGGACTTCACGGACGAGGAGGAAGGTGAGATCACCGAGCAGGTCAAGAAGCTTCTGAACGAAGCGATCCGAAAAGCCGACGAGAGCCCGCTGCCCGAGCCCGAGGGCGAGGTCGAAGCGGTCTACGCCACTCCAGAAGAGCTCGAGACTCCTCACCACAAGTAAAGACCGATGGCTGTCAAGACGTATCTGCAGGCGATCTCCGACACCCTCCGCGACGAGATGCGCCGCGACAAGCGGGTCTTCGTGATCGGCCAGGACGTGGGGGTCTACGGAGGCGCCTTCAAGGTCACCAAGGACTTCCAGCAGGAGTTCGGCCCCTGGCGAGTCATCGACGCGCCACTGTCCGAGACCGCGATCGTAGGTGGCTGCACGGGTGCCGCGATCATGGGCATGCGACCCGTGGCGGAGATGCAGTTCGCGGACTTCGTCTCCTGCGCGTGGGACCATCTGGTCACCGTGGCGGCCAAGCAGCATTACCGGGCGGGAACCGCAGTGCCGATCGTCGTCCGGCTTCCCTCCGGTGGCGGCTTCTCCGGGGGCCCGTTCCACTCGCAGAATCCCGAGTCGAGCTTCGCCCACATCCCGGGCCTCAAGATCGCCTGTCCGGCGACGCCTGCAGACGCGAAAGGGCTCCTTCTGTCGGCGATCGAGGATCCGAACCCCGTCCTCTACTTCGAGCACAAGCACCTGTACCGGCGCATCAAGGACGAGGTGCCGGACGAGCGCTACACGGTTCCGCTCGGCAAGGCGCGGATCCACCGCGAGGGCGACGACGTGACGCTCGTTACCTGGGGCGCGATGGTCTACACGGCGGACGAAGCCGCGAAGCAGCTCGAGGGCGATCTCTCCGTCGAGATCATCGACCTGAGGACGCTCTCGCCGTGGGACCGCGAAACGGTCCTCGAATCGGTCTCGAAGACGTCGAAGGCGCTCGTCCTCCACGAGGACACGCACACCGCCGGCTTCGGGGCCGAGATCATGGCGACGATCATGGAGGAGGCCTTCGAGGACCTCGACGCGCCGGTCAAGCGGGTCACCGCGCCCGACACGCCGGTCCCGTTCTCGCCTCCGCTCGAGAAGTGGTTCCTCCCGCAGGTCGAGGACGTCGTGGCAGGCCTCAAGGACCTGGCCGAGTACTAGATGGTTGCTCGACAATTACCCCACCCTCGGATGGCGGCCCAGACACGGCGCCAGGCCGCACCCTCACCCTTGCCAAGGCCTCTAGCCTTGCCTGCGGGCGATGGCACACCCTGGCTTGGTCTGACCCGTCCCCGCGGGCACGCCAATTACCGAGCAACCATCTGACATGGCAACGCAAACCGCCGTCGACGTCGTGATGCCGCAGATGGGCGTCTCCGTTTCCGAGGGAACCATCACGAAGTGGCTCAAGGCAGAGGGAGAGGCGATCGCATCCGATGAGTCACTCCTCGAGATCTCGACCGACAAGGTCGACACGGAGGTTCCGAGCCCGGCCAGTGGCGTCCTGACGCAGATCCTCGTCCCCGAGGGTGAGACGGTCACGGTTGGCACGAAGCTCGCCGTGATCTCACCTGAGGGCGGCGGAGAGCGGGTCGACGAGCCGCCGAAGCTCGCGACGCAGGAAGCGGCTGAGGAGTCTGCGGATGCGAGCGGCGCGGAGGGTGAGACGCGCGCGGCGGAGAAGGTCGAGGAAGCCCCGCCGCCACCGAGTCCCGAGCCGGCCGAGACACCTGCGCCTGCGGCGCCGCCCGAGGCCGAGGCCGACGGCGACGGGGGCGGCCAGGTGCGCGCATTCGTCTCGCCGGTCGTGGCGCGCATCGCGTCCGAGCATGGCATCGACGTGGGCCAGATCGAGGGAAGCGGCCGAGGTGGCCGCGTCACGAAGAAGGACATCCTCGCCTTCGTGGAGCAAGGCGGTGCGAAGACTGCTGCGCCCGAGGCTCCAGCCGCACCCGCTGAACCGGCCGCCCCACAAACGCCCGCTGAGGAGCCCGCACAGGCGGTCGCAGCGACTCAGGCTCCAGCCGGGAAGGTCGAGCCAGGCGCCGGCGAGACGGTAGAGCCCATGACGCCGATGCGCAAAGGGATCGCCGAGCACATGCGGCGCTCGCTCGACACATCGGCACACGTCACGACAACCTTCGAGGTTGACCTGTCGAAGGTCGTCGCCATTCGTCAGAAGCTGAAGCGGGAGTACGAAGAACGGCATGGCGTGAAACTCACCTACCTGGCCTTCATCGCCCGGGCGACGCTTGACGCGATCGCAAAGTGGCCGTGGATGAACGCGGAGATCCGCGTCGAGTCGATCGTGACCAAGAGCTACGTGAACCTCGGAATCGCGGTCGCGCTCGAAGGCGGCAAAGGCCTGATCGTCCCCGTGGTCAAGCACGCCGAGGAGAAGAACCTGCTTGGCCTCGCGCGCGCCATCGAAGAGATCGCCGACCGCGCACGGAACAAGAAGCTGATGCCCGACGACGTCCAGGGCGGCACATTCACGATCACGAACCCCGGCGGGTTCGGCGCCATCCACGGAACGCCGATCATCAGCCAGCCGCAGGTGGCGATCCTCGACGTCGAGGCGATGGTGAAGCGACCCGTGGTCGTCCAGGACGACGCCGGGGCCGACGTGATCGCGATCCGGCCGATGATGAACCTCTGCCTTGCCTACGACCACCGGCTGATCGACGGCGCGTACGCGGCGCAGTTCATGCGCGACCTAAGAACCAATCTCGAGACCTGGGATGAAAACTCCTACTGAATCGCGCTTCGCGCATGATTCAGTAGGAGGTGATCTTGACCGGCGCGTACCTGCTTAATCTCGAAACGACGCCCTATCTCGAGGCGTGGGAGGTCCAGCGCTCGCTGGCCAAGAGGGTCGCCGAGGGAATGATCCCCGATACGGTCGTGCTGCTCGAGCACCCGCCCGTAATCACAACCGGACGGCGCACGGACGAGAACGAAGTGCACGTGCCCGAGGGCTCTGACGTCGAGGTCGTCGAAACCGACCGGGGGGGAAAGTCGACGTACCACGCGCCCGGCCAGCTCGTCTGCTACCCGATTTTGGACCTGAACCGGCACGGGCGCGACGTGCGGAAGTACTGCCGTGACCTCGAGGAGGCGATAATCCGCACTCTTGGTCGGTTCGACCTTGGCGCGACCCGCATAGCGGGGTTAACCGGCGTCTGGCTCGAACGCCCACCGCGAAAGATCTGCTCGATCGGCGTCCACATCTCGCGCTGGGTGACGACGCATGGCTATGCCTTGAACGTCGATCTCGACGCGGCCCCGTTCACGAGCTGGATCACGGCCTGCGGGCTCGAGGACGCGTCGTTTACGACGATGGCGCAGGAGCTCGACCGTCGGCTCACGGTCGACGAGGTGCGGCCGCACGCCACCGCAGCTCTCGAAGAAGTCTTTAGCCTGTCCTTCGAGGAGTTTCCGGCCGAGGCCGGCGCGGAGCTCTGGGAGCAACCGGTTGATGCAAAGCTCGCTGCCCGTAGCTGACAGGCCCCGCCGCCCGGATTGGATGAAGGTCCGTGCCCCGAGCGCGGATTCGCAGTACTTCGACGTCCGCAAGCTCATCCATGGCCAAGGTCTCCACACGATCTGCGAGGAGGCCCGTTGCCCGAACATCTCGGAGTGCTGGGGTCGTGGCACGGCAACTTTCCAGATCCTCGGCGACACCTGCACCCGTGCGTGTCGTTACTGCTACGTCCATTCGGGGCGGCCCGAGCACCCGCCCGATCCTCTCGAGCCCTTGCGGTTGGCGCACGCTGCGTCGCAGATGGAGTTGAAGCACGTCGTCGTCACGTCGGTCGACCGCGACGACGTCCCGGACCGCGGGGCCGGCCACTACGCGGCCACGATTCGGGCGCTCAAGGCACGACTGCCGCAGGCGAGCGTCGAGGTGCTCACGCCGGACTTTCTCGGTGTCGAGGAGCAGGCACTCGCCGTCGTCATCGGCGCGCGTCCGGACGTCTTCAACCACAACATCGAGACGGTGCGGCGGCTCCATCGTAGGATGCGCGGCGCCAAGGCCTCCTACGACGGCGCCCTCAACCTCCTCGCGCGCGCGAAGGAGATCGCGGACTATCCCGTCCTGACGAAGTCCGGGATCATCGTGGGTCTCGGGGAGACGAACGACGAGATCGTGGAGACGCTGCGCGACCTTCGCGACAACGGCGTCGACGTCGTCACGATCGGCCAGTACCTCCAGCCCTCCGCGAAGCACGCAGCGATCGACCGGTGGGTGCACCCGGACGAGTTCCGTTGGTTCCGCGAGCGGGGTGAGGCGATGGGATTCGGCTCGGTCTTCTCCGGCCCTCTCGTTCGCTCCTCGTATCGCGCGGACGAGCAGCGCCATGCGGCCGAGACCGGCCGTGGCGCCGCCGCGCTCTAAACACAGCTGACCGCAGAGCAGAACAACGAAGGCCCGGTGCGATGCCGGGCCTTCGTCGTCACTACTGGAAGCGGTCGAGCTTACGGAGCGTTCGAGTAGCTCCAGATGTCTGAGTTGCCCCAGAAATCAGGGCACTCGTAGTTCGGCGCCGGAGCCTCGGGCTCACCTTCCTGGTGGGGCTCGGCGTCTCCGCCTTCGGCCCGGATCTCCGGAAGATCCTCCTCCTCGGGCTGCACTGTCCCTGCAAGGACCGCGTCGCGGAACTCCAGCCGGAACGCGTCGATCGCAGGGCAGTCGGCCGCCGCTCGAACGTCGTTCCAAACGCCGACGGCGAAGTTCGTGCCGCCGACGTTGGCCGCCGCGGTGTACACGTAGTCGCCCAGGAACTCGGCGACGAGGTTGTTCTGGCTCGACGCGCGCGGATCGCCACCGGCAGTCCGGTGAAGCGTCGTCCAACTGCCTGTTGTCGGGTCCAGGACCGCCGACGAGGTCTTCACGACGCCGATGAGGTTCCTCGGGGCGCTCGTGTTGGCCTGGAACGGCGTCGTGAACGCGTTATACGTCAGGTAGAGCCTGTCGCCGGTCGGTGAGATCGCGGGCGCCGCGTAGTAGCCGCGGTCGCCGCGGGTCGAGGCGACGAACGGCCCGTGCCAGCCGCCATTAGGCAGCTTCGTCGCAACCAGGACGTTCTCGTTGTTCAGGCCCCCGCTGCCGTCGGCCCAGGCGTCAACGATCTCGTTTGTCGCTCCTGCACCTGTCGGAGCTCCGTTCGCGATGTCGATGCTCGGCGAGGCCGCGAGGTCGTTCCGGGCTCCCGCCCAGCCGTCTTCGACACACCGGGCGATGTTCGGGTCGATGTTGAAGCACGGATCGGTGACGTCGAAGGCCTTCTGCGGCCTGGACCAGCTCGAGCCGCCGTCCGTCGACACGACGTAGAAGTGCGAGCCGTGCGGGGGGAGGCTCGTGAACGCGTTCGCCTCCTCGTAGAACACGTACGTGACGCCGTCGCTCGTCGTCCGGATCGTGCAGCCGGAGCGGCCGAAGTGCTGGAAGTTGTCCGAGGCGGGCGTCACCTTCTTGTTCGTCCACGTGTTGCCGCCGTCCCGGGAAACCGAGACGTGGATCGACTGGGCCGGGTTACCGACGAAGTGGGCGTGGCAGATGTACACGTTCCCGAAGAACGGACTGGACGAGGCGTTGTCGGCCCAGATCTGCTCCTTGTCGGAGAACGTCGCGGAGCTCTGCTTGCTCGCGATCACCGGTGCGTGCCAGGCCGCCCAGCCCGCGGCCCCGCCCGCTGCGGCAACTTCCGGGTCGTCCGTCCATGAGACTCCGATCGCCTCGGCACCCTTGAAGCCCTGCTGGCCCGGGAAGTTGGACGTGAGGTTCGCGTAGTAGAGTCGCGACCCGTTGGCCCAGCTGAACGCTCCGTTCGCACCCTGGCGCGGTCCCCAGGCAACAGCGGGGTCACCATCGGAGACGAGACCGTTCTCGTAGTACTTCGGGAGCGTGCCGATCTGGCCGCCCTCGGTCGGCGTGAGGGGTACACACGGATCGGTGTCCGTTCCCGCCGTGCCGACGCACGTTCGAGCGGAGTAGCCCGGATAGTTGGGCTGAGTCCACGTCTTGCCGCCGTCAAACGAGAAAGAGATCCCCGAAACCCCGACGCCCTCCGTAAACGGACAATCGTTGTCCGGCCCCGCGTTACAGAGCTCCATGTCGATGTTGTCGTTCGCGCCTGCTGCCGCCCATAGCGGGTTGTTCGCGTTGAGCGCAACGGCCGGTTCGTTTTGCTTGTTCTGCGAGAACTCAGTGTCGATGCTGCCGACTGTTACCTCGGCCTCCTGGCCCATCGCCGCTGTGGCGAAGGTCAGTGAGGCAAGGGCGAGCGCCGCCAGTGCCAGAAACGCAACGAGGCGTTTCGACCGCATGGCAAACCTCCTCCGTTGGGTCATACCTGTCCCGGGAACACCGGGACGCTATTCCCCGCCTAGTGGGGCGTCAAACGGATCGACGTAAACCTTTTATGAGGATTCCGGGAGACCGCCGCGCGTCATCGCGCGATAGTCGAGCGCCTCGTCGAGCACTGATTCTTCGACGCCTCGGTCGCGCGCGACCTCCCGGAGCGAACGCCCGCTGGACGCGGCCTCCTTCACGATCTCGCCGACCAGGTCGTAGCCAATGTGCGGGTTCAGGGCCGCCGCGGCCGAGAGCGTCAATTCGGCGTAGCGCTCGAGCGTCTCCCGGTTCGCCTCGATGCCGTCGATGCACTTCTCGGCCAGGAGGCGCGAGGCGCTAGCGAGAAGCCTGATCGAGTCGAGCAGGTTCCGGGCCATCATCGGGATAAAGACGTTCAGCTCGAGGTGGCCCTGCATGCCGCCGACGGTTATCGCGGTGTCGTTTCCGATCACCTGCGCCGCTACTTGAGTCGCGACCTCCGGCATGACCGGATTGACCTTCCCCGGCATGATCGAGCTCCCTTTCTGAAGCTCGGGAAGCGCGATCTCGGCCAGCCCGGCGCGCGGGCCCGAGCCCATGAGCCGGATGTCGTTCGCGATCTTCGTCAGGGAGACGGCGACGACCTTGAGCGCCCCGGACGTCTCGACAAGAGCGTCCCTCGCGGCCTGCGCCTCGAACGGGTCAGCCGGGGCACTGATCGCAAGCCCGGTGTCCCCGATGAGGCGGGCCCGGACCCGCCCCGCGAACTCGGGATGGGTGTTGAGACCCGTTCCCACCGCAGTGCCGCCGAGCGGGACCTGACCTAGGCGCTCGAGTGTCGCCTCGATCCGCGCGACGCCCTGACGAATCTGCGCCGCATAGCCGCCGAACTCCTGACCCAGCGTCACCGGGACCGCGTCCATCAGATGCGTGCGTCCGGACTTGACCACGTCCGCGAACTCCGCCGCCTTGGTCTCGAGCGACTCGGCGAGGCGGACGAGCGCCGGCATGAGGTCGCTCGTGATCTCACCCGCCGCCGCCAGGTGGACGGCGGAAGGGAAGACGTCGTTTGACGACTGGCCGAGGTTCACATGGTCGTTCGGATGTACCCCGTCACCAGCAAGCGACGCCATCACCTCGTTCGCGTTCATGTTCGAGGAGGTGCCGGAGCCGGTCTGGAAGACGTCGATTGGAAACTGGTCGTCGAACTCGCCGGCCGCGACGCGATCGCCGGCAGCTGCGATCCGCTCCGCGAGGGCGGGATCGAGGAGCCCAAGGTCGGCGTTGGTGCGCGCCGCCGCGGCCTTGATGCGTCCGAGCCAGTGGACGACCGGCGCGGGAATCGTCTCCCCGGAAACCGGAAAATTCGAGATCGCCTTGGCGGTTTCCCCGCCCCAGAGCTGGTTCGGCACCGTCTCGCTCATGCGTAGCATTCTACTCGGTGGACTTTCCGGGTTCGCGCAACAAAAAGTGTTGCGCTAGACTGTGACCATGCCCGTCGCCACGGCAGCCAAGGTCGAAGCGCTCACCGCCGACTTCAAGTCCGCAGCGGCGCTCGCCGACATGCTGGGCGTCAGCCGCTCGCGCGTCACCAGGTGGCTCAAGGGCGCAGGCATCGACCCGTCGAACGCAGAGAAGGTCGACCTGCTCGAGCTGGTCTGGTCGAACCTTCTGCGCCTCTACGAGCCAGCGACGGCCCGCTCGTGGCTCTTCGGAGTGAACCCGAGCCTCGGCGACCGAAGACCCATCGACCTGATCCGCGCCGGGCAGGTCGAGGACCTTTTGCGAGCGATCCGCGCCGAGCGTGCGGACTCGTTCGCGTGATCTTGCACCGCTGCTTCGCCTGGAGCGAGCGCGCGCGGGAACAGGAACCTGACGGGCCGCTTTGGTTTCCCCGGGAGTACCAGGGAGACGGCCGGCACGACAACCCGGACGCGTACGGCTGCCTGTACGTGGCCGACCGCGAAGCATCGGCAATCGTCGAGCAGCTGGCGCGCTTTCGAACGCAGCGGCTGATCCCGGGCATGCTCGAGCGGCGCGGCCTCCCGCTTGCCCTGGCAGCGGTGGAGCTCGACGACAAGGCCGAGCTGATGGATCTCGACAACCCGCGGACGCTCTCGAAGCACGCGCTGCGGCCGTCGCTCGTCGCGACCAGGAAACGCACGATCACCCAACCACAGGCGCTCGAGCTCTACCGAGGCCGGGCGGAGACAGTCGGCCTCCGCTGGTGGTCGATCCACGAGTCGCTCTGGACGAACGTCACGCTCTTCGACCGCGCCCTCGCAATGCTGCGGCTCGCTGGCATTCGGCGCTTGGAGCCAGGCGATCCGGCGCTCGCCGAGGCCGTCGACAGCCTAGGGATGCTGACGTAGTCGGGTCCGTTCAGGGGACACCCAGCTCTGCGAGAGGTGTCCCGTCGTCGCACTGCACCTGACCGTCCCGCTGGAGCTCCGCGACATACGCCCTCACCTCCGCTCGCCTGACGAGATGGAGAAGCGCGCAGTCAATGATTCCCCCATCCGGATCGCACGGGACCGTCTGCGCCGGCTCGCCGTTTTCGCCGGTCACACATTCTTCTGTTCCTCCGTGGTCTAGCCAGTCTTGCGCCGCAATGCGCAGAGCCCCGTCGTCGTAGATCCAGCCGTTCCGTTCGAACCGCTCGCAGTACGTGTCCCTTGCGTAGGCGCGCACCTCTTGCTCGTTGACATCGCTTGCGGAGCGGCTTAGAAGAAGCTCAACGCATTTGTCGATGCGTGCGTTGCCGGTGGAGCCCGCTACGTCACCTTGCTCGGCGCCGGTGGTTCCGCAACCGGCCAGCACGGCGGCCAAAGCCACAATCGCCATGCGAGGGCGCACGGGCCCAGGCTAGTCGGTCGAGTACTTGGGCTGGACCTTCTCGCCCCGGATCCGGGCCACGGCGTTGTTGGCGGCGATCGCCGCTTCGCCGAAACCGACCGAGATGAGCGTGATCTTGCCCTCGTAGCCGGCGACGTCGCCCGCTGCGTACACCCCGTCGATGGTCGTGTCCATCGTGGTCGGGTCGACCAGGATCTGCCTCTTCCCGTGCAGCTCGAGGCCCCAGTCGGCAATCGAGCCGAGATGCGAATGGAACCCGAGCAGCGTGATCAGCGCATCGCAATCGACCTCGTGCACCTCGCCGCTCGTCGTATTCTCGATCACCAGCTTCTCCACCTCGCCGTTCCCGCGGATCTCACGAACCTCGGACGGCACGATGATCCGTACCTTTCCCTCCTCCTCGAGCCTGCGCGCCTCGTTGACCGAGGACTCGAGCGCGCGGAACCGGTCTCGCCGGTGGATGAGCGTGATCGGCAGGCGGGCGGTGTCCTGGAGGCCGAGCGTCCAGTCGAGCGCCGAATCGCCGCCGCCGACGATGACGCAAGCCTTGTCGCGGAACGTATCCTTCTGCTTGACGAAGTAGTGGAGGCCTCGCCCTTCCCACTCGTCGATCCCTTCGAGCCCGAGCTTCCTTGGCTCGAAGGCACCATGGCCCGCGGTGACGATGATCGTCCGTGTCAGGAACGTCTGACCGGAGTGCGTCCCGATCGCGAGCACCTCGTCGCCGTTCTGCTGCACGCGCTCGAGCGTCGAGACCTCCTCGCCGAGATGGACGTCCGCGCCAAACTGGAGGCCTTGCTCGACACACAGGTCGACGAGCGCCTGGCCCTGGATCTTCGGGTGCCCGGCCACATCGAAGACGTGCTTCTCCGGATAGACCGCGGCGACCTGACCTCCGAGCTGCTCGAGGCTCTCGATGATGCGGACGGACGCATCGCGATGACCGGCGTAGTACGCCGCCGCGAGCCCGACTGGGCCGCCGCCGATGATGGTGATGTCGCAGACGCCTTCGGTCACGCGACCTAGGCTAGCGCGGGTAGAACTCGTCCCGCCCGTCCGAAGTACCTACATGTGGGGGCGGCATTCATGCCGCCCGCGGTGTTGATCAGTGCGAGCAGCCCGAGCCGCAGCCGCCACCGGCTGCTGCCGGCGCCGGCTCGTCGGACACGCCTTCCACGCCTTCCTTGGCCTGGAAAGACGAGCCGCAGCCGCACGCGGCCTGGACGTTCGGGTTGTTGATGGCGAAGCCCGCCCCCATGAGAGCGTCCACGTAGTCGATCTCGGAGCCCGTGAGGTACGGAGCGCTGAACGGGTCGATTACGACCTTGACGCCGTTCATCTCGATCTCGTTGTCACCGTCCTGGGGGCCGCGGTCAAAGCCGAGCGCGTACTGGAACCCCGAGCAGCCGCCGCCTTCGATGGCGATACGGAGGACGGAAACCTCTTCCTCGGCGTCCTCGGCCATCAGTTCCCTGATCTTCGAGGCGGCACTCTCGGTGATGGTGACCATGGTCGAAGTCTAGCAATGCTCCCGGGGGTTGAAATCCCCCACTTTGTGACGTTCGTCCTCGTCCGGAATCGATGCTCCTGCGCGCGTTTGTGCGCTCCACCGCCCTCTCGCTTGTAGCGTTAGTATGCCCGGCGGTGAGCGCCGCTCTCCTCGCATCGCTGGACGACTGGTTTCCCTTCCTCGCGTACGGCTTCTTTGCGCTCGTCATCCCGGCTTCGATGATCGCGATGTCATTCCTCTTCGCAACGCGCGGAAGGAACTCGCGGGCGCGCCGGATCCCCTTCGAGTCCGGGGTCTCGACAGGGCCTCCGAAGCAACAGCGGTTCACGGTCAGCTTCTACCTGACAGCGATGCTCTTCATCGTCTTCGACATCGAGATCGTGTTCCTCTTCCCCGTCGCGGTCGTGCTGAACGAGGTCGGGACCTTCGCGCTCGCCGAGTTCGGCTTCTTCATCGCGATCCTGGCCGTCGCCTACGTCTACATCTGGAAAAAGGGAGCGCTCGAGTGGCGGTAGAGGGGAACGGCCGCAAGCGCCTCGCCGACTACGGGCTCAAGTCGGAGCGCCTACTGATGCGGCGGCCCGGCGGCGTGCGACCGGATCCGAGCAAGTTCGAGGAGGAGCTCGGAGACCTCGAGCAAAAGCTCATGCTGACGACCCTCGAGAAAGCGGTCGCCTGGGCGCAGGCGAACTCGATCTGGCCAGATACGTTCGGGCTGGCCTGCTGCGCCATGGAGATGATCGCCGTTGTCGGCTCGCGGTACGACATCGCTCGCTTCGGCGCCGAGGTCTTCCGCTCCTCGCCCCGTCAGGCCGATCTCCTGATCGTCTCGGGGCGGGTGGCGCACAAGATGGCCGCGCCCCTGCGCCAGATCTACGACCAGATGGTCGAGCCGAAGTGGGTCATGGCCATGGGCGCCTGTGCCTCTTCGGGCGGCATGTTCAACAACTACGCGGTGCTCCAGGGTGTCGACAAGGTCGTTCCCGTGGACATCTACGTGCCCGGCTGTCCGCCGCGCCCGGAGGCAGTGCTCGAGGGGATCGTCCGCCTGCAAGAGAAGGTCAAGGCCGGAGTGCCGCCCGCGTACGAGACTCGCCGGGTCGCTTCGTGACCGTCCCTCGCCTCCGGCTCGCTCCCGCGGGGGAAACCATGTTTCCCCCGCGAGCCCCCTTCTTACAGTCCAACGTGGAGGAACCTCCCGGTTCCCCCACACCCCCTCCACACCCTCATGGGCCAAAGGTCGGCCAATGAGCTACGACGCCGTGCCGGGGTTCGTGGAGGAGCGGCGGGCGCACGGCGAGGTGACAGTCGTCGTCGAGCGCGAGGGCCTCGTGGAGGCTGCCCTCCACTGCCGTGACGAGCTCGGGTTCAACGTGCTCGCCGACATCGCCGCCACCGACTACCTCGGCTGGGGCTCGAAGGGAATCGCCGGCTACTGGGGCACGGCCGGCGGACGAGACATCAACGCTCCGGGATCCTGGGGGCTCCAGCGAACGCCCGCGCCGAAGCCGAAGCGATTCTCGGTCAACTACCACCTGCTCGCCCTACGGGACGAGCCCCTCCGAGTTCGGCTCCAGGTCTGGTGCGACAAGGGCGAGCCTGTCGAGAGCGTCGTCTCCGTCTGGCCGACCGCGGACTGGCACGAGCGCGAGGCCTGGGAGATGCTCGGCATCAACATCGAGGGCCACCCGAATCTCGCCCGCCTCCTGACCGAGGACGACTGGGAGGGGCATCCGCTCCGCAAGGACTATCCGCTCGGAGGCGAGCCGGTCCGGTTCTCGGACGCGGAGTAGCGATGGCGGTCGCAACGAGAGACAGCGTCTTCGTCGGGCCGACCGTCTACGAGCGGAGCCGCATCCCCTCGCCCGTGCCGACGATGCTCCAGGTCGATCCTGCAATCCGGGAGCAGGGCGACGTCATGCAGGTCAACTTCGGGCCGAACCACCCCTCCACACACGGGGTGCTGCGGCTCGTCATCGATCTAAACGGAGAGCGGATCGTCGGCCTGAACGCGGTCGTCGGCTACCTCCACACCGGCTTCGAGAAGAACATGGAGGCGAAGACGTACTGGAAGGCGATCACGTACGCCCCTCGGATCGACTATGTCTCCTTTCAGAACAACGAGCTTGTCTTCGTCCTGGCGATCGAGAAACTGCTCGGAATCGAGGTGCCTGCGAAGGCGACCTGGATGCGAACACTCCTGTGCGAGCTGAACAGGTTGCACTCGCACCTGATCTGGCTGGGGACAGGCGCCCTCGAGCTGGGCGCGATCTCGATGCTGTGGTACTGCTTCCGGGAGCGGGAGGCGATCCTCGATCTCTTCGAGCTGGTCGCCGGCTTCCGCATGCACACCCGCTACTTCCAGACCGGCGGGCTAGCCGAGGACGTGCCGGTCGGCTTCTGGGACGAGTGCCGCAAGTTCGCGGACGTCATGCCGGCGCGGATCGACGACTACGAGGCACTCCTCGACAAACAGGCGATCTTCCTCGAACGGACGAAAGGAATCGGGCTCCTCTCGTCCGACGACGCGCTCGCCCTGGGGCAATCCGGACCGGTCCTCCGTGCCTCCGGCGTCAACTGGGATCTCCGCAAGCGCGAGCCGTATCTGGCGTACGACGAGCTCGACTGGAACGTGCCCGTTTACACGGCCGGCGACGTCTACGACCGTTACAAGGTGCGTCTGAACGAGATGCGCGAGTCGGTGCGGATCGTCCAGCAATGCCTGGACGGAATGCCCCAGGGACCCTGGATCGCGGACAACCGCAAGGTCGTCCTGCCGCCCAGGCACGAGCTCCATACGTCCATGGAGAGCCTCATCCACCACTTCAAGCTCGTCACGGAGGGCTACCGGGTCCCCGAGGGAGAGGTCTACATCCCGATCGAGTCGCCGCGGGGCGAGCTCGGGTGCTACCTGGTCGCGGACGGAGGCCCGAGACCGTGGCGCGTGAAGTTCCGCGCACCCTCCTACGTGGCCCTCGAGGCGACGGCGACCGTGATGACGGACGCTCTCGTGGCCGACCTGATCGCAATCGTCGGGTCCCTCGACAACGTCATGGGCGAGGTGGATCGATGAGAAACGCTGCGCATTTCCCATCGGGGGGAGCTTGTCCCGTCGCTTCGCTCGGGAGGACTGCGTAAGTGCCTAACACTGCCCTTTATGACGAGATTCAGGAGCTGGCTGCGCAGTATCCCGTGCGCCGCTCGGCCATCATGCCTGCGCTCCACGCAGCTCAGAAGCAGTACGGCTGGCTCTCTCCGGAGGCCCTCCAGGAGGTCGCGGACGCTCTCGACCTGACGCCCGGTTACTGCCAGGCCGTGGCCAGCTTCTACGACATGTACCACCTCCAGCCGATCGGCCGGCACATGGTCGAGGTCTGCACGAACATCTCGTGCGCTCTCGTCGGTGCCCAACAGGTGCTCGAGGCCTTTGAGGAGGAGCTGGATATCCGCGCGGGCGACACGACCGACGACGGCGAGTTCACGCTCAGGACGCTCGAGTGCGCCGGCGGCTGCGGCTGGGGCACCGTCGTGAGCATCGACCACCGCTACCGCGAGCCGGTGAAGCCCGAGGACGTGCACGGGATCGTGGAGGAGCTCCGTGGCCGCTAACCCTGTCCGCAACCTCATCCTGGAGCACGCCGGCGACCGTGACCTAAAGCAGCTCTCCGAGTACGAGGCGGTCGGCGGCTACGGCTCGCTCCGAAAGGCGCTCGAAACCGACCGCGCCGCGCTGGTCGAGCGCCTGCTCGCCTCAGGTCTCCGGGGCCGTGGTGGAGCCGGCTTCCCGACAGGGCGCAAAGCCAGCTTTCTCCCGAAGCCGGGCGAGACGGAAAAGCCGATCTACCTGACCGTCAACGCGGACGAATCTGAACCGGGCACGTTCAAGGACCGCGAGATCATGTTCGCGACCCCGCACGCACTCATCGAGGGCACGGTCATCGTCAGCCACGCGATCGGCGCCGAGACTGCCTTCATTTACATCCGGGGGGAGTACCTGACCGAGTACGAGATCATCCGGGCGGCGCTGGAGGAGGCGCTGGAGGCCGGGTACGTGGGCCCAAACGTGCTCGGCTCGGACACCTCGGTCACGATCGTCCTCCATCGAGGGGCCGGCGCGTACATCTGCGGCGAGGAAACCGCGCTCCTCGAGTCACTCGAGGGCAAGCGTGGACAGCCGCGATCGAAACCGCCCTTCCCTGCCATCTCAGGCCTCTACGCCTCGCCGACGCTGATCAACAACGTCGAGACCATCGCCACCGTGCCCGACATCATCCGGCTCGGCGCCGAGGAGTACGCGAAGCTCGGAGTCGAGAACTCGACAGGCACCCGCGTCTTCTCCCTCTCCGGCAACGTCGTGAACGGCGGCAACTACGAGCTCGAGCTAGGCACGCCACTCAGCACGCTGATCTTCGATCTCGGTGGCGGCGTTCCAGGCGGGCGTGAGCTGAAGGCGATCATCCCCGGCGGCTCGTCAGTTCCCGTCATGAGCGCCGACGAGGTCGACACACCGCTCGACTTCGACTCGATGGCAAAGGTGGGCACGATGCTCGGCTCCGGAGCGGTGATCGTGATCGACGACCGCTGCTGCATGGTGCAGCTCGGCCTCCGGGTCGCGCAGTTCTACATGCACGAGTCGTGCGGGAAGTGCACGCCCTGCCGCGAGGGGACGCGCTGGATGGTGCAGATCCTCAAGAAGATCGAGCAGGGCGAGGCGTCGCACGGCGACCTCGACCTCCTGCTCGACGTCTGTGACCGGATCCTCGGCAACTGCCTCTGCCCACTCGGCGACGCCGCCGCGATGCCGGTGGCGAGCTACGTGGCGAAGTTCCGTGACGAGTTCCGGCGGCACATCGACGAGGGCGGCTGTCCGTTCGGCGGCGAGTCGACCCTCGACCACGTCCTCGCCCCGGTCGAGCAGCACCACGCGCACATGCGTGCGCAGATCGAGGTACCGGTGCACGAGCTCGCATGACGGTCCCTCGCCTTCGGCTCGCTCCCGCGGGGGAAACCATGGTTTCCCCGCGAGCCCCCTTCTTACAGTCCAACGTGGAGGAACCTCCCGGTTCCCCCACACCCCCTCCACACGCTCGTAGGGCAAAGGGCGGCCGATGAGCACGCCCGGGCTCGTCACCGTCTCTGTCGACGGCCGCGAGATCCGCGTCCCGAAGGGCACCGGCATGATCGAGACGGCGCTCGCGGCAGGCATCGAGATCCCGGTCTTCTGCTACGAGCCACGCCTCGGGCCGCCCGTCGGGGCGTGTCGTATGTGCCTCTGCGAGGTCGAGGGCATGCCGAAGCT
>DATLQD010000074.1:0-76384 GCA_035535315.1 Gaiellaceae bacterium
CCGATTCTCGCCGCCGCCGTCCGCGTCGGACGCGTCCGGCTGATCGACAACGTCCCTCTGGAAGGAGCAGTGCATGAGTAGCCGACCACCCACCGCTGGAAAGCTCCCGCTCACCGAGCTTCGCGAGATGAAGCAGCGCGGGGACCCGATCGTGATGGTGACCGCATACGACTATCCGAGTGGACGGCTCGTCGACGCTGCCGGCGTCGACCTCGTCCTGATCGGAGATACCGCCGCGATGGTCGTCATGGGCTACGACGGGACGGTCCCAGCGACGCTCGAGGAGATGCTCCTCCTGACCCGGTGGGTCTCCCGGGGCGCTTCTCGACCTCTGGTCGTCGGAGACCTCCCGTTCGGCTCGTACGAGGTGTCTGACGGCCAGGCCGTTGAAACAGCCGTCCGCATGCTGAAGGAGGGCGGCGCCGACCTCGTCAAGCTCGAAGGCGCCGGGCCGAGCCTCTCCCGGCTGCACGCGATCTCGACGGCCGGGATCCCGGTGCTGGGCCACCTGGGCCTCACCCCTCAGTCTGCGACGAAGCTCGGCGGCTTCAAGGCGCAGGGCCGGACGGCCACGAGGGCACACGAGCTCTACGACGATGCGCTCGCGCTGGAAGCGGCCGGCGCTTCCGCACTGGTGCTCGAGGCGGTCCCGGAGCCGGTCGCGGCCCGGATCACGAAGGCGCTCAACATTCCGACCATCGGCATCGGCGCGGGCCGCGGCTGCGACGGCCAGGTACTCGTCTGGCACGACCTCCTCGGCCTCTACGAGGGGCGCTCGCCGCGATTCGCAAAGCGCTACGCCGAGATCGCGCCGCAGATCCGTGCTGCGCTCGAGCGTTTTGTCGGCGATGTCCGGTCCGGCGCCTTCCCGGGCGAAGAGCACACCTATTCGATCCCGCAGGAAGAGCTCACGCGCTTCGAGGCCGAGATTGCGTCGGTCAAGACCTAGGAGGGCCTGGCGACACGCGGGCGCAGTGCCGAGCGACGTTCGACCAATCCCTCTTAGATAAGCGAGGGGATGATCCCGAGCGCGACGAGCGCGAGAGCCGCAAGTACGAGCGCCCCGAGCGAGCGTACTAGGGGCCACTCGTGGACGACCCGGATCCCATAGACGATGAGGACGAGGGCCCACGCGAAGAACGCGATCTCGAGCACGAGGAAGACCCAGGCGCCTGCACCCCCTTCGTCACCGCCTCCGGAGCGAAAGAGGTCGCTCCCGTAGATCGCGATCTGGAGCGGCCAGAGAACGAGGAGCGAGAGGGCGATCGGACCCGCCGCGAAAGCCAGGAGGTGGCGGGCGCGGCGGTACGTCTCGTCGCCTCCCGCGGCCTTGACGCCCAGGTAGAGGGCGCCGCCGCCGATCCAGTAAGCAGCGGCGCCGTAGAGCGCGCCGGCGAGGAAGACGAGCACGAGGACAAGAAGCCGGTCGACCTCCTGGTTGTCGAGCAGGCTTCGGGTCGCATTCGTAACGAGGATCGCACCCATCCCGGCGAGGATCACGAGCGCCATGACGGGCTCCTGCCGCGCAGTTGCCTGCTCGTCGGAATCATCTCGCAACCCCGCGAAGACGGCGCGGGGCGCCTGAACCAGGGCTAGGGCGCGGAGCCACCAGTCCCGTTCGGGCGTGCTTGCACGGAGCTCGGCGTCCACGCGGTCAGCGTATCCGCCGAAGCGCAGGAGAACGTCAGGCAGCCGCGGCGGCGGCGCTCGGAAGCACCGCGCGCAGGAACTGCCCGGTGAAGCTGCCGTCGACTTCGGCGACCTGTTCCGGGGTGCCGGTCGCGATCAGCTCACCGCCGGCCTCCCCGCCCTCAGGGCCGAGATCGACGATCCAGTCCGCCTGCTTGATTACGTCGAGGTTGTGCTCGATCACGAGCACGGTGTTGCCGGCGTCGACGAGACGCTGGAGGACGTCGAGCAGCTTCTCGATGTCAGCGAAGTGGAGGCCCGTGGTCGGCTCGTCGAGGATGTAAAGCGTCTTTCCGGTCGCCACCTTCGAGAGCTCGGCCGAGAGCTTCACGCGCTGTGCCTCGCCACCCGAGAGCGTGGTTGCGGGCTGGCCAAGCTTCACGTAGTCGAGCCCGACGTCGTGCAGGGTCTGAAGTCGCCGCCGAATCTTCGGGATCTTGGCGAAGAAGGCGAGTGCCTCCTCGATCGACATCTCGAGAACGTCCGCGATCGACTTGCCCTTGAACCGCACCTCGAGTGTCTCGCGGTTGTAGCGCTTTCCCTTGCAGGTCTCGCACGGGACGTAGACGTCCGGCAGGAAATGCATCTCGATCTTGATCGTGCCGTCGCCCTTGCAGGTCTCGCAGCGGCCTCCGCGGACGTTGAACGAGAAACGCCCCGGCTTGTAGCCGCGCACCTTTGCGTCCGGTGTCTGGGAATAGAGCTCCCGGATGTGGTCGAAGAGCTTTGTGTACGTGGCCGGGTTCGAGCGCGGCGTGCGGCCGATCGGCGATTGATCGATGTCAATCACCTTGTCGAAGCACTCGATGCCGTCGCAGGCGATGTGGTCGCCCGGCTTGACGCGCAGCCTGTGGAGCCGGTTCGCAAGCGCCTTGTAGACGATCTCGTTCACGAGCGTCGACTTGCCGGACCCCGAGACGCCCGTCACGCAGATGAACTTCCCCACCGGAAACTCGACGTCGATCCCCTTCAGGTTGTGCATGCTCGCGCCGCGGATGAAGAACGATCCGAGGTCCTCGGTGCGACGCTCCGGCACCGCAATCGTTCTCTTGCCGGACAGGAACTGACCCGTGATCGACTTGCCGCTTCGCTCGATCTCCTCGGCCCGCCCCTCAGCGATCACGTGCCCGCCGTGCTCGCCCGCGCCCGGGCCCATGTCTACGACGTGGTCCGAGGAGCGCATCATCTGCTCGTCGTGCTCGACGACCATGACGGTGTTTCCGAGATCGCGGAGGCGCTCGAGCGTCGTGATCAGCTTGTCGTTGTCGCGCTGGTGGAGCCCGATCGACGGCTCGTCGAGGATGTAGAGGACGCCGACCAGCTGCGAGCCGATCTGCGTCGCGAGCCGCAGACGCTGAGCCTCTCCGCCCGAGAGGGTCGCGGATGCGCGGTCGAGCTGCAGGTAGCCGACCCCGACGTTGTCCAGGAACGTGAGCCGCTCGCGGATCTCTTTGATGATCCGCTCCCCGATCAGGTGCTCGGTCTCGGACAGCTCGAGGCTGCCGAGGAACTCGAGCGACCGGGTCACCGACATGCGCGTGAACTCGTGGATCGCCTTGTCACCAACGGTCACCGCGAGCACCTCGGGCTTCAGGCGGGCGCCCTTGCACTCCGGGCAGGGGCGGAAGCTCATGTACTCCTCGATGCGCTCCCGCTGCTGCGACGAGTCCGTCTCCCGGTACCGGCGCTCGAGGTTCGTGACGATCCCCTCGAAGCGGGTCATGTACGAGCGCCGGCGACCCATCCGGTTCCGGTACTGGACGTAAATCTTGTCGTCGCCCGTGCCGAAGAGAAACAGGCTCTGCTCGTCCTCCGACAGCTCGTTCCAGGGCCGGTCGAGGTCTATCTCGTAGCGGTCGCCGATCGCCTGGATAACGGACTCGTAGTAGCTCGAGCTACCAACGGACCAGGGGACGAGCGCGCCTTCGCCGACCGAGACGGTCGGATCGGGCACGAGCAGGTCCGGGTCGATGCGCTGCTGCGAGCCGAGGCCCATGCAGCGCGGGCACGCCCCGTGAGGAGAGTTGAAGCTGAAGATGCGCGGCTGGAGCTCCGGGAGCCCGACCCCGTGCTCGGGGCAGGCGAAGCGCTCGGAGAAGGTCATCGTCTCGCCGTCGACGATGTCGATCGCGACGAGCCGGTCGGCCAGGGCGAGCGCGGTCTCGACCGAGTCAGTGAGGCGGTGGCGCAGATCCGGTTTGATCGCGAGCCGGTCGACCACGACCTCGATCGTGTGCTTGAACTTCTTGTCCAGCTCGATCTCATCGTCGAGGAGTCTCTGCTCGCCGTCGACCTTGACACGGGTGAAGCCCTCGTTCCTGAGGTGCTCGAGGAGGTCCTTGTACTCCCCCTTCCGGTCCCGGACGACAGGAGCGTTGACCGTGAACTTCGTCCCCTCCGGCAAGCGGAGAACCTGGTCGACGATGGCTTGGACGTTCTGCCCTGCAATCGGACGACCGCAGATCGGACAGTGCGGCCGCCCCACGCGAGCGTAGAGAAGCCGCAGGTAGTCGTAGATCTCCGTCACCGTGCCGACAGTCGAGCGCGGGTTCCGGGACGTGGTCTTTTGGTCGATCGAGATCGCCGGTGAGAGGCCGTCGATCGAATCAACGTCTGGCTTCTCCATCATCTGCAGGAACTGGCGCGCGTACGCCGAGAGCGATTCCACGTAACGGCGCTGGCCCTCGGCATAGATCGTGTCGAAGGCAAGGGAGGACTTGCCGGAGCCGGAGAGTCCGGTCAC
Source organism: Gaiellaceae bacterium (assembly GCA_035535315.1). Classification (GTDB taxonomy): domain Bacteria; phylum Actinomycetota; class Thermoleophilia; order Gaiellales; family Gaiellaceae; genus DASQGA01. The sequence goes on from DATLQD010000074.1 coordinate 4,433, forward strand.
GCAAATGAGCGCATTCCGCGGCAGACGGACGGTGATGTCCTTGAGGTTGTGCTCGCGGGCGCCGTGAACGACGAGCTCTTCGGCGGCCATGTGGGTGTCAGTCTAGCTTCGAGGTCGGACGAACACGTGTTCGCTTCGATCGCTACGCCGTCGGCCCGGCGACACGCTGAAGCGCATCCACGACCACGCTCAGCCGCTCACCCGCAGGCGTCAGCCGGTACTCCACCGTCGGAGGCCGCGAGGCCAGCACGCGCCGCTCGAAGATCCCCGCCTCCTCGAGCTCGACCAGGCGGATGGCGAGCGTTCTTGGCGGGATCCTGCCGACTGCCTGGAGGAACTCGTTGTAGCGAACTGCGCCCGTGTGGGCCGCGTAGAGGATCGACAGAAGCCAGCGCCGCCCGAGGAGATCCGCGGCTTGGCGGATCTCCTCAGGCACGGGCTGGCATCTACGACAGGGCGGCATCCTGGGAGCGGACCGGCTCGAGCGCGAGGTCGAGCACCTCCGCCAGCGTCATCACGGGATGGAAGGTCATCTGCTCGCGAACCGTCTCGGGCACGTCGTCCAGGTCCGGCCGGTTTCGTTCCGGCAGGATCACGTCCGTGAGTCCCGCAGCGTGCGCGGCCAGCACCTTCTGCTTCAGGCCGCCGATCGGGAGCACGCGGCCCTGCAACGTGACCTCCCCGGTCATGCCGACGGTGTGCTTCACGGGCCGTCGCGTCAGGAGCGAGGCGAGAGCTGTCGCCATCGTGATGCCGGCACTCGGCCCGTCCTTTGGGATCGCACCGGCCGGGACGTGAACGTGGAAGGACCGGTCGGTGAACTCCTGCGGGTCGATGCCGAGATCCTCGGTGTGCGCCCGCACGTACGAGAGCGCGATGCGCGCCGACTCCTTCATGACGTCGCCGAGTTGGCCGGTGAGGATCAGGCCTTCGCTGGCTCCTTCCATGGTGGTGGCCTCGACGAACAGGACGTCGCCGCCCGTGCCGGTGACGGCCAGCCCTGTTGCGACACCCGGGACGGCTGTTCGCTCAGCGGCCTCCTGGAAGAACTTCTGCCGGCCGAGCGCGTCGCGGACGATCTCGAGGTCGACGCCCACGGGCACCTCGATCTCCTTTGAGACGATGCGCGTGGCTGTCTTTCTCAGGATCGTCCCGAGCTCACGCTCGAGCTGGCGAACGCCTGCCTCGCGCGTGTACTCGGTGATCACCGTCTCGATGACGGCATCGTGGATCTCGACCTCGTCGGCGAGGAGCCCGTTTCGCTCGACCTGCCGGGGCCAGAGATAGCCCCGAGCGATCGCGACCTTCTCGTCGACCGTGTAGCCGTCAAAGCGGATGACCTCCATGCGGTCGAGGAGGGGGCTCGGAATCGTGTCGGCCACGTTGCCTGTCGCGATGAAGAAGACCTCCGAGAGGTCGAGCTCAACGTCGAGGTAGTGATCGCGGAAAGAGTGGTTCTGTGCCGGGTCGAGCACTTCGAGGAGGGCCGACGACGGGTCTCCGCGCCAGTCCGCGCCGACCTTGTCGACCTCGTCGAGCATGATCACCGGATTCATCGTCTCGGCGTCACGAAGCGCGCGGACCAGGCGTCCCGGGAGCGCACCGATATAGGTACGTCGGTGCCCACGGATCTCAGCCTCGTCGCGCACGCCGCCCAGTGACATCCGGACGAACTCGCGGCCGAGGGCACGCGCGACCGACTCGCCGATAGATGTCTTGCCTGTGCCGGGCGGGCCGATGAGCGTCAGGATCGCGCCTGAGCGCTTGTCCTCCTGGATCCCACGCTCCTGGCGGAGCTTCCGGACCGCGAGGTACTCGACGATTCGATCCTTCACGTCCTCGAGGCCGGCGTGGTCCGCATCGAGGATCTCGCGCGCGTTCACGGGGTCGAGAACGTCTTGGGAGCGCTTCGACCACGGCACCGCGATCAACCAGTCGAGGTACGTGCGGATCATCGAGGACTCGCCCGTCGACTCGCCCATCCGCTCGAGCCGATCGAGCTCTTTCTCCGCCTGCTTCTGCACCTCCTCGGGCATGCCGGCGTCAGCGATCTTCTCGCGGTACTCCTCGACGATCGAGCCCTCGTCCTCGCCGAGCTCTTTGCGGATCGAGTCCATCTGGCGGCGGAGGAAGTAATCGCGCTGCTGCTTCTGTGCACCGGATTCGACGTCCTCACGGATGCGCTTGCGAACCTGGAGCTGGGCGAGCACCTCTCGCTGGTACTCGACCGCGAGCTTGAGGCGCTCCACGACGTCGACAGCCTCGAGCAGCTTGACCTTCTGCTCGAAGGAAAGCTCTGGCGAGTAACCGGCGGTGTCGCCGAGAGCACCTGCGTCGGAGATGGAGCGGACGAAGGCAGAGATTCGCTCGTCGGCTCCGCGGACTTCCAGAATCTCCTCCACGACAGCGCGGTACTCGCGCTCGAGCTCGCGCGTCACGGTCGGAGCGGGATTCTCATCCGGACGCTCGTCGACATCCGCTCGCAGCTGGCCGGAGGCATCGCTCTCGGCCGCGCCGATCACAGCACGATGAAGCCCGTTCAGATTGACGGCCTGGACGCCGCCGGGCAGTCGGACTTTGTCCGTCACCTCGACGACGGTGCCTACGCTCGCGTAGTCACCCTCGTGTCGCGGGACGAGCACGACCTTGTCCTCGTCACCCGTGTCGATCGTCAGGGTGAGACTCATGTTTGGGAAGACGACGGTGTCTTCCAGGGGAATCAAAAGAAGCTTGCTCATTGGGTGAATTGGTCCTCTCTCGGTCGCCATGTGCCAGTAACTATACCAAATGTAGTTACTTCGCAGGCGGCCGCGAGGAGCTCGTTGGGCGCCTTAGCGAACGAGCCGGCAGACGTCGCGCGGACGGGGGACATATGGGATCTCGAGCTCCCCCGCGATGAGCGTCCCGTACCCGAGCACGCGACCGAGGAGGCTCTGCTCGACCTCGACCGCACCGACACGGGAGAGCCGAACGGCTGCGGCGCGGCGGCTCAGGACCCCGTGCACGACGAAGAGCTTCTCGCTCGTCAGGACGAGCTCGGTGCGGTCCCAGCGCCAGACGGCTCCGAGCGCCAGGACGGCGGCCGCCCCGAGAAGGCCCGCTCCGAGCGGGGCGAAGAGCCAATGGACGCGCGTTCCGTAGAGGATGAGCGCAGTCCCCAGACCCGCGACCGCGAACGCACGAGCCAGCGGAAAGGCGAGCGCGATGCCATGCTGGCGTGCTTCCAGCTGGACTTCCTCCCCCGGAGAGAGATACCCGCGCATGGGTGGCGCCTTCGGCACGGGGTGCGGCGCTCCTGCTGCACGCCTGGGGAAGGCCGCGGCGCCGGGAAGGCGAGATTCGAAAGCAGGACCCCCGCGCCCGTGAAATTCGTCCCCCGGGGGTCCCCCCGATTACCGGTTCCCCCGCGGTAAGCCTAGCTCGCGGCCGCGGGCATGTGTTGCACGGAGTGAGGCGAACCTGTGCAGCACTCGGACAAAGACGCGCACGAGCTCATCGCAACGACTGCATCGACCTGGCGCGCGTCGAGACTCCGGATCAGGCCTTGCGCCAGCGGCCAAAGACGAGGCCGCCGACGGTCACCCCGAGCCCGAAGGTGCCGAGTACGAATCCACCCACTGCGAGGGACTTCCGCCAGCCTGACATGCGCGACCAGCGTCCGAGTGCCTCCTGCTCCTCAGGCGAGAGCGGCTCGCCTCGTCGCTTCTTCCGTCCGGCCGCCCCGGCACGCAATCCGACGTAGATGTCATCGAAGATCTCAGCAGGCTCGTCAACCATGGACTCACTATAGTCTGCCCGCCTGATGCCGCTCCTACGCGTCCTCCAGGTGTCGGATTTACACGCTGGAACGCAGGAGGAGCCTGAGGTCGAGGGCGATCTACGCACGCTCGTGGCCGAGACCCAGCCCGAGCTGGTGATCGCGAGTGGCGATCTCACGCACAGAAACATGAGGGCACAGCACGACCGCGCGGCCGCGCTGCTCCGCTCCCTGGATACGCCCCTCCTGGTCATTCCGGGCAATCACGACATCCCGCGGTGGCCGCCCTGGCGCTTCACGGCCACTTTCGACGAATTCACCAGGGTCTGGGGACAGACGGAGTCCACCTATCGCTCCGACCGGCTCGTTGTCTGCGGGCTGAACTCCGTGCGGCCGTGGAAACAGCAGGGCGGTGCACTCCGGCCCAACCAGATCGAGCAGGTCCGCGGCTGCTTCGCCGACGCAGCCCCCGGCGCCCTCAAGATCGTCGCCTTGCACCACCATCTGCTCGGAGCGCCCTGGCGTTCCACGAAGCGGACGATCGCGAACCGAAGCACGGTCCTCGGCGGCCTTGTCGACGCGGGCGCGGAGCTGATCGTCTCGGGCCACGTCCACCAAGCGGCGGTCGCGGAGCGGAGGGAGTTCGAAGTCGTTCACGGTCAGGTGCACGGCACCACTGTGGTCACGGCGCCCGGACTGGGCCAGCCGCGCCCCAAACGGCGTGGTGAGGCAAGGGGCTTGCATCTCTACGAGGCGGAAGATCGCTCGCTCCGGGTCCTCACGTTCGCCTGGGCGGAGACGTCCTGGGCGCAGATCGCCGACCGCCGGTTCCCGCGCGGCCTCGAGCCGCTCGCCTCACTCGGCTAGCGGTCCAGTTCCGGAGGGCCGGCCTCGCGCTTCGTGGGCCAGAGAACCTAGAGTCGAAGAGACATGCCCCGGGGTCTCGTCCTTCTCCTCGCTGCCGCGGCTTTCGTCGCGGGTTGCACGCCCATGAGCGAGGTTTCGCCGAAGCAGTCGGCGGCCGAACATGAGCTCTTCGTCGGCGTGACGGAGGACGCGCTCAAGCTCGAGCCCGACTCCGCACTGCCGGTCGCCCGCGAGCTCGGAGTCGCGACTTTCCGGATCACGGTTCCGTGGGAACCTGGAGCACGGACGCTGCCGCCGGACGTGGTCGCCCAGCTGGACGCGATGATGACGGCGCGAGCCTCCGAACGGGTCGTCGTAGCCCTCTACGGCCAGGCGGACTCCGCGCCACTCGACGAGACGGCCCGGGACGACTATTGCGCGTACGCGGCGGACCTCGTCGAGCGCTACCCGGCCATCAAAGACCTGGTCGTCTGGAACGAGCCGAACAAGAGCTACTTCTGGCAGCCCCAGTTTGACGAGCTGGGTGCGAGCGCGGCGCCGGCCGCCTACGTCGAGCTCCTCGCGCACTGCTGGGACGTCCTCCATGACCTCCGGCCGGAGGTAAACCTGATCGCCCCCGCAACCGCGCCAAAGGGAAACGACCTCCCGGACGCGCGGAGCAACATCTCGCACTCGCCGGGCAAGTTCATCCGGGAGATGGGGCTCGCGTACCGGAGGAGTGGCCGCGACGAGCCGCTCTTCGACACGGTCGGCCACCACGCTTACGGGGCGAACTCGGCCGAGCCGCCTGCCACCGACCATCGCGGCTCGACGATCGCCGAGGGCGACTACGCCGATCTGATGGCGGCGCTGTCCGAGGCCTTCACAGGGACGGCCCAGGCGGTCCCGGGCGCGTGCGTGGAGGAGCGTTGCACTTTCATCTGGTATCTCGAAATGGGTTTTCAGACGACCGTGATTCCCGAAAAGCTTCCGGTGTATACGGGTGAAGAGAACGTCGAGACGATCCCGCCTGAGGAGCAGAGCGCGCAGTTCGAGCGGGCCGTCGGGCTTGCGTACTGCCAGCCCTTCGTGCGTGGCTTCTTCAACTTCCTGATGTGGGACGAGGCAAGCCTCGAAGGCTGGCAGTCGGGCGCGTTCTGGGCCGACCGGACGCCCAAGCCCTCGTACGAGGGCTTGAAGGGGGTCATCGCGGATGCCACCGCCGGTCGCATCGACTGCTCGACGGTGGAAGGGGCTCCAGCCTCCTAGGCGGCAGGCTCTGCGGCTGCCATGAGCTCCCGTCGCAGGTTCTTGATCTCGTCGCGGAGCTTGGCCGCGTACTCGAACCGCAGTTCCTGCGCGGCGGCGAACATCTCCTCCTCGAGCGTGACGACGAGCTTCTCGAGCTCGTCGATGCTCAGGCCCTCGACCTTGCGGTCCTTCCGCCGGCGCCTGCCCGGAACTGTCGGCGACTCGAGCGAGAGGAACTCGGCGATGTCCGAGACGCCCTTGACGATCGACTCGGGCGTGATCCCGTGCTCCTCGTTGTAGCGAAGCTGGATCTCCCGCCGGCGCGTAGTCTCGTCGATCGCGCCTTTGATCGCCTCGGTCAGCTTGTCGGCGTACATGATCACCTTGCCGTTGATGTTCCTCGCGGCCCGCCCGATCGTCTGGATGAGCGCCGTCTGGCCCCGCAGGAAGCCCTCCTTGTCGGCGTCGAGGATCGCCACGAGCGAGACCTCCGGCAGGTCGAGCCCCTCCCGCAGCAGGTTGACGCCGACGAGCACGTCGTACTCTCCCAGCCGGAGCTCGCGGATGATCTGGATCCTCTCCAGCGTGTCGATCTCGGAGTGGAGGTAGCGCGCCTTGACGGCCGATTCGAGCAGATAGTCGGTGAGATCTTCGGACATCTTCTTCGTTAGCGTCGTGACGAGGACGCGCTCGCCGGCCTCCTCTCTCCGGCGGATCTCGTTCAGGAGGTCGTCGATCTGGTGTGTGGTCGGCCGGAGCTCGACCTCGGGGTCGACGACTCCGGTCGGCCGGATGATCTGCTCCGCGACCCGGGTCGACTGCCGCAGCTCGTAGGCCCCTGGCGTCGCCGAGACGAACACGGCCTGGTTCACCTTGCCGAGGAACTCGTCGAAGCGAAGTGGGCGATTGTCGAGCGCGGACGGGAGCCGGAAGCCGTGCTCGACGAGCGTCTGCTTGCGCGAGCGGTCGCCCTCATACATGCCGCCGATCTGCGGCACGGTCTGATGCGACTCGTCGATCAGGACCAGGAAATCACTCGGGAAGTAGTCGAGGAGCGTGTGCGGGGCCGTCCCGGGCTCGCGCCCGTCCAGAATCCGCGAGTAGTTCTCGATCCCGTTGCAGTAGCCGAGCTCCTTCATCATCTCGAGGTCGTACTCGGTTCGCTGTCGGATCCGGTGCGCTTCGAGCAGCTTTCCCTGCGACTCGAAGAGCTTGACCTGCTCCTCCAGCTCGTGCCTGATCTCGTCAACGGCGCGGTCGATCGTCGGCTGCGAAGTCACGTACTGCGTCGCCGGGAAGATCGCGAGATGCGGGAGCTTCGAATGGATCTCGCCGGTGAGCGGATCGAAGTGCGTGATCTGCTCCACTTCGTCGCCGAAGAACGAGATCCGGTACGCCGACTCCATGTGCGCCGGTTGCACCTCGACGACGTCGCCGCGGACTCGGAAGCGGCCGCGACCGAGAAAGGCGTCGTTCCTCGCGTACTGGATGTCCACGAGCTTGCGCAACATCAGGTCGCGGTCGATCTCCTGCCCGGCCGCGAGCAGCACGGTCTTGTCCTCGTATTCCTTCGGCGACCCGAGGCCGTAGATGCATGAGACCGACGCGACGATGACCACGTCGCGGCGGACGAGGAGTGCGCTCGTAGCCGCGTGGCGGAGCCGGTCGATGTCGTCGTTGATCGAGGCGTCCTTCTCGATGTAGAGATCGGCCTGGGGAACATACGCCTCCGGCTGGTAGTAGTCGTAGTAGGAGACGAAGTACTCGACGGCGTTCTCCGGCAGGAACTCTCGGAACTCGTTGCAGAGCTGCGCGGCGAGCGTCTTGTTGTGGGCGATGACTAGCGTCGGCCGCTGCACCTTCTCGATCAGCCAGGCCATCGTCGCCGTCTTTCCGGTGCCCGTCGCACCGAGAAGCGTCTCGAACTGCTCGCCTGAGTTAATGCCCTCGGCAAGGGATTCGATCGCTCGCGGCTGGTCGCCGGTAGGTCTGTAGGCGCTCGAGACGCGGAAGTCGGGCACGGCTTCCATCGTAGCCCGCGACCCCGGACTCAGAGCCGTCGCCCTGGAGGAATACCATGTCAGAAGTGCGCGGAGGGGTCCATCGCCTGCTGGCGCTGCTCATCGTCGGCGTCGCACTCCTTTCCGCGGTGAGCGGAGCGGGAGCCGCGACCCGGCCGAACATCGTGTTCGTCCTGACGGACGATCAGCGCTTCGACACGCTCGGGGCGATGCCGACCGTCCAGCGTGATCTCGTCGGACGGGGCGTGACGTTCACGAACGCGTTCGTCGTGAACGCCCTCTGTTGCCCGAGTCGCGCGAGCATCCTGACGGGCCGCTACTCGCACTCCACCAACGTCTACGGAAACAACGGCCAATACGGAGGCTTTGGATCGTTTCGCGACCGCTCGACGGTCGGTACGTGGCTCCGGTCGGCCGGCTATCGCACGGGCTACGTGGGGAAGTACCTGAACGGCTACAGACGCTCGTACGTTCCGCCGGGGTGGGATCGCTGGGTGGCGTTCACTCGAGTCGGCTACGACCGCTACGAGCTGAACGTGGACGGCTCCCGGCGCCGGTATTGGCCGGGGAACCCGGCCCACTACTCCACGGATGTCTTGACGAGACAAGCGACTCGCTTCATCCGGGCTGCACACAAGCCGTTCCTCCTGGTCTACGCGCCGTTTGCTCCACACTCCCCGGCTGTCCCGGCCCTGCGCCACGCGAATGCGTTCGAGGCCACGGAGCCCTGGCGGCCCCCGAACTACAACGAGCAGGACGTCTCCGACAAGCCAACGTGGATCCGGCAGATTCCCCCCTGGAGTCACGACCAAGGGCTGAATGCGGATCTCTTCCGCCGCCGTCAGCTGCAGACGCTCCTCGCAGTCGACGACGGCGTCAACTCGCTGCTTGGCGAGCTCCGCCGGCGCCGCATCCTCAGGGACACCATCGTGGTCTTCATGTCCGACAACGGCTACAGCTGGGGAGCTCATCGCGTCGAGGGCAAGGGCGTGCCCTACGAGGAGAGCATCCGCGTTCCGCTCGTCATCCGGTACGACCGCCTCTTCCGCGGGTCGAGAATCGAGACCCGCACGGCCCTGAACATCGACCTCGCTCCGACCTTCGCGGCCGCCGCCCGTGCGAAGCGGGCGCGGGTGGACGGCCAGAGCCTGCTCGGAATCGTCGGAGGCTCCGCGGCTCCAGGGCGGGACGACTTTCTGGTCGAGCACCTCCGTGGGGCGCCGTATCCGGCGATGCCGACGTACTGCGGCGTCCGAAGCTCCACCTGGAAGTACGTCTTCTACGGAACGGGCGAGGACGAGCTCTACGACTTGACGGCCGACCCCTACGAGCTCAAGAGTCGCGCCGCGGACCCTGCGTACCGGACCCAGGTGGTGGCAATGCGCGCCCGCCTGGACACGCTCTGTACGCCGACCCCTCCGGACTTCTCGCGCTCGTGGCTCTGCATGGTCGCGGCTGCGCCGGGGGGTGGCCCGCTCACCGGCACCGATCTCGCCGACTTCATCTGTGGCGGGCCCGGGGCGGACTCGGTCGCTGCTTTGGACGGGAGCGATGCCGTCCTGGCGGGCGCAGGGAACGACACGATCGATGGAGGCGCGGGGGACGACGAGCTCCGGGGCGGGTCCGGCTCCGACTCCATCTTCGGCGGCTCCGGGGACGACCGGCTCTTCGCCCGGGACCTCGTCTCCGACTACTTGGAATGCGGCCAGGGATACGACGTCGTCGTTGCCGACCCGGTCGACACGGTCGCGGCGGACTGCGAGCTCCGCCTCGCGCGCCGGCCCTAGGGACTAGGCAGGGCCGAGCTCGTCGCCGTAGGCGCGACGATAGATCTTCTGGAGCTCGAGGACCTCATCGACGTACTGCCTTGTCTCCGGAAAGCCTATCTCACCCCCGGCGGCTTCCCACTCGTCGACGTTCGCCTGGCCCGCGTTGTATGCCGCGAGAGCGAGGGGCACCTCGCCATACTTGCGGATCAGGCGCCTGAGGTAGAACGCTCCGTACCGGACGTTGATCTCCGGGTCCTCGAGGTCGGAGACCACGAACTTGTGCCCGCCTGTGTGCACGGCGATCCCCTTGGCCGTTTCCGGGAGAAGCTGCATGAGCCCGACGGCGCCGGACGAGGATCGCGCGTTCGCATCGAACTTGCTCTCCCGGTAGATCACGGCCGCGAGAAGAGCCGGATCGAGGTCGTAGTTCTTCGCGTGCCCGACGACGATGTGTTGATACTCGAGCGGGTAGCGCATCCGTGCGTACCAGGCCGGCTTTGTCTCCTCGACGAAGAAGAACCCGCCCGCGAGCGCCCCAAGGGCGACGATGACCGCGAGAGCTCGTGTCATTTCGTAAGCCTCGCCAGCACGTCGGCGGCGAAGGCGTCCAGATCCTCCCTAGACCCGTCGTTTACGTAGGCGAAGTCGGCACGCCGGAGCTTCTCATCGTCCGGGATCAGCCGGCCCCCACGCCGGTCGGTGACGAGAACCTTGCGAGAGGCTCGCACGTCCGGGGACGCAGTCACGGCGACGACCTTGTCGAAGCGGGTCTCGCCGCCGACCTCGTAAAGGAGAGGAACTTCCGTGATGCACACCTCGGGCGGCTCGTCCAGGTCACCGAGCTGCTCACGCCAGCGCAGGTAGGTGGCGACGACAAGTGGGTGCAGAAGCTCTTCGAGCCACTTCAGCTGCCGCCGGCTCGAGAAGACGATGCGGGCGACGGCGCCGCGGTCGATCTCCCCGTCTGGCCCGAGTACCTCCTCGCCGAAGCGCTCGACCACGGCCCGCTTCACGTCCGCGTCCTGGCGCAGGAGGGTGTGCACGATGTCGTCGCTCGAGACAACCGCGGCGCCCTGGCGCTCGAACGCATGCAGAAGCTCGCTCTTCCCGGCCCCGATTCCGCCCGTGACGGCCACGGAGACGGGGCGGGAGGATCTAGGCCTGCTCGTCGTCCTCAGGCTGGACGGACGGCTCGGGCTCGGGCTCATCGCCCGCGTCCTGGTCCTCGAGCGCGACTGCCTCGTCGGCAGCCTCGGCCGGAGCGGGATCCTCGGACGCGGCATCCTCGGATGCCGTCTCTTCGGTCAACGCAGAGTCTTCGGGCTGGGTCGACTCGACCGTTTCTTCGAGCGCGGGAGCTTCCTCGGCAGTCGCCAGATTCTCCGCGAAGACTTCCTCCGAGAGGCCGAGCGACTCAGCCGACGCAGTCGTCGGGCCGTCGTCGCCCTCCTCGACACGCTTCAGTGAGAGCGAGAGGCGCCGGCGCTCGGCGTCCATCTCGATGATCTTCGCCTTGACGACGTCCCCCTGCGAGACGATCTCGCGCGGATTCTCGACGTGGTGCTGTGCCAGCTCGGAGATATGCACGAGGCCCTCGACGCCCGGGAGGATCTCCACGAAGGCCCCAAAGGTAACGACCTTGGTCACCTTCCCCTCGATGACATCGCCCTGGTCGTGTGTGTCGACGACCTGCTGCCAGGGATCCGTCTGAGTCTGCTTGAGCCCCAGGGAGATCCGCTGGCGGTCGCGATCGATGTCGAGCACCTTGACGCTGACTTCCTGACCGATCTCGAGGAGCTCGGAAGGGTGGTTGACGTGGCTCCAGGAAAGCTCGGAGATGTGGATGAGCCCGTCGATGCCGTCGAGGTCGACGAAGGCGCCGAAGTCGACGATGTTCGAGATCGTGCCGGTGACGACGTCGCCCGGCGAAAGCCGGTCGAGAATCGCCTGGCGCATCTCCTTACGCTCCTCCTCAATCACAGCGCGGCGCGAGAGAACGACGTTGTTGCGGCTCCGGTTCAGCTCGATCACCTTGGAGCGAAGCGTCTTGCCGAGAAAGTCGTCCAGGTCCTGGACTCGACGGATATCGACGAGCGACGCGGGCAGGAACCCGCGGACCCCGAGGTCGAGGATGAGACCGCCCTTGACCACCTCGATCACGGTGCCCTCGACGGGCTCGCCGCTTTCGGCAGCGCGCTCGATCTTCTTCCAGGCCATCTCGAAGCGTGCGCGCTTCTTGGAGAGGATCAGCCGCCCTTCGGTGTCCTCCTTGGTGAGGACGAGCGCGTCGATCTCGTCGCCGAGCTGCACCTCGCTGGCCGGGTCGACCGAGCGACGGATCGAGAGCTCCGAGACCGGAATGACGCCCTCGGACTTGTAGCCGATATCGACTAGCACCTCGTCCTTGTCCACACGGACGACCGTGCCGCTCACCACCTCACCCTCGTTGATCGTCGGGAAGGTGGAGTCGTAATCGGGGATCAGCTCCCCGTCTGGACCGCGCGTCCAGACACCTTCCTCTTCCAGCCTGGGGTCTGCCTCAGTAGCGGTTTGTTCCTGCACCATCGCGGAAGCGCGCATTATAGCTGCAAGAAATGAGACCCCGAGACCTCCTGATCGTGGCTGCGGTGCTCCTTGTCGCGGGATTCGCGGCGGCGGACGCGCTTCGTGGACTGGGAGGCGGTCCAGCCGCTACTCCACCGACCGCGCCCGCCGGGACCCAGAGCAGCGAATCGATCACCGCTCCTCCTGTACGGCGCATCCGCGGCTTTACCCTCGGGCGGCTCCCCGGCCGCATCGTGTTCACCGGGGAAACATGCGTGATCCAGGAGCTCGACCTACCGACCGGAACGATCTTCCCGCTCCCCCGCCTCGCAGGCACGTGCAAGCTCTGGTCGCCGCGCCACTCCGAGCGGCTTGCCTACAGCCTTCCGTCGAGGCGTCGCTCCGTGGTGCCCTTCCGCATCGTCGATCTGGACCACGCCTATCTGGACCTGGGCCAGTTCCAGGCCCGCATCGACTCGATCGTGTGGACGCCCGACGGCCAGCGTGTGGCCTGGTGCGACGCGCGCGGGAAAGGCCGGGAGCTCGAGATCGGCGAGGCGGTCCCCGCCAAGCTCCCGGGGTGCCCTGCGGGCTACACGGACGTCGGCAACCTGGTCTACGTGCAGGGACGCGAGCTCCGGGTCGGGGACCGCCTTCTCGTCCGGGCGAGCGGGGGCATCGACGCAATCTCGTTCGGAGACGACGGATCGGTCGCGCTCGCGGTCGACGGGCGGACGATCCAGGTCTACCGGCGAACGGGCGGGCAACTTTCGTCCGCCGCGGAGTTCGGACTGGCGCCTCCGCTCCAGGGACGAGTGCCCACCTTTTCGCCCGACAACTGTGGCGCGTTCTTCCGAACCCCGTACGACGACCGCGTGGAACGCATCTCAATCATCGACCTCGGCTGCCTGCCGGGCGACGGCGAACAAAGCTTTCCCGGCCACGCAGCTGCCTGGTCGCCGGACGGCCGCTGGATCGCCGTAGCCGGCCGGGCGGCCATCCTCTTCCATGCGGTCGACGGCCACAGTGACACGATCCGGTTCAGCACCGCGGCGACCGATCTCGCCTGGAAGGGATAAGTGCGAACGTCGACCATCGTCCTGGTCGCCGGTCTCGTCGCGATTGCCGGCTTTGCCCTCGCCGACGCGCTGCGGGGCGAGAACCACGATACGCCGGCGGTGGCGGAGTCCGAATCGACCACCAGCCGTCCGGCAGCGCCTGCGTTCGAGGGGACGCTCCCGCCGGACCTGCTCACCGGCCGCCTCGTCTTCACTGACAGCAACTGTGACCTCGGCGTCGCCGACCTCGCCCGTGCCGTGGTCGTCCACGTGCGCGACGTGGAGACGAACTGCGCGCTCTCGGCCCCCGTTCGCTCGCGAAGGATCGCATACGGATTCGGCCCGCTCGGCCGGGAGACGCTCTCCTACCGCGTCACCGACTTCTCACGGCCCGAGCAAACCCAAGGCGTTCTGCGGGCGCAGCCCGGGTCGATCGTCTGGAGCCATGATGGTGCGCGTGTCGCCTGGTGCAGCCTGGCCGGACGCGGATATGAACTGGAGATCGGCGCGGGAAAGCGACCTCTCGCGTTTTGCCCCGTCGCCTACACACGGAAGGGTGAACCCGTCCGGTCCGACGGCCGTCGCCTCCTCGCAGGGTCACGGGCTCTGATCCCGCCCAGTCCCGGTCGAATCACGGCTGCTTCGATCGGAGTCGATCGGTCGCTCGCCGTCGTGCTTGACGGCGAGCGCATCGTCGTAATGCAGCAGGGTGTGCGCATAGCCGAGATACGGATTCCGACCCGCGTGCGCAACGTCGTCCCGACGTTTTCCCCCGACAACTGTGGTGCGATCCTTCTGACACCCCACCGCGGGCAGCCGCCACGCGTCATCGTGCTCGACCTTTGCGGCGGGCATGACCCCGTGCGCCACCTTCCCGGGCTCAGGGCCGTCTGGTCTCCGGACGGACGGTGGCTCGCCGTCGCCGAAGAGCGGACGATCGTCTTCTACCCCCTGGACGAGCGTGGCTTTCCCTTCCGTTTGCCGGGCACCGCGAACCAGCTCGTGTGGCAACGCTAGTCGCCGCTGCGCTAGGTCTTCGCCTCGTTCCAGTCGTCCCCGGAGCCGATGTCGACCGCGAGCGGCGGGTCGAGCGGATAGGCGCCACACATCTCCTCCCGGAGGAGCTCCCGCACCGCAGGGACCTCGGGCTCGGGAACCTCGAGCAGGAGCTCGTCGTGCACCTGGAGGACGAGCCGCGCCGAGCGGCCCTCGTCGCGGAGCCTGTGGTGAATCGACACCATGGCTGCCTTGATCACGTCCGCGGCCGTCCCCTGCATGACCGAGTTCACAGCCAGCCGCTCCCCCAGGGAGCGAGTCTGGCGATTCGAGGCTTTCAGCTCCGGAACGGGACGGCGACGGCCGAAGAGCGTCGTCACGTAGCCGTCCTGCTCGGCCTGCTCGATCGTCCGCTGGATGAAATCCTGGACGAGCGGGAAGCGCGCCAGATACGTCTCGATGTACTCGGCCGCCTCTTCCCGCGGGATGTCGAGGTTCTCCGAGAGCCCGAACGCGGAGATGCCGTAGATGATCCCGAAGTTCACCATCTTGGCGACGTTCCGCTCGTCCTTCGTGAGGGTTGCCTGGTCCTTGCCGAGCACCTCGGCGGCAGTGGCCGCATGGATGTCCTCGCCGGCCGCGAATGCATCGCGCAGCTTGGGCTCGCCCGAAACGTGCGCGAGAATCCGAAGCTCCACCTGCGAGTAGTCGGCGGAGAGAAGCCGCGACCCGGGCTCGGCCACAAAGGCGCTTCGGATCTCGCGGCCGAGCTCGGTCCGAATCGGGATCGCCTGGAGGTTCGGGTTCGTGGTCGAAAGCCTGCCGGTGGAGGCGACGGCCTGGTTGAAGGTCGTGTGCAGTCGCCCGTCGTCTTCCGAGATGAGGCCCGGCAGGGGGCCCAGATAGGTGTTCAGGAGCTTCGAGTACTCGCGCCACTCCTCGATCACCTCGACGATCGGATTGTCCCCCCGGATTGACCGCAGTACGCGCGTGTCGGTGGAGTAACCGGTCTTGCCCTTGCGTCCCGCCGTCAACTCGAGCTTCTCGAAGAGGATTCGCGCCACCTGCTGGGTGGAGCCGAGCATGAACTCCTCATCCGCGAGCTCGTAGGCCCTGGCCTCGAGCTCCTCGAGCCGGTCGGCGAGCCGGGCGGTGATCTCGCCCATGCGGTAGGTGTCCACCTTCACGCCCGCGTCCTCCATCGCCGCGAGCACGCCGGTCAGCGGCAGCTCGACCGTCCGGTAGAGATGGTCGAGGCCGCGCTCCGCGATTCGCTGCCGCATCGGGCCGGCCAGCCGTCGCGCAGTTGCTGCATGACGGACGAGGGCAGCGGTCTCCTCCTCCGCCTCAGGCTCTGGCCGAAGCTCGACGCCGTACTCGGCGGCGAGGTCGTCGAGGACGTAGCCGGCGCGGCCCGGCTCGATCAGATAGGCCATGAGGAGCGTGTCGTCGACAACGTCCAGCCGGAGGGGCTTGGCGTCGTGCGCGATAAGTGGAGCAGCGCGGAGTTGCGCACGGAGATCCGACGACCACGCAGCGACCACAACCTCGCGGCCGGCGTCGAGGGCGATGCGGCCATCCTCGACCGCGATCCCGGCCTCTCCCTCGGGCGCGGCGATCCGGCCTTCCCGCCACGGAACCTGTACGCCCTCGACCCGCATCGGCGCCGCGGGGAGCGCCTCGTCGATCACGTCGACCCGCTGCAGCAAGTTCCTGAACTCGTACTGGCGGAACATCTCCTTCAGCCGCGACCGGTCGGGCGGGGAGAGCACCAGCTGCGACGGATCGCAGTCGAGGGGCAAGTCGCGCCGCATCGTGGCGAGCACCTTCGAGTCGAGCGCCTGCTGAGCGTGCTCCTCGAGCGACCTGCGTCGCGCGGGCGAGAGCTCGGCGACATGCTCGAGGACGTTCTCGACGGAGCCGTACTGCGCGATCAGCTGGCCTGCCGTCTTGTCGCCGATGCCGGGGACGCCGGGAATGTTGTCCGAGGTGTCGCCCTTCAGCCCGATGAAGTCGGGTACCTGGTCGGGCCTGACGCCGTACCGGGCCTCGACACGCTCGGGCGTGTAGACGTGCACGTCCGCGACCCCGCGCGGGGTCATCATCAGGCAGACGTTCTCCGAGACGAGCTGGAAGGCATCCCGGTCGGTCGAGACGACCGTCGTCTTGATGCCGGCCTCGTCCGCACGGTTGGCGAGCGTCGCGATCACATCGTCGGCCTCCCAGCCCTCGAACTCGAGGTTCCGATACCCGAAGGCCTCGACGATGGGCCTGAAATGCGGGAACTGCTCCCGCAGGAGGTCCGGCATTGGCCGGCGGTCGACCTTGTAGTCCGCCGAGAGCTCGGTCCGGTGTACCGGGCGTGTGTCCCACGCAACCGCCACGCCCTTCGGCTTGTAATCGGCAAGGAGCTTGAAGAGCATGTTGGTGAATCCGAGCAAGGCGTTGGTCGGGAACCCTTCGGACGTCGCCAGCTCCTCGGGCAACGCGAAAAATCCCCGGTACGCGAGGTTGTTCCCGTCCACCAGGAAGAGATCGGAGTCGCGAGCGGGCGCATCGTCGACCTGAAGCTCGGTGCCGGTCAGTGTCTTTGGCACGAGACGAGTCTACGCGGAGGAACCCCTGCCGCCCTGCGCTCTCAGGAGGGCTATCTTGCGACGGTTCAGAGGCACGCCGACGACCTGGCCCGAGTGGATCCCGGGCTAGCCGCTCCGCTCCGCGTGAATCCGGCCGCCGGACTCAGCTAACCGGCCTCCTGCCCGCCCCGAGGCTGCGGCCACGATCTCGGCCAGGATCGAGAGCGCCGTCTCGGCGGGTGTCTCGGCACCCAGATCGAGTCCTGCCGGTCCGGCGATGCGGGCGAGCTGCTCCTCGTCGACTCCGGTCTCCTGGAGCCGTTCGCGGCGGCGCGCCTGGGTACGGCGGGAACCGAGCGCGCCGACGTAGAACGCCTCCGAGGCGAGGGCCCCGGCGAGGGCCGGCACGTCGAAGCGCTCCTCGTGCGTGAGGACGACCACCGCCGTAGAGGCGTCAGGCGCCAGCTGCTCGATCGCCTCGTCCGGCCATGCCACCACCAGCTCCCCGGCGCTCGGGATCCGCTCGCGGGTAGCGAGGCCCGGCCTCGCATCGACGACGACGGATCGCCAGCCGAGGAGTGCGGCTGAGCGGCAGAGAGCCTCAGCCAGATCGACCGCACCGAAGATCACGAGTCGCGGAGGTGGCCCTAGAGGCTCATAAAACACGCGGCCCTCCGGCCGTTCCTCGACACCCGGGCGACCGCGCCGGATCAGCTCGTCAGCACCGGCATCCTCGCCCGAGCGGACGAGCCGCGGCCGGCCGGCGTCTTCGCCCTCGAGCGGCGTCAGGCGAAGAGCGCGCGCGTCCTCCTCTGCTTCGGGCAGCGGGCTATCGGCGGGAGCGAGCAGGACGTCGATCTCTCCCCCGCAGGGAAGGCCGATCCCCCAGGCGGTCTCGTCCTCGATCCCGTAGGTGACGACCTCGGCGCGGCCCGAGGCGAAGACGTCGCGAGCGCGCTCCGCCAGGTCGGGCTCGACACAACCTCCGGAGACTGAACCGGCCAGCTCGCCCTGCTCGGAGACGGCAAGTCGAGCGCCGACGGGACGCGGCGCCGACCGCCGTGTCGCAACCACGGTGGCCAGCACCACACGCTCTCCCTGCGCGCGCCAGCGCTCGATGCTCTCGGCGACCTCGTCCACAGGGCCAGCCTAGATGGTTGGTCTAGTCGAGCTCGCCGAGGTAGGTCTTGCGTACCTGCTCGTTGTCCTTCAGCTTCGCCGCGTCGTCGGTCAGCGCGATCCGCCCTGTCTCCATCACGTAGCCCCGATCGGCGGCATCGAGCGCCATGAGCGCGTTCTGCTCGACCAGCAGGATCGTCGTTCCCTGCTCGTTGATCTCCTTGACGATCTCGAAGATCTTCTCGACGAAGATGGGCGCGAGACCCATGGACGGCTCGTCCAGCATGAGGAGCTTGGGTCGGGCCATCAGCGCGCGGCCCATCGCGACCATCTGCTGCTCCCCGCCCGAGAGCGTCCCCGCCTTCTGGGACTTGCGCTCGGCAAGACGCGGAAACAGCGAGTAGACGCGGTCCAGATCCTCCCTGATCCCGGACCGGTCGTTGCGCTGGAACGCGCCCATCTCCAGGTTCTCGAGCACGCTCATGTGCGGAAAGAGCTTGCGGCCCTCGGGCGACTGCGAGATCCCCATCTGGACAATGGAGTGCGCCGCCGCGTTCGTGATGTCCTTGTCGCGGAAGACGATCTTTCCCTTCCGCGGGTTGTTCAGGCCGTTGATCGACCTGAGCGTCGTCGACTTGCCCGCGCCGTTGGCCCCGATCAGCGTCACGACCTCGCCCTCCATCACGTCGAGCGAGATCCCCTTGATCGCGTGAATGGCGCCGTAGTACGTGTGGATGTCCTCCACCCGGAGCAGCGGCTGCCCCCGGCCGCCGTTCCCACGCCCGGACTCAGGCTGGACGGCTGTCTCGGGTGAGCTCATGCGGTTGCCGCCTTTCCGAGGTAGGCCTCGATCACACGCTCGTCCTTCTGGATCTCCTTGGGTGCTCCCTCGGCGATCTTCTCCCCGTAGTCGAGCACCGTGACACGGTCCGAGATTCCCATGACGACCTTCATATCGTGCTCGATCATGAGCACGGTCAGATTCCGCTTGGTCCTGAGCTCCCCGACGAACTTCGTGAACTCGGCAGTCTCCTGCGGATTCATGCCCGCGGTGGGCTCGTCGAGGAGCAGGAGCTTCGGCTCGGTCGCCAGCGCCCGCGCGACCTCGAGACGGCGCTGGTCACCGTAGGGGAGATTCCGCGAGAGGTCCTCGTCGCGGCCCTTGAGGGAGCAGAGAGCCAGGAGCTCGCGCGCGTGATCCGCTGCTTTCCGCTCCTCGCGCCTGATGCCCGGTGTGCGAAGGACCGAGCGAACGATGCCACCGTGGAGACGAGCGTGCATGCCCACGAGCACGTTCTCGAGCGAGGTCATCTGCTGGAAGAGCCGGATGTTTTGGAAGGTGCGGCCGATGCCGAGCTTCGTGATCGCGTGTGGCGGCTTGCCGGTCACATCCGTCCCGTCGAAGACGATTTTCCCCCGGGTCGGCTGGTAGACACCGGTGAGCATGTTGAAGAACGTCGTCTTTCCCGCTCCATTCGGCCCGATCAGGCTGACGATGGCGCCGACCGGGATCGTGAAGTCCACGTCGTTGACGGCGACCAGTCCGCCGAACTCCTTCCGCACGTCGAGGGCCTCGAGCAGGTTCGGCGCCGCGACGCTCATCCGCGAGCCTCGATAAAAGGTTCGTCGTGGACTCCCTCTTCCAGCTCGCGCCTCCGGCGCCCCTCGGGTATCAGCCCGACCGGCCGGAAGAGCATCATCAGCACGATGATCAGCCCGTAGATGCCGAACTGGTACTTCGTGATCTCGATGTTCGTGCCGGCGGCGTCGTTGAACCGGTCGCCGATCACGGCGAGGCCTTCGATGTTGAGCCACCCGAGGAGGAGGCCGCCCGCGATCACGCCCCACACGCTCCCCATGCCGCCGAGGATGACCATGCAGAGCAGGAACACCGAGATGTTGAAGTAGAACTCGCTCGGGAATGCACCGCTCTTGAAGCTCGCATAGAAGGCCCCGGCGATCCCGCCGAAGAACGCCCCGAGAGCGTACGACCAAGTCTTCGTCCTCATCAGCGGAACGCCCATCGCCGCGGCCGCCGTCTCGTCCTCGCGGATCGCGATCCAGGCGCGCCCAAGGCGCGAGTCCCTGAGCCTGACGCTGCAGAAGACCGTGATCAGGAGGAGCGCGAGGATGGTGAAATAGAAGAGCTTCTCGCGGTCGAACGACGCCTGGAAGGAGAGCGGCAAGCCGAGCGACCCGTTCAGTCCTTGGCCGAAGCCGGGCGAGTCGATCGGGTTGATCCCGAACGTGCCGTTCGTGAGGTCGAAGCCCCCGAGGTCGTCGCCGTTTCGGACGAACTGCGGGATGATCTCGCCGAATCCGAGCGTCACGATCGCCAGGTAGTCGCCCCGAAGGCGGAGCGTCGGGAGCCCGATCAGAATCCCGATGAACGCGGTGAAGATCCCGGCCATGATGAGGACGAGCCAGAGCGAGACATGGATCCCGGTCGCCTCCCGGTTGATCCCGACCGAGCCGAGGTGAAAGCTCACCTGCTCGAACTGGCCCGAGGCGAACCAGCCCGCCACATAGGCGCCCGCGGCGTAGAACGCGACGTAGCCGAGGTCGAGCAGGCCAGCGTAGCCGACGACGATGTTCAGGCCGACGGCCATCATCGTGAAGACGAGAATGATCACCATCGAGCTGAGCTGCGGGAAGAAGTCTCCGATCACGGCGAGCCCACGGAGGCTGTCCACCACGGACGGGTAGACCACTGCCACGAGGACGACGACTATGAGCGGCAGGAAGGCGCGGACGCGCCGCGGCACGCGATTCCAGGCCCTGCCGATGCCGCCCGAATCGCCGCCGAGGGCGTTCTTGACCCTCGCGCGGCCGCCGGGCTGTCGGGGCGTTCCCATCAGGCTCCCTCTGGCGTCCGCTCTCCGAGCAGGCCCTCGGGCCGGAAGACGAGGATGGCGATCAGGATCCCGAAGACGATCGAGCGCGTCCAGTCGCTTCCGGGCGCGTTCCACTCGAGGCCCTCGTTGAAAGCCTGGATGAGCCCGATCAGAAGCGCACCGAGCACGGCGCCGCTCAGGTTCCCGATGCCGCCGAGGACGGCCGCCGTGAACGCGATCAGCCCCAGCTCGAACCCGGTGTCGTAGCGCATGTTGAACTGCAGGAGGAAGAGGAGGCCCGCAGCGCCGGCGAGCGCGCCGGCGAGGATGAACGTGAACGAGATCGTCCGGTTCACGTTGATGCCCATCATCGCGGCCGCGTCGGGGTCCTGCGCGGTCGCCCGCATGGCCTTCCCCTGGCGGGTCGACTTGACCAGATAGGTCAGGCCGATGAGCACGGGAATGGTGATCAGGATGATCACAAGCTTGTTCCAAGGAATATCGACGCCCCCGATCGAGAAGGCAGTGGTGCGCGGGATCAGGTCTGTAGCGGACCGAAACCCGACGCCGTAGATAGCGAGGCCAACGTTCTGGACGATGAACGACATGCCGACGGCGGTGATGAGCGCGGCCAGGCGCGGAGCCTTCCGCATCCGGCGATACGCGAGGAACTCGATGGTTGCGTTCAGAACCGACCCGAAAGCCATTCCGATGAGGAGTGTGGCTGCCAGCCCGCCCACGATCACGATGGCGGCGTCCCCCGCCGAGAGATCGAACACCGTCAGGATGAGCGTGCTCGCGAAGAGCCCACACAGCGCGAACACGTCGCCGTGCGCGAAGTTGATGAGCTGGAGGATCCCGTAGACCAGCGTGTAACCGAGCGCGACCAGCGCGTAGACGGCACCGGTGGTCAGGCCGATCACGAAGACGCTGAAGAACTCTGTCGGATCCTGGACGAGGTTGACGCCGAGCCAGACGAGGATCAGGAGGACGAAGAACAGCCCGATGATCGAGGTGATGCTCGGGCGCGGCCGGTTCGAGAGGGCCGCAAGCGGCGACGGAGGTTCGCTACGGGCCTGAACTGAGATCGGCTGATCCTAAACCCAATCGGGGGAGGGCAAAAGCCCTCCCCCGAAAGTGGACCTACCTTTTGCTTACAGTCCCCGAGCGGCGTCCACGGTCTCCGGCTTCGGCGAGAGCGTGGTCTCCGTCACGAGCTTGTCTTCGGCCCGGTAGATGGTGAATCCGACAACGGCTCCGCCGGCCTGCTCCGGATCGCCGTTCTTGCCGATCTCGAAGGTGCCGAGCAGACCGTTCTCGACCTTGGTCGAGAAGATCCCGTCGATCACGCTCTGACGGCTGCCGTCTCCGTTGGCAATCGCGTCGAGGATGATCTGGGCGGCCTGCGCGCCATAGATCGCGTACGGGTCGACCGGCTTGCCTCCGAGCGCCTCCTTCAGCTTGTCAGCGAAGGCCGCCGCCTCGCCCTTGAACTCGTCGATCGGGACGCCGGCGATGCTCATGAACGCGCCCTGCGTGTTCTTGACACCGGATTCGTCGATCGTCTGCTGGGTGGTGAACCCGTCGGGCATGAGCAGCTTGACCTTGCCGTCGTTCGGCCCGAGCACCGCCACCTTGTCCTTGATCACCTGGGCGCCGTTCTCGTCGATGAGGCCGCCGAGGAAGAGCGCGTCAGCGCCGCTGGAGCCGATCTTCCGCATCAGAGCCTCGTAGTTCGACGCCTTCGGATCCCACGCCGCGAAGCCGGCGATCTTGATCCCAAGCGATTCCGCAGCACCCTTGAAGTTAGTCGCGACGCCGAGGCCGTAGGCCTCCTTGTCGTTCAGGATGTACACGCTCTTGATGCCCTGCGCCTGTGCGAACTCCGCCACCGCCGCACCCTGATACGCGTCGTGGGCGACAACGCGAGCGTAGTTCCGCGTTCCGGCCGGGTAGTACTTGTCCGGCTCGCTCTTCTCGCAGCCGGGACCACCCTCGGTGAGGCAGACATACGTGTTTGCCGGCGAGAGCATCGCGAGCCCGCCGCCCGGCGCCTGGTTCAGGACCGGAATGATGATCGCGGCGCAGCCCGAGTTGAACGTGCCGATGACAGCCACGAGCTTCTCGTTCGAGGCGTAGGCCTGCGCGTTCTGGCTGCACTTGCCCGGATCCCACTTGGCGGCCTGAGCCGTCGCATCGTCGCATGACTGGAACGCCACGTTCTGGTCGCCGGCCTTCCAACCGCGGGCCTCGAGCTCGAGGCGGACCGCTTCGACGATCTGCAGGGTCTGGGTTCGCGACGAGCCCTGGAGCGGCAAGTCGGTCGCGATCAGGACGTTGGCCTCGCCGTCGCCCTTGTATTCGATGTCGGAGCAGCTGGACGATGGCAGCGCCTCGATGTCACCGGTGCCGCCTCCGCCGCCGCTCGCGGACGTGTCGCCGCCTCCACTGCTCGACCCGTTGTCGTCGCCGCCACAACCTGCGGCGACAAGGGCGAGAGCGCCGATCAACATCACCAGCAGCGTCAGTAGTGTCTTTCTCCTCACTGATCCTCCTCAGTCGGCCTGGATTTCCGAGCGTCCGCCCCGTGCGGGCGCCTTGACAGCGATACCTACGGTCAGTCGTGCGGGTTCCGCAGAACTAGTCGCTTTCGTAGGGAAGCGGGCATTATCGCTGCGTCTCGGCCTGCCTTCAAGCCCGCGGAGCCGGATACGATGCCCCAGCCTCGCCGAAGTGGCGGAATTGGGAGACGCGCTGGACTCAAAATCCAGTGGGGCCTGGCCCCGTGCGGGTTCGATCCCCGCCTTCGGCATCCCATCGTCCAACTTCGCTGTCATGAATGAAACCGCGGAACCTCTGAGCACCAAGACGACATTTGAGCGGCGAAGTTAGGCATGGTCGATCGACAATCACCGATCAACTACCGACCAACCATCTAGTGGCGAACCGAGTCGGCATCCTGACGGGTGGAGGCGATTGTCCCGGTTTGAACGCCGTCATCCGGGCGGTCACCCGGCGCTCCCTGCAGCGCGGCGCAGGGGTGGTCGGTATCCGCGAGGGCTGGCGCGGTCTCGTCGAGGGGAAGTTCCAGCCCCTGGGCCCGCGTGAGATCTCTGGGATCCTGCCGCGGGGTGGAACCATCCTCGGCACCTCGCGAACGAACCCGTACAAGCAGGAGGGCGACGTGGATCGCGTGCTCGAGCACTTCCGGGGCGAAGGCCTCGACGCCCTGGTCGCGATCGGCGGGGAGGACACCCTCGGAGTGGCCGCCCGCCTGCATGCAGAACAGGAGTTTCCGGTCGTCGGCGTTCCGAAGACGATCGACAACGACCTCTCCGCTACCGACTACACATTCGGCTTCGACACGGCCGTCTGGATCGCGACCGAGGCGATCGACCGGCTCCACACGACCGCCGAGGCACACAACCGCGTCATGGTCGTCGAGGTGATGGGCCGTCACACGGGCTGGATCGCGGTCATGAGCGGCATCGCCGGCGGCGCGGACGCCATCCTGATTCCCGAGCATCCGGTGACCGTCGAGGCTGCGTGCGCCGACATCCAGCGACGACACGACCGAGGCAAGGACTTCTCGATTGTGGTCGTCAGCGAGGGGTACGAGCTCACGTACGAGTCGGGCGAGCGGCACGAGATCGCGCAGGAAGTTCCGACCGACCAGTTCGGCCACGTCCGACTCGGCGGGGTCGGGGACGCGCTCGCATACGAAATCGAGCAGCGCACTGGGTACGAGACGCGGGTCACGGTGCTAGGCCACGTCCAACGAGGGGGGTCACCCACCCCGCGCGACCGGGTCCTGGCGACGCGGTACGGGCTCGAGGCGGCAGACCTGGTGGCCGCAGGCCGCTTCGGCATGATGGCGGCCCTACATGGAGACGACATCGTCGCCGTGCCTCTGCAGGACGCAGTCGCCGAGCTAAAGACCGTGCCACCGGCGTGGTATGACGTGGCCAAGGCCTTCTTCGGCTGAGACGCCTCCCGGCTCAACAACTTCGCGTGTGTTTCCCCCGGGGGAACCCCCTTAGGTACTCCCCCGCGATTGAGCGTAACGCGCCGAGGCGCCCGCGTGGCACACGTCTCTGTGCCAGCTTTGCGCCGCCGGTCGGTTCGGTCTATCGCTCTACGTCGCCGACCAGGTCTGCCAGCGCGCGGGCGAAATCCTGGCCCGTCGCCACGTCGGCGACGAGAATCGCATCGACACCGGCCCGCTCGAGCGCAAGAGCCTGCTGCCGCACGAGCGAGCGAGCCTCGGCAATGACGAGCTTCCCGACGGGAACGTCGGGTAGGACGTCGAGCGTCCGTTCGAGCTCCTCCTGCTCGTCCGCCGCATCCGGACAGGAAATCGCGACGATGTCCGGGTCGACGCGCTCCAGCGCGAGCGCGAGCTCTTCCTCGTCCCGGACCGCGATCGCGCACGCGAAACCGAGCTCGAGGGAGCGCTCATGGAGGTGCTCGAGCAGGTCTCCCTCCTCTTCGAGCTCGCTGAAGACCAACATGACTGCGTCCGCGCCGGCCTGGTGCGCGTCCTCGAGCTCCGCGGGCCGGCGGATGCGCCGGCGCAGGAGTACCGGGAGCGTGACGGACTCGCGGATGCGCGCCACGTCGGCGGGAACATCGACCGCTACGGCTTCCGCACCTGCCTCGGCGGCGGCTCTTGCAAGGCCGTCGATATCACCCGAGAGGAGGGGCACGACCGAGATGCCGTCGCCTTCCGAGATGGCTTGAACGAAACGGCTCACACGCGCCCCTCGCCGGCGTCGGCTCCTACCGAGCGAAGCCCGGCTCCACCCCCGCCTGACACCGCTCGCGGCACGGGGCTCTCCGAGCCCGTATTACCCATGCTGTGACCTCCGGCCCCGCACCGCCGGCGGCGCCCGAGGCGCGCGCGCCGGGCCGAAGTTGATACGGGACGGTTCACGGAAGGATCTTCAGACGCCGATCGGATGCCACACGGTTTTTAGCTCGAGGAAAGCCGCTGCATGCCAGGGGGAATAGCCGTCACCGTTTCGTACGACGCGCTTCACGTTGTCGGCAGCCAGGCGCTCGAGCTCCGTCGAGTCTCCCACGATTCCAGCCAGATCGAGCGCGTTCACGTCCATGTGGCCGGCAAGTACCGGGCAGAGCTCGCTCTTACGCCCCGTCAGGACGTTGACCGTCCCGCCGGGTACGTCCGACGTCGCAAGGACTTCGGCGAGGGTGATCGCGGCGAGAGGCCGTCGCTCCGACGCCAGGACCACGACTGCGTTTCCCCCGACGAGGGCCGGAGCGACGCGCTCGACGAGCCCAAGGAGGGGCGGCTCTTCCGGGGCGACGATTCCAGCCACCCCTGTCGGCTCCGGGATCGTGAAGTTGAAGTAGGGCCCGGCAACCGGATTCGATGTCCCGAGCACCTGAGCGAGCTTGTCCGCCCAGCCCGCGTACCACACCCATGTGTCTATGGCAGCGTCGACCTCTGCCTGACTGCCGACCAACTCCTCGAACTGAGCCCGGCGACCCTCCATCATCTCGGCGACGCGGTACAGAACCTGCCCGCGGTTGTAGGCGGTCATCCCCGCCCATTTCGGGAAGGCTTCCCGGGCGGTCCGAACGGCGTCCCGCACGTCCTTCCTCGACCCGAGCGCAACGTTCGCCCCCTCGATCTCGTACGAGCGGCCGGATTCGGAGCGCGGAAACGCGCCCCCGATGAAGAGCTTGTACGTCTTGGCGACCGGAAGTCTCGTCAATCGAACCTCACGTAGGCCTCGAGACCGTGCAGGCCTCCCTCGCGACCGAACCCGGACTCCTTATAGCCGCCGAACGGCGAGGTCGGGTCGAAGCGGTTGTAGGTGTTCGCCCAGACGACGCCGGCCCGCAGCCGCTGGGCCATCGAGAGGATACGGGAGCCCTTCTCGGTCCAGACCCCGGCGGCGAGCCCATACGGCGTGTTGTTCGCCTTCTCGACCGCTTCGTCGGGCGTCCGGAACGTCAGGACCGACAAGACCGGCCCGAAGATCTCCTCCTGGGCGATGCGGTAGCTCTGTGCCACGTTGGTGAACACCGTCGGCGCGAACCACCAACCCTTCTCGGGCAGACGACATTCGGGCTGGAAGACATCGGCTCCCTCCTCCTCGCCGCTTCGGACGAGCTCCTGGATCCGCTCGAGCTGAGCCTTCGAGTTGATCGCGCCGATGTCCGTGTTCTTGTCGAGCGGGTCGCCGACGCGGAGGTTCGACATCCGCCGCTTCAGCTTCTGGATCGTCTGATCGTAGATCGACTCCTGCACGAGAAGCCTCGACCCGGCACAGCAGACGTGGCCCTGGTTGAAGTAGATGCCGTTGACGATTCCCTCGACCGCCTGGTCGAGCGGCGCGTCGTCGAAGATGACGTTGGCGGCCTTCCCGCCAAGCTCGAGTGTCAACTTCTTTTTCGTGCCGGCAAGGGCGCGTTGGATTTCCTTACCCACCTCGGTGGAGCCGGTGAACGCAACCTTGTCGACGTCCGGATGCTTGACGAGCTCGGAACCGGCGCGGCCGTCGCCGGTAACGATGTTGACGACACCTGGGGGCACCTGGGCCTGCCGGAGGACATCGGCAAAGAGAAGCGCAGT
The DNA here is from genome assembly GCA_035535315.1 of Gaiellaceae bacterium. Classification (GTDB taxonomy): domain Bacteria; phylum Actinomycetota; class Thermoleophilia; order Gaiellales; family Gaiellaceae; genus DASQGA01. The sequence continues at coordinate 31,805 of DATLQD010000074.1, forward strand.
CAGCGGCGTCGTCTCGGCCGGCTTCAGGACGACGGTGTTGCCCGCCGCGAGGGCGGGTGCGACCTTCCAGGCCAGCATGAGCATCGGAAAGTTCCACGGGATGACCTGAGCGGCGACCCCGAGCGGCCTCGGCGTCCTGTTCGGGAAGGCGTACTCGAGCTTGTCGGCCCAGCCGGCGTAGTAGAAGAAGTGCGCCGCTGCGAGCGGAAGGTCGACGTCGCGCGATTCGCGGATCGGCTTGCCGCCGTCGAGCGACTCGAGCACGGCGAACTCGCGCGCGCGCTCCTGGAGGATGCGCGCGATCCGGTAGATGACCTTGGCCCGCTCGCCCGCCGGCCAGGACGACCAGCCGTTCTCGAAGGCGTCGCGTGCAGCGCCGACTGCTGCGTCGACGTCCTCGGCACCGCCGTACGCGACGTCTGCAAGCTCTTCCTCGCTGGAAGGGCTGACGGAGGGGTGGAACTCGCCGGAGCGCGGCTCGACGAACTCACCCCCGATGAAGAGGCCGTACCGATCCTCGAGCTTGACAAGGTCCCTCGACTCGAGCGCGGGGGCGTACTCGAACGCAGACGGGACCAGCGAGCGATCCTGCTTCTTGTCGATCTCAGTCAAGCGTGAAGTAGTCCGGGCTCTGGTAACGCCCAGTTTTCTCCTTCCTGATCTGGAGGAGCAAGTCGTTCAGAAGCGAGGAAGCCCCGAAGCGGAAGAGGTCGGGCGTCAGCCACTCGGGGCCGAGGGTCTCGTTGACGACCACGAGGTACTGGACTGCCTGCTTCGCCCGGCGGATGCCGCCCGCCGGCTTGACGCCGATCCGCTTGCCCGTCTCCTCGAAGACGTCGCGGACCGCCTCGAGCATGACCAGCGTGACAGGGAGCGTCGCGGCCGGGTTGATCTTCCCGGTCGACGTCTTCACGAAGTCCGCGCCGCCCGCGATCGCGAGGAGGCTCGCCCTGCGGACGTTGTCGTACGTGCCTAGTTCGCCGGTCTCGAGAATCACCTTCAGGTGCGCGCCGCCGATCGCCTCCTTGACCTGCCGCACCTCGTCGTACACCTTGGCGTAGTTCCCCGAGAGGAAGGCGCCGCGGTCGATCACCATGTCGATCTCGTGGGCGCCCAACTCGGCAGCCCGGCGCGCATCCTCGACCTTGATGTCCGTCGGCGACTGGCCGGACGGGAAGGCCGTTGCGACCGAGGCGACCTTGACGCCCGTGTCCTTGACGCGCTCGAGCGCGTGCGGAACGAGGTTCGGGTAGACGCAGACGGCCGCGACAGAGGGGATCGTCGGATCGACAGGATCGGGCCGGATCGCCTTCGACGCGAGGGCTGCAACTTTTCCAGGCGTATCTGACCCTTCGAGCGTTGTCAGGTCGGTCATCCGGACGGCGAGCTCGAGCGCGAAGAGCTTCGACTCGCGCTTGATCGAGCGCTTGGCAAGCGTGGCTGCCCGCTCCTCGATCGCAACCTGGTCGACGGATCCGATCTTCGGCAGTCGAGGCAGGAGCGGCAGCTCGAAACCGTGCGGGAGAGCGGGCGCCTGCGCCATGGTCAAAGTCTAGCCCCGCAGCTCGAGCCCGCCGGCTACCCCGCGACGACGAGCTCGTCGAGGAGTGGTGCGGTATCCAGCGCGTCGTAGCCGATCCGCTCCGCGACCTCCTCGCTGGACGGACGCGTGCCCTCCAGGAAGAGAACCCGCAGGAAGTCGCCGGTCTCGCTCCGCTCCCACCAGTCGGCCCCGATCGAGTCGCGCAAGTACGCACGAAGCTGCGCCGCGCGGATCCAGGCGCGGAGGTAGTCGGCTGAGTAGAAGCCGTCGTCCATGTCCGCGAGGTAGCCGTCCGGGCGGTAGCGAAACCGGATTGCCTCACGGAGGTTTTGGGCGTACGTGTCAGCGTAGGCCGGCGCGTGCTCGAAGTCCGACCAGAGCTCGAGCTCGTAGTCGAGCTTCGCGGCGTAGCGCCGGAAGAGCAGCACCTCGAGGAACCGCGCGCCCTCAGCATGATCGGCAGCGTCTTCGGCCTCCAGCTCGAAATGCTCTGCGTGCCAGGCCGGCTCGCGCGTGATCGACTCGACCAGGAACGAGTAGATCTCGGTCAGAGCGTGGTCGCGGGAGAGCCGGCGGAAGGTGTACGGCAGGTTGGGGTCGCAGCCCGCGTAGTGCAGAGCGTGCCCCGCTTCGTGGAGGAGTGCCTGGTAGTCGTGCAGGCCGCCCTGCGCGCGGGTGATCAGGTGCACGACCGACGGCGGGTCGGAAGCGATCACGCAGGCACGGGGATTCTTCTGCGGCCGGTCGTCGAGGTCGAGCTGGATCCGCGAGTCTGCGGCGAGGTCGAAGCCAAGCCGGGAGAGGGTCTCGAGGCACACTGGTACGGCGCGCTCGCGGGAATAGAGCTCCGCAAGCGGCGACATGCGCCGGATGTAGGAGACGTGCCAGGACATGGGCTCGTCCTCACGCTCCTCGCCGAGAATGCGGTCTACCCAGCGTTCGCGGAGGGGCGCAAAGGAGGCATCCTGCCGGCGGGCAGCGTCCGCGAGCCGGGCCGAGAGCACGCGCAGATCGATGCCTTTCGTCTCCTCGCTGCGCAGGACCGGATCGGGCACGCCGGTTATGTCAGCCTCGAGCGCTTCCGCCTTCCGCAGGAGCTCGAGCCGCTGCTCGTTGAACCCGGCGGAGCAGTCGGCCGCCAACCGCCCAAGCTCGTCGCGCTCCGCGTAGTCGTCGACCAGTGCGAGCCTCGCCTGCGCAGTCCGGAGCGGAACGGTCTCACCCTTGAACTCAACCCGCGCGGCGAGAACGTCGTTCTCGAGGCGATCCGACTCCTCCGCCAACTCGCGGACGATCAGGCCGCCGCCACAGGTCTCTCGGAGCCGGAAAAGCCGCTCGCGGATGTCTCCTTCGGGGGCCCCGTCCTCGGCGGCGTTGAGCTCCGCGTACTGCTCACGCGTGAACAGATCCTCGTACCGGGCCACGATCGCCGCCTGCTCGCTCGTCTCCTTCTCGCCAACTCGAACTGCACGAGCCTCCTCGGAGCGCTCGAAGAGGAACTGCGCCAGGCGGTCCTCGAATCGATCAGGGGTCAACGCTGTGTCCTTTCCGAGACTTGATTAGATCCCAAGGCGCTCGAGGAGGTTCTCGTCGCGGCGCCAGCGGGGCCGTACCTTCACGATGAGCTCGAGGAACACCTTCCGACCGAGCAGACGCTCGATCTCCGGTCGCGCCCGCGAGCCGATTGTCCGGATCATAGAGCCGCCCTTGCCGACCAGGATGCCTTTCTGGGACTCGGTCTCGACGTAGACGACCGCGCGGACGCGAGCTTCATCGATCTCCTCCACCTCGACTACGACCGAATGCGGAACCTCTTCGCGGGTCGCCTCCAGGGCCTGCTCCCGGACGAGCTCGCCGATCCGCTCGGTGGGCGAGAGATCCGTCACCTCACCGGGCGGAAAGTACTCGGGTCCTTCCGGAAGGACGGCGGCCAGCGATTCGCGCAGCGCATCGACACCCTCGCCGGACCGCGCGCTCACGGGATGCAGCTCCTGGAACGGGCCCAGCTCCGCGGCCCGCGTGATCTGCTCGAGGACCTTGGGACGGGCGACGCGGTCGATTTTGTTGACGGCGATGACGACCGGCGCGGAACCGCCGAACACGCGCTCGGCGATGAAGCGGTCCCCCGCTCCGATCGCCTCGTCGGCCGCGAGCACGAACAGGACGCCGTCCACGTCCTCGAAGGACGAGTCGACGGTTCGCTGCATACGCTCGGTCAGCGCGTCGCGGGGCCGCTGGAACCCGGGTAGGTCTGCCAAGACGAGCTGGAACCCGTCCCCATTCGCTACGCCGCTGACCCGCCTCCTCGTCGTCTGGGGCTTGTCGGACGCGATCGCGATCTTCTCGCCGCAAAGTGCGTTCACGAGGGTCGATTTGCCCACGTTCGGCCTGCCGGCGACCGCGACGAACCCGCTCCTCAAAGATCGAAGGTGTCGGGCAGGAGTTCGTCGGGCCGGCGGACCAGCACCGCCCCCTGGTGGTCGAACACAACGCGGTCGACGCCGAACTCATGCATCCACTGGCGGCAGCCCCCACACGGTGAGGCGGTGACCGCAAGGGCCTCGACATCCCCCGGCCGGATCCCCTCAGCGACCGCGCGGGAGAGCGCCGCACGCTCGGCGCATACGCCGAGCGGATACGACGCGTTCTCGACATTGACGCCGGTGATCACCCGGCCGTCGCGCGCGAGCACGGCCGCGCCCACATGGAACTTCGAGTACGGCGCGTAGGCGGCCTTGGCCGTCGTCCGAGCCTCCACGAGGAGCTCGTCGTCCGTCACTCGACGACCTGGAAGAGGATCATCGATACGAGCGTACCGAGCAGGCCGCCGTAGAGCACTTCGAGCGGCGAATGGATCCCCGACTCGACGCGGGTCTGCGCCACCAGCAGCGCCAGCACGAAGGTCAGCGAGGAGACGAGGACGCGGTACTCGAACGACTGGGTGATGAACGTGATCGCCATCCACGTGCCGAAGGCCAGCGCCGCGTGGCCGGACGGCAGCCCGCCGCGGAGCGGCGTCCCGCGGCCCGTGATCGCCTTCGTGATGATCACGAAGAGCATCGTCAAGACGAGGGCGATCACCGTCAGGCGAAGTGGCGCCTCGCGGATCCGGGTCACGAGCCGGTAGCTCGGCTCCCCGAGCTTGTCCTCGAAGACCAGGTAGCCGACGACGAGCGCCGTCACGGAGGAGATGAGGACGGCGCCCGCGGCCATGTCCTTCGCTGCCTTCGCAAGAGGGTCGAACGTGGGCGTCGAGATGTCGAGGGTGGCCTCGATCGCCGTGTTGATCATCTCCGTGATGAGGACAAAGGCGATCACCACGAGGAGCGCGGCCAGCTCGAGCTTCGTGACGCCGTAGATGAACGCGAGGATCAGGACGCCAGTCGCCACCGCGAAGTGGATTCGCATGTTGCGCTCGCTGCGGAGCACGTGGATGACGCCCTCGAAGGCGTAGTTGAAGCTCTGGATGATCGAGGGCGTCCGGCGAGCCAAAGCGACTACCCCGCCAGCTCGAGCTCGCGGCGCTCCATCTTCGGCCCGTGCTCGTACCCGAGCAGGTGGAGAAGCCCGTGGATGAGCGGCTCCCGCCACTCGTCACCCACCACCTGCGGGCAGAGGACGACGTCGCCGAGCTGGCGTGGTACCCCGTCGGACAGCGGCTCGTGGGCATCGATCGGAAAAGAAAGAACGTCCGTGGGCTCATCCACGCCCAGGTGCTCCCGCTTCAGCCGACGCATCTCTTCGGGAGCGGCGAAGGCGAGCCCGAGGTCGCCCTCATCGAGCCCTTCGGCGGCCAGCGCCCATCGGCAGAGCTCGACCGCGGCGGCGGTGTCCACGTCGACGCCGCTCCGGTTCGACACTTCGACCTCGATCATCGGCGGCGGTTGCCGCCGGTCTCCTCGGCGTGCTGCTTGTAGGCCTCGACGATCCGCTGCACGAGCACGTGTCTGACCACGTCCTCGTTCCCGAGCTCCACGAACTCGATCCCGTCAACGGACGCGAGGATCTCGCGCACGCGAACGAGCCCGGAGGCCTGATCGCGCGGCAGGTCGATCTGGGTCACGTCACCGGTGACGACCATCTTCGAGCCGAACCCAAGGCGGGTCAGGAACATCTGCATTTGCTCGGGTGAAGTGTTCTGGGCCTCGTCGAGGATGATGAAGGAGTCGTTCAAGGTTCGTCCTCGCATGAACGCGAGCGGCGCCACTTCGATCTGACCCTTCTCCAGGTAGGCGTTGACCCGGTCAGCATCGAGCATGTCGTACAGCGCGTCGAAGAGGGGCCGAAGGTACGGGTCGACCTTGGCCATTAGGTCCCCCGGGAGGAAGCCGAGCCTCTCCCCTGCCTCGACGGCGGGTCGGGTCAGGATGATCCTGCTCACCTGGCGCTCGGCCATCGCGTTCACCGCGAGCGCCATCGCAAGGTAGGTCTTGCCCGTGCCCGCCGGCCCGATCCCGAAAGCGATCGTGCGGCGGCGGATCGCCTCCACGTAGCGCTTCTGATTGACCGTCTTCGGCGTGATTTTCTTGCCACGGTGGCGCCAAACCACGTCTTCGAAGACGTCGCGGAGGTCGCGCGACTCGTCGAGCGCCGTCAGGACCGCGTCGACGGTCCCGGCCCCAATCGCATGGCCGCCCGACACGAGCTCGGCGAGTTCGTCGATCACGAGCCGCGCTTCGCCGACCTTGTCCTTCTCGCCCTCGAGCGTCAGCTGGTTCCCGCGAAGGAGAACCGCCAGCCCGAGACGGTTACGCAAGGCTCCGAGGATGCCGTCGTCGACGGTTGCGAGCTCGGCGGCGACCTCATTGGAGACTGAGAGAACTTCCTGCAACGGAGACAGTGTAGAGCCCGTTCCGGCGCTGATTCCGCGGGGAAACCAGTCTGCGGCTAGGCGAGCTTCTCGCGGACGAGCCGGCTCACGGTCGAGCCGTCGGCCCGGCCGGATACCTGTGGCATGACGTCCGCCATCACGCGCCCGAGATCCCGGATCGACGTGGCGCCGGTCTCTGCGATCGCATTGTCGACGATCTGCTCGAGCTCCTCCTCGTCGATCGGCTCGGGCATGAACTCCTCGATGATCGAGTGCTCCAGCTCCTCCTGATCGGCCTGCTCGTCACGCCCAGCTGCCCGGAAGGCCTCTGCCGCCTCGGCGCGGCGCTTGCGCTCCCGCTGGAGCACCTGCAACTCCTCGTCGTCGTGGAGCGGGCGCTGCAGCTCCTTCTCCGCCGAGCGGAGCGAAGCCAACGTGAGCCGAAGCGTTCCGGCTCGCTTGCTGTCCCGGGCTCGCATCGCATCCTTGAGCTCGTCCTCGATCCGGGCGATCAGGCTCATCCGAACCCACCGAGGGTGCCGCCGCCAAGGATGTGCCAGTGCAGGTGGAAGACGGTCTGCCCGGCACCCTCGCCCACGTTCACGATCACGCGGTAGTCCTCGAGCCCGGCCTCGCTGGCCGTCTCGGCGACGAACCGGACCATCCGTGCGACCTCCTCGTCCGGAAAGACGCTCACGTCGCGGAGACTCTCAACGTGCCGCTCCGGCAGAACGAGGAGATGGACGGGCGCCTTCGGATGGATGTCCTTGATTGCGACGAACCCATCTTCCTTGCGGACGTGGTCGCCGTCTCTCGCAAGCGTGCAGAAGAGGCACTCAGACGACACCGACGATCCCCTCCTCGGCCACGGCCACTGCGTGCGCGCGGACGAGCGACCCCACCTGCGCGTCCACGAGCCAGGGCGTGTAATCGTCGGCATAGCCCCGCCCGGGCCGGTCGACGAGCACGACGTCCTCTTCACCCAGCCGCGCGTGCCAGCGGCGCCGGCAGGCCTCGTCGGAGGCACGACGGAGACGGGCGCTCCGCTCCTTCTTGACTCCCGGTGACACGGGGTCGGCCTGCGCGGTCCGCGTGCCCGGCCGCGGGGAGTACGGAAACACATGCACCTTCGTGATTCCGGCCCCGGCAACGGTCGCTAGCGTCGCCTCGAACGCTTCGTCGTCCTCGCCCGGGAAGCCGACCATGACGTCCGTCGTCAGGTTGAAGCCCTCTGCTTTCGCGATGCGGCGGCGGTAGGTCTTGACGTCGTAGCGTCGCCCCATCTCGCGGAGGACGCGGTCGTCTCCGGACTGGAGGGGGACGTGAAGGTGCCTGGAAACGGTGCGTGTCTCTCGCAGAGCGGCGACCAGCTCGTCGCCGAGGTGGTTGACCTCGATCGACGAGAGCCGGAGCCTGCCGAGCCCCGGTGTCTCGCCCGCCTCGCGGACCAGGGCCGCGAGCGTGTAGCCGTTCTGGCGGTCCCGGTAACACCCGAGGTTGACGCCAGTGAGGACGATCTCCCGATGTCCCTGCTCGATGCGCTTTCGAATCTCGGCCAGGACAGCGTCAGCCGGGCGGCTACGTGAGGCACCTCGCACTTGCGGAATGACACAGAAGCCGCACGAGAAACTGCAGCCGTCCTGGATCTTGACGAAGGCCCGGACACGGTCGAGGCCGACGGCAGCGTTCGTGCACCCGAGCACACCGACGTCCGCGGACACCTTCGCGGCTGTCTCCTCGCTGGGCAGCGAGATAACCCGAACGTTGGCGGGAAGCCCGGCGAGCGCGCTGCCTGCCAGGTTCGCCGCGCACCCAGTCATGTAGACCCTTCCGGAGCGGCGCGCAGCGCGCCGAACGGCCTGCCGCGACTTCCGCACCGCCTCGTGGGTGACGCAGCAGGTGTTCACGACCGTGACGTCGGTCTCGCCTCCGGACTCCCTATGGCCGTCCGCGGCCAGCCGCTCGCGGAGCACCTGCGCATCGGTGTGCGAAACCTTGCAGCCGAGGAACTCGACGGAGAACGTCGCCATGGCCGGGCGATCCTACGTTGGCGTGTCCTGGGCGTCCAAGAGAGCCGGTCCGCGTTTCGACGTGGTCACTCGACGCGCCAGCACGTACGGGATAGCCCCGCCCGCTACGAGCACGAGGCCGGTGACCAGCCAAGGTGTCGAAACCGAGTCCAGAAACGCGATCAGAAGGCAAACTGCGCCGGCGCCCGAGATGATCCCGAGGGTTTCCGGCCATCGGCGTCCGAGACGGAGGGCGAACCAGATCGCGACCCCAGCGAGCGGTGCCACGAAAAGGCCGATCGAGGCCGCCGCAAGCAAGGAGAAAACGACGAGCGCTCCCGCGAGCACCCAGGCCGCGAACACTAGCCATCCCTCTCGTCGCATCCGGCCTCCGCTTGAATCTTAGGGAGGATTGGCAAGACGCCGCATACTTCAACTGGAATGCGGGCGAACTTCGCACCAGTGCGAGAAAGGAGGCCTCTGTGGCGGTGAAGCTTTATCGGTGTAAGAACATCTGGGTGAAATCCCCAGGCCACCCATGCTGGCGCGTGCAAAAGGCTCTCGACGAACAAGGCATCGACTACGAGGTCGTGCCGGGCCCGTGGCCGGGCCGCAGCCAGCGGGGGGAGATCGAGCGCCTGAGCGGACAGCCCAAGTACCCGATCATCCAGTTCGAGGACGGCTCCGTCTACCGGGAGGAGTCCAAGGATATGGCTGCGACGATCAAGGCCGGCAAGCTGTTCGAGAAGCAGGGCGCTCCCGCCTAATCGCGCTCGAAGCGATCGGCGGCCCAGCCGCCGCGAACCCTCCTTCCGGCGTGTCTCCACGCCGGAAGCGCAGGGCGTTCGGACTCGAGGTACCCGGAGGTCACGAGTTGCCGGGAGGTCACCCGGGAGCCGGCCCGCTCGCAGAGGTCGAGTGCGATATTCGCAACCGCGAGCGCCGTTTCGGGAAGGTCGTCGGTGAGCACGTCTGCCTGTGCGACAGTGATGTCGACGCCGTTGGCCGCGGCGTTGTCATGCGTCGCCTCGACCGCCGCCTCGTCGAAGTCGAGGGCGACCACGGGGGCGAAGCCGAGGCGTGCTGCGGCGATGGAGAGAACCCCGGAGCCGCACCCGAGATCGAGCAAGCTTCCGGGCTCGAGCTCGAGGAGGTGCTCCAGGCAGATCTGGGTGGTCGGGTGCGAGCCGGTGCCGAAGGCCCGCCCGGGGTCGATCACGACCGGGATCGCATCGGCATCAGGCTCTTCCCAGGGCGGTCCGATCCAGAGAGCGCCGATGCGGATCGGGCGGTGGAACTGCTTCCACCGCTCGGCCCAGTCGGGCTCGACTTCGGTCACACGGCCGGGCCCAAAGACCTGCCAGAGCCGCTCCTCTCCACCCGCAGTGGTGTAGGCGGCAAGCTCGAGCCCGCCATCCATCTCGACCTCCTCGAAGCCCTGCGGGAAGAGGTCGAGCATGACCGCTCGGCCCTCCTCGGCGCGCTCGTTGGCCATCCGAACCGAGACGCGCCGGAGGGGAGGGTTGCCCGTCAGCGGAACGCCGCCCGGATCTTGTCGAAGAAGCCTGCGTCTTCCTTGTACGTGTGTTCATTCGTGTGCTGTTCGAACTCCTGGAGCAGCCGCCGCTGCTCGTCCGAGAGGTGGCGCGGCACGGCAACGTTGACGAGGACGCGGTGGTCCCCTCGCCCGTAGCCCTGGAGCACAGGCATCCCCCTACTCTTGAGCACCCTGACTGTTCCGGGCTGAATCCCGGGCTCGAACTCGATCTCGAGCTCTCCGTCGAGGCCCGGAACGGTGACGGTGGTACCGAGCGCGGCTTCGCTCATCGTGAGGCTGACACTGGAGATGACGTCGTTTCCGTCCCGAACGAGTCGCTCGTCGGGCCGGATGCGGACGAGGACGTAGAGGTCTCCCGCGTGCGCCCCGCGGCCCCCGGCATGGCCCTCTCCCGAGAGCCGGATCCGCTGGCCGTCGTGGATTCCTGCGGGAATCTCGACCTCGATGGAGCGCTCCTGGTTCACCCGCCCGTCGCCGTCGCACTTGGGACACGGCGTGGGCGTGACGCGTCCGCGGCCCGCGCAGGTCGGACAGCTCTGGGTTCGGACGAACTGACCGAAGACCGAGCTCGAGACCGCCTGGAGTCGCCCCGCACCGCCGCACTGCCGGCAGGTCTCCAGGGCTGTCCCCGGAGCAGCTCCGGACCCGTCGCAGGTCGAGCAGGCCACCGCGGCGGGGAATGGGATGGTCAGCACGGTTCCCTGCGCGGCCTCGACGAGCTCGATCTCGACCTCCGCGAGGAGGTCTGCGCCACGGCTGGATCTCGCTCCAGCCGTGCGGCCGAAGATGTCTTCGCCGAAGAAGGCCGAGAAGAGATCCGAGAGACTCGAGAAGTCGGTCGGGACGTAGCCGCCGGTCTGGAGGCCCTCGTGCCCGTACCGGTCGTACAGCTCACGGGTCTCGGACTTCGAGAGGACTTCGTACGCCTCGGCGGCCTCGCGAAACCGCACCACGGCCTCCGGGTGGTCGGAAACGTCGGGATGGAGCTCCCGCGCAAGGTTCCGGAACGCCTTCTTGATCTCCCGCTCGCCGGCCCCGCGGGAAACGCCCAGAACCTCGTAGTAATCACGTCTTGCGGTCGCCACGCTTCGTAGGTTACTGACGGGCTTCCCGGTCGCTCGGCACCCCGGTTACTCCTCGTACATCTCCTCGACGAAGCGGGAAAGCTCGTGTGCGGCGGACCGGACCGCGTCGATCGCCTTGACGTAGTCCATCCGCGTCGGGCCGAGGAGGCTGACGGTCCCAAGGTTCCGGTGCCGGAGCCCGTACGGGGCACTCACGAGTGAGACGCTCTGGAGCCCCGGATCAGCGAGCTCTGTCCCCATGCGCACGAACGGGCGCTTCGACATGAGGGTCGCCCGCATCAGCTCGAGGAGGGCGGCTCGCTGCTCCAAAACCTCGAGGAGCCGCCTGTAGGCCTGTAGGTCGTCCGCGCGAAACTCGTCCAGGAGCCCCGCCGCGCCGCCCACGTACAGGGTCTGCTCCCCGGTCTCGACGAGGTCGGTGAAGGCGGGTCTGAGCTCTTCCAGAAAAGAGCCCTCGCGCGGGCCCACTTCGGCCTCATCGAAGCGGCTCCGGAGCAGCCGCGGACCCAGGTGGAGACCAGCCAGGCGCTCGTTCAGATACTCGCTCGCCCACTCGGCGAGCCCAGGATCGACTGGATTCGCGAAGGCGAAGAGCCGCTTGCTCACACCTCCCGTCGACGTGATCACGACCACCATGACGAGCTGGGGCTGGAGCACGAGCACCTCGATGTGGTGAACCTGGGTCGCCTCCATGGGAGCGGATACAAGCGCGAGCAGGTGCGTCAGCTGCGAGAGCGCCTCCGTGGTCGCCAGCAGGGCCGAGTCGACCTGGCTGCGAGCGTTGGAGAGATCGAGCAGCAGCTCAGCCGGCTTCGGCTCGAGGCGCTCGAGCAACTGGTCGACGTAGAAGCGGTAGCCGATCTCGGTCGGGACACGCCCCGCCGAGGTGTGCGGATGCATGAGGAGCCCCTGCTCCTCGAGGACCGCGAGCTCGTTCCGAACCGTGGAGGCTGACGCCTCGATTCTCGCGCTCTCGACCAGCTTCTTGGAGCCGACCGGAGCCCCCGTCGACACATATTCCTCGACGACGCGCGCGAGGATCTCCTCCTGCCGCGTCGTGAGCGTTGGACTCGGCTGCAGCGCCATCGTTAGTTAAAGAGTAGCTATTTCCAGGGATTCTTCCAACAGCTCGACCGTGACGGCGCCTCCGAGGAAGCGTCCGCGCCGGGTCAGGACGAGACCGCCTCGGCGCCGCTCGGCGAGACCGAGCCGCTCGAGCCGCTCGAGCGCCTTTTCGTTCAACGCCCCGGCCACGTCCGAGAAGGGCACTGGCTCGTCGAGTCGGAGCCCGAGCATGAGTCGCTCCCGACGATGCGTGTCGTCGTCGATCAGCTCGAGCTCTCTCGCCGGCGGACGTGCGTCCTCGTGCGCACTCAGGTAGCCGCCGAGGCTCGGAGCATTCCGCCACCGGAGTCCTTCGACGGTCGAGACCGCGCCTATGCCGAGCCCCAGGTAGTCCCGCCCGAGCCAGTAGCCCAGGTTGTGTCTGGACTGGCGTCCAGGCCGGCAGAAGTTGGCCGTCTCGTACCACCGATATCCGGCCGTGACCAGACGCTCGACGACCCGCTCGAAGTAGCCCTCCATCGCTTCGGCCTGGCGGGCGAGCTCGTCACCGTAGGCGTGCGTGAACCGGGTTCCAGGCTTCGGCTCGAGTTCGTAGCAGGACAGGTGATCGGGCTCGAGAGCGAGAGCCTCGTCCAGGTCGCGTTCGAGGTCGGAGGGCTCCTGGCCTGGGATCCCGTAGATGAGATCCAGAGAGATGTTGTCAATCTGGGCATCACGAAGATGATAGATCGCCCGGCGGACGTCGCCCGGTTGAGCCGGGCGCTCCAGCACGTCCAGAAGCCGCGGCTGGAAGCTCTGCACGCCCAGCGAGACTCGAGTGATCCCACTCTCGGCGAGAACGTTCGCGAGCTCCGCAGTCACCGTCTCGGGGTTCGCCTCGATCGTCACCTCGCTCGCACCAGGCAGCGCCCCAAGCAGGCGCTGGAGCGCCTCCGGCTCGGTGAACGTGGGTGTGCCGCCTCCGAGGAAGACGGTTTCGAGCGGCTCGGACAGGACGCCTCGCTCCAGCTCGAGCTCGCCGAGGAGAGCGTCGACGTAACGCGCGTGCTGCTCCGGCCTCCCGACCAGCGTGACGAAGTCGCAGTAGCCGCAGCGATGGGCGCAGAACGGCAGGTGGACGTAGAGATGGCGGACGCCTTCGGCCAGGGCCGTCATGAGCGCCGCTCCCCGTTCAGGTTGAGCACGGCGAGAAACGCCTCCTGCGGGATCTCCACCGTTCCGACCTGCTTCATCCGCTTCTTCCCTTTCTTCTGCCGTTCGAGGAGCTTGCGCTTGCGGCTGATGTCGCCGCCGTAGCACTTTGCGAGCACGTCCTTCCGCCGCGCCTTGATCGTCTCGCGCGCGATGATCCGGGATCCGATCGCGGCCTGGATGGGGACGTCGAACATCTGCCGCGGGATTTCCTGGCGGAGCCGCTCGACGAGGGCGCGGCCGCGGTCGTAGGCGAACTCACGGTGGACGATCAGGGAGAGCGCGTCGACCGAGTCGCCCGCGAGCAGGATGTCGACGCGGACGAGGTCGCCCTCCTGAAACCCGGTGACGTCGTAGTCGAAGCTCGCATAGCCCTTGGTACGACTCTTCAGCTGGTCGTAGTAGTCGTAGACGATCTCGGCGAGCGGGAGGTCGTACGTCAGAAGGACACGGTTCTCGCTCAGGTACTCCATGTGGTCGAACTGGCCCCGACGCTCGTTGTTCAGCTCCATCACCGTGCCGACGTACTCCTTCGGGACGATCGTCGTGGCGCGGATGAACGGCTCCTCCACGCGCTCGAACTCCCGCGGGAACTCGGCCGGGTTGTGGACCTCGAGCTCCTCACTGCCGTGAGTGATCACGCGGTAGGCGACGTTCGGTGCGGTAACGAGGAGGTCGAGGTCGAACTCGCGCTCGAGGCGCTCCCGCACGATCTCCATGTGGAGCAGGCCGAGGAAGCCGCACCGGAAGCCGAAGCCGAGGGCCCTCGAAGTCTCGGGTTCGTAGAAGAGCGAGGCATCGCTCAGCTTCAGTCTCTCGAGCGCGTCGCGAAGCTCCGGATAATCGTCGGAATCCGTGGGGAAGAGGCCTGCGAAAACCGTCGGCTTGACGTCCTTGTAGCCCGGAAGCGCATCCGCGGCCGGGCGCTCCTCGCTCGTCAGCGTGTCGCCCACCCGGAGCCGGCTCACGTCCTTCAGGCCGGTCATGACGTAGCCGACCTCTCCCGCCTCGAGAAAGGCCGTCGGAACGCGGTCCGGCGAGAAGAAGCCGAGCTCCTCCGGCTCGAATCGTGTCCCCTGTGCCATGGCACGGAGGCGCCCCCGCGGGAGAAAGGAGCCGTCCACCATGCGGACGAACGCGACGACGCCGCGGTACTGATCGTACGAGGAGTCGAAGACGAGCGCCCGCGCAGGAGCTTCGGGATCTCCTCCTGGTGCAGGGATCCGCTCCACGATCGCGTCGAGGACGGCTTCGACTCCCTCGCCGGTCTTCGCCGAGATCCGGAGGACGCGCTCAGGGTCGTCGCCAACGAGCTCCGCGACCTCGGCCGCGGTGGCGTCTGGATCCGCCTGCGGAAGATCGATCTTGTTGACGACCGGGACGATCTCGAGGTTGTTCTCGATCGCCAGATATGCATTTGCGAGCGTCTGCGCTTCGATCCCCTGCGCGGCGTCGACGACGAGAATCGCGCCCTCACACGCCTGGAGCGCCCGCGATACCTCGTACGTGAAGTCCACATGCCCGGGCGTGTCGATCAGGTTGAGCTGATGGCCCTTCCACTCGACGCGGACGGCCTGCGCCTTGATCGTGATGCCGCGCTCCCGCTCCAGGTCCATCGTGTCGAGCACCTGGTCGCGCATCTCCCGAGCGGTCAAGGTGTCCGTCACCTCGAGAATGCGGTCGGCCAGAGTCGACTTGCCGTGGTCGATGTGGGCCACGATGGAGAAGTTGCGGATGCGGTCGAGACTCATACAGAGGGTCGAGAGCGGCGCAGCAGGGAGAGCAGCGCATCGAGCTCCTGGATACGAAGGATACGGGCCGCGCCCAGGAACGCTGCGACTGCGAGCGTGAGGCCGAGCCCTACCGAAACGATCTGGGCTCCGAGCGACCGGCCGAGCCACTGGTCGAGGCCGTACCACGTGCCGAACGCGACCGCCGCCGCCAGGCCCGATGCGACCGCGGTCCGCACATAGGCGTCGATCGTCTGGCGCCCCTGGAGCCGTCCCAGGCGCCGGCGGAGAAGAATGAGCAGGGCGACGGTCCCGGCGATGTTCACGATCGAGGTCGCAAGCGGAATTCCCCAGATGCCGACGCGAAACAGCGCAGCGTCGAGCGCCGCGTTCAGGACGAGATTCCCGAGCGCGACTGCAGTTGGGATCCAGGCGTTTTGCAGGCTGAAGAAGGCGCGGTTCAGCATCAGCATCGTCCCGTTGAAGGTCAGGCCGATAACGAACGCGGCGAGACCCTGGGCGACGATGGTCGTCTCCTCGTCACCGAAGGCGCCACGTTCGTAGAGGAGCCGGACGATCGGGACGGAGAGGACCGCGGTGACGGCGCTGGCGGGCAGCAGGAGGAAGCCGATCTGGCGGAGGCCGCTCGAGACCGTCTCTCGAAAGCCGTCCGTGTCGGCGCGCGCGGCGAGCCGCGAGAGCGCCGGGAAGAGCACCGTCGCGACCGCGACCGCGAAGATCCCCTGCGGCAGCATGTAGATCCGGAAGGCGGCGTCGATCGCGCTTGGCGCCAGGAGCGGATCGATGTAGCGGGCCGCAAAGAACGTGTCCACGAGCAGGTTGAAGTTGATGAGCCCGATCCCGAGCGTCACGGGAAGCATCAGCGCGAAGACGCGCTTCACCGCCGGGTCGCGGACGTCGATCGCGACTCTGAGGCGGCCGTCGAGCCCTCGTAGCCACGGGATTGGCACGAGGAGCTGGATCACCGTGCCGGCTACGACGCCGCCCGCGTAGACGTAGAGCGCGGCGGACTCGGTGTCCGTGCGCGGGACGCCGACGACCAGGGCCGCGATGATCGCCAAATTCCAGAGCACCGGCGTCAGCGCAGGCACCGTGAACTGCTCGTAGCTGTTCAGGATTCCGACGATGACACCGGAAAGCCCCAACAAGACGACGATCGGGAAGAGCACGCGCGCGAGCCCGACGACGAGATCCTGCTCCGCTCCCTCGTATCCGAACGGTCGCATGACCCAGGGGGCGAGGAGCATGAAGAGGGCGGTGATGCCGCCCAGCCCGAGCAGCATGAGCCAGAAGATCGTCGAGGCGACGCGCCACGCTCTGGCCCGGTCGCCCTTCTCGAGCATCTCGCTGAAGATCGGAACGAAGGCCGCCGAGAGGGCCGAGTCGGCGACGAGTGCCCGCACGAGGTTCGGGACCTGGAACGCGACCGTGAACGTGTTGATCGAGCCCTCAACGCCGAAGTAGCGGCGGACGACGACCTCGCGGAAAAGCCCGACGAAGCGCGAGAGAAGGGTTGCGAGGGAGAAGAGGGCCGTCGACCTGGCGAGGCGCCGTCGGCGTGCCCCTCCTGCGAGGTCGACTGCTGCGGAGCGCTCGGCCGCAGGGTCTTCGGGGCGATCGACCATCCCGGGGAATCGTAGGGAAGGGGCCGCCCGGAGCCGCCGGCGGCCCGGTACGGCCGGGAGCTGTGCCGACGCTCGGGGGTCAGGGCTTCGGCGGGACCTTTGCTAGCATGCGAGCGCCCGCAGGACGGGCTCTTTTTCTGCCATGCCGAATATCAACCAACAGAAGCACAGGGTCCGAAGCGCCGCCCGACAGCGGCTGGAGAACCTGCGCTGGCGCTCGACGGTGAAGACCCTTCAGAGGCGCCTCGAGACCGCTGTGGCCGACGGAGACAAGGAACGCATCGCAAGCGAGCACCGCGAGCTCGTCCGCTGGCTCGACAAGGCCGCCGCCCAGGGCGGGATGCACAAGAACCGGGCCGCCCGCAAGAAATCTCAGGCCGCCAAGCTCGTCGCCTCAACCTAGGGGCCGGCGACCGCCCTCGGGCAGCTCTGGCCCGGGACACCCGCGGCCCACCTCCCACTTTTAAGCCTAGTGAGGAAAATCGCGCGGGTGGCGTACGACGTGTGACAGCTTCGTCACGAGCTGTCTCGGATTTCAGGCCTGGTTTCCCGGGAGGCAGCGATGGTGTGACCGAGCTCGCGTTCCTAGTGGTGTGCGAGCTCCGAGGTTCTCGTGACGTCGACGACTCCGCGGATCAGCTCGAGCTCACCGGCCAGGCGGCTCGCGCCTTTCAGCGCCTCGTCCAGCTCGGCGAGACGCACGATCGCGTCGTCGAGCTCCGCGCGTGCGTAGTTCCGGGAGTGGTCAAGTGCCTTGCGGACTCGGAACTCGTGCCTGCGGACCTTCTTCGCGATCTCCTTTGTGGCCAGACCTTCCTCCGCGAGAACCTGGACGGCGCGAACGAGCTCGACCTGGCCCGTCAGCTTCATGGCGACCACGAACGGGTCGTTGTGCTCCAGCGCGGCCTCGCACGCCTCCAGCGTGGCCTGGAGGTTCCGCGATCCCCAGGCGTCACCTAGCGCCCACCCCGGCGGCTCATGCGCAGAGACGGCGAGGTGCTCGACCTCTCGCCGGCTCACCGGCTCGGTTCCGGCCCACGCGGAGATCTTCTCGAGCTCGGTGGTCAGGGCTGTCGAATCGTCGCCGACGATCTCGATCAGCGCGCGCACCGCCTCTCCATCCAGTTGGAGGTGCAGCCCTTCGAGCTGTGCCCGTACCCACCCCGGTAGATCTCGCGGCTTGGGGATGTCGAACGTAAGCACCTTCCCGCCCTTCTTCAAGGCATCGGCGAGCGTCGAGGCTTTCGGCGGCTCCTCGGTCACGAGTGCCAAGATCGATCCGGGCGCCGGATCGACGAGATACTCGGCAATCGCCTGGGCGTCCTCGGCCTTCCAGCGCTCGACCCCCTCGACCACGACCAGTCGGTCGGCTTCCGACCCGAAAAGACCCATCGCGTTGCAGGCCTCAACAGCCGCCGCACCGCTCGTGTCGGAGGCATGCAACAGCTCCAGGGTCTCGTTCCCGATCCTGGTGCGGAGCCTGCTCAGCGCCCGCCGCACCTTGGACCCGTCAGTCCCGGTCAGGAGATAGACAGGGAGAAGCGGCTCGCGGGACATCCGGACGGAGCATAGTCAGCGGTCGGTCCGGACCGAGAAGCTACGCCCGTCCGATTCGATCACGACCCGCCCGTCCTCGTCTGTGCGATACACCTCGAGCCCCGGCTCGCGCGCCAGTGCCGCGAGCGTCGAGGGCGTCGGGTGGCCGTAGTCGTTGCCCCTTCCGACCGAGATCACCGCAATCCGGGGATCCACCACGTCGAGAAGCTCGGGGAGTCCCCGGTCGGACGATCCGTGATGGGCGACCTTCAGCACCTCGACCGTGGGCGGCCGGAGCGGCAGGGTCACTTCGGACTCGGCGTCAGCCGTGAGCAGAACGTCGAACGAGCCGTAGGTGGCGAGCAGGACGACCGCGTGCTGGTGTGGATCCTCACTCTCGACGCCAGGCCCGTCCGGCCAGAGGACACGTAGACGGAGCCGGCCCAGCCGGTACACGAGCCCGGCTCGCGCCGGGACGATCCGGACGTGCTCTTGCCGCGCCTCTGCGAGCGCCACGCGCTCGTCGGAGCTTTGCGTCGGCTCGAGCGGGTCGAGGATGAATCCGACCTGAAGACGATCGAGGATCTCGGTTGCGCCGCCCACATGATCCCGATGCGGATGGGTGAGGACGATGGCCGCCAGCCGGGAGACTCCGAGCGTCCGCAGCTGGGCTGCGACCTCGGCTTCGGGGGAGCCCTCGTCCACGAGCACCGCACCCTGCGCCACCTGCAGCAGGATGGAGTCGCCCTGCCCGACGTCGAGAACGGTCACACGAAGCCCACCCGGCGGCGAGGGTGGAGCGTCCTCGCCGGCCGAGCGCCAAGCCAGACCGAGAACCGCCGCCATGGCCACGAGTGCCAGGACGCGCCTGCCATGCGGAGGACGAATGCGAGTGGCGAGGACGATCACGATCAGACCGGCGGCGAGGACGGCAACTCCGGCCCCGGAGGAGACCTGGGCATGCGGGAGCCCGCCCACGAGACGAGCGCTGAGCGCGAGGTAGGCGGCCAGCCAGCCGTTCAGCCACCCGAGTGCAAGCGCCGCCGCCGGGAGAATCGGATCGAGCAGTGTCGCTGCGAAAGCGAGTGCCAGGAGCGGCGCGACGACCGGTTCCGCCAGGGCGTTCCCGAGCACGGAATACACGGGTATCGAGCCAAACTCGAGCCAGAGGATCGGAGCCGTCACGATTCCGCAAGCGGCGGAAACCGCGAGTGCTGCGACGAGCCGGCGTGGCAACGGGTAACCCTCCAAACGCCGCTCGACTCTCGGAACGGCGACGAAGATTGCGGAGACGGCCGCGAACGACAGCTGAAAGCCCGGCTCGAGCAGGGCATACGGCGTCGCCGCCATCAGCACGGCTGCTCCCACAAGGAGCGCGTACCAACGGTCGGCGGGCCGCGAAGCAAGCCACGCCAGAGATGCAAGCGATCCGGCGACTCCCGCCCGTACGACTGAAGGCTGCCATCCGACCGCGGCAACGTAGGCGAGCACCGACAGGAGCGCAGCGACCTGGCCCGCCCACCGAGGAAGGCCGAGGCCCCAGGCAAGCAGAAGCGCCCCCGCGATCACGTACGCGACGTTCTGGCCGGACACTGCCAGGAGGTGGTAAAGACCGGAGGCGCGGAAGTCATCGCGAAGCTCCTGGTCGAGCCCCTCGTCCTCTCCGAGCACGACGCCGGCGACAACTGCTCGGCGCTCGCCGTCGAGCCCTGGTGCGAGTGACCGGTCGACACGTCGCCGCAGGACGTCAGCGAGCCCCCCGATCCCGCCGCGGTGGCCGACGATGCGGTAGCCATCAGCCCGGAGCACGACGTGGATCCCCTGCCGCCTCAGATACGCAGCCTCGTCGAATCGCTCTCCCTTTTCGGCACGACGGGGATGCCGAACAGTGGCGACCACCTCGAGCAGCGATCCTTGCGGTGGCGCGCGGCCGCGGGGCAGCTCGAGGCGCGAAAGCTCGTCCGTCCGCTCGGACCTGAACCTGTGCACGCGGATCGGGACCCGCACAGCGAACGCGCTACGGCGTGCCGGGCCCGTCACCTCGACCAGCGCTGCCCCGGCTTCTCCGGCGGCGGGAGCGAGCTCGCTCCGGTCGATCTGGTCGAGTCGAGCGCTTCCCCACCAGAGGCCTGCAAACAGGAGAGCCGTACCCAGGGCCACCGTACGTCGTGCCCCGAGCCAGACCGAGCCGACGGCCAGGACACCTGCAGCAAGCGCCAGAGCAAGAGTTGGGGCACGGACGACGAGCGATAGGCCGAGGCCCGCACAGAAGCAGCCGAGGACGAGGTGCGGCGCGCGCAGCCGGCTCCGACTCCTCACAGGTCGACGAGCGTTTTCAGTTCCTCGAGGCGAGCAGGCCCGATGCCCGGAACGGCGTCGAGCTCCTCGACGGCCTGGAAAGCGCCGTGCTCCGTTCGATAGGCCAGGATCTTCTGGGCGGTCACCGGCCCGATCCCAGGAAGCGTGTCGAGCTGCTCGAGCGTCGCTGAGTTCAGATGGATCTTCTGGCCGGCCACGGTGGGACCTATGGCACCGCCTGCCGCAGCTGCGGTCGGCCCAGGATCGCCACGGGCAGGGACCAACACCTGCTGCCCGTCCGCAATCGGGGAGGCGAGGTTCACGAGCTCGAGAGCCGCTTTCGGCTTCGCTCCTCCCGCCCGGCGAATCGCGTCCGCGGTGCGACTGCCTTCCCGCAGTCGATAGAGGCCTGGCTTTCGCACCGCGCCGACCACGTGAACGAGGAGAGTCCGGGCGGGGGTTTTCTCAGCCGCGAGCGCCCCTGCGGGAGCCCGCGAGGTTTCTCGAGGAGTCCGATCGTCTTCCCCACCCAGCGCGAAGCGACCTCCGATCGCGAGGAGAAAAAGGACGGCGAGAGCGTAGGCGGCTGCCCGCCGGCGCGAGATCGTCGGCATCTGCACGCGATCGATGCTTGCGCGGAAAGACGCGCGAGTGGCGCACCGACCGTGCCGGAACGAACACGAATTCCTTGCCACGCGAACCTGGGTGGCACAAGATCGAGCGCGTGACCAACCAGCTCGTGGGCTTTCTCGGCGTCTCGCTGCTCGTGATCGCGGTCCCCGGACCGGATACCGCATTGACGATCCGGAACACGCTCGCTGGGGGGCGGGGAGCCGGTGTCTTCACTGCACTCGGGGTTGCAACGGGGCAAGCAACGTGGACGCTCGCGACGTGCACGGGCCTCGCAGCGCTCCTGCTGGCGTCGGAGCCGGCGTTCCTCGCGCTCAAGCTCGTGGGCGCGGGCTACCTCGTATTCCTGGGAGCGCAGGCGCTGCTCGGGGCCCTGAGCTCAGCTTTCGGCCGATCTCGCGCCGTGGCGATCGCCGCTCCCTCGCGCCGGAGAATCGACCGCCGCGTCGCACTGCGCCAGGGCGTGGTCAGCAATCTCGGGAACCCGAAGATGGCGGTCTTCTTCACCAGTCTCCTGCCTCAGTTCGCTCCTGGCTCCGGCACCTCGTTCTCCGCGCTCCTCCTTCTCGGCCTCGTCTTCTGCTCGCTGACGCTCGCGTGGCTGGCCGCTTACGCGATAGCTGTCGCGAAGGCGGGCGACTATCTGCGCCGGTCCGGCATTCGCCGTGCGATCCAAGGGCTGACCGGCGCCGTTCTCATCGCACTCGGGCTCCGCATCGCAACCGAGCGCTGAAAATCTCTAGCGCTTCGCGGCCGGGCTGGCCGGGTCGAACTGGTCTTCCTCGGTCGAGCCCTTGAGCGCGAGTGTCGAGCTTGCGCCCGCAGAAGCCGCCTCGGAGACGCTGTCGAAGTACCCGGCGCCGACCTCCCGTTGGTGCCGTGTCGCCGTGTAGCCTTCGGATTCCAGCTCGAACTCCCGCTCCTGGAGCCTCACATAGGCGGTCATGCCCTCCTCGGCATAGCCACGCGCCAGCTCGAACATCGACTCGTTCAGCGCGTGGAAGCCCGCCAGGGTGATGAACTGGAACTTGTAGCCGAGCACTCCTAGGTCGTCCTGGAAGCTCGCGATCGCCTCGTCGTCCAGGGCCCGCCTCCAGTTGAACGACGGCGAGCAGTTGTAGGCCATGAGCTTGCCCGGAAACTCGGCGTGGACGGCCTCGGCGAAGGCGCGGGCCTCCTCGAGATCCGGCGTCGAGGTCTCAAACCAGAGGACGTCGGCATAGGGCGCATACGCCAGCGCGCGAGCGATCACCGGCTCGAGCCCCGGCTGCACGTGGAAGTAGCCCTCGGCGGTCCTCTCTCCGGTCACGAACTCGCGGTCGCGCTCGTCTACGTCGCTCGTGAGAAGGGTTGCGGAGAGCGCATCGGTCCGGGCCACCAGAACCGTCGGGACACCCATGACGTCCGCCGCCAGCCGGGCGGCGTTCAACGTCCGCACGAACTGGCTTGTGGGGACGAGCACCTTGCCGCCCAGATGTCCGCACTTTTTCTCCGACGCGAGCTGGTCCTCGAAATGCACGCCTGCGGCGCCCGCCTCGATCATCCCTTTCATGAGCTCGAACGCGTTCAGCGGCCCGCCGAACCCGGCCTCCGCGTCGGCAATGATCGGGGCGAGCCAGTACGTGTCGCTCTTGCCTTCGGCCCACTCGATCTGGTCGGCTCGCGTGAGCGCGTTGTTGAGGCGCCGGACTGCCGCGGGGACGCTGTTCGCCGGATATAGGCTCTGGTCGGGATAGACCTCGCCCGCGAGGTTCCCGTCGGCGGCAACCTGCCAGCCGGAGAGATAGATCGCCTCGAGCCCGGCCTTTACCATCTGGACGGCCTGGCCGCCCGAGATGGCTCCGAGCGCGCGCACGTATCCGTCTCCGCTCAGGAGCTCCCAGAGGCGCTTTGCGCCAAGCTCTGCCAGCGTGTGCTTGACGTGTACCGAGCCTCGAAGCCGGACGACGTCCTCCGCTCCGTACGCGCGCTCGATGCCCGCCCAGCGCTCCCCCTCCCACGCTCCTGCCAGCGTGTCGTCCTGCCCGTTTAACTGGCTCATATTTCTCCCCCTAGTCCTGTTACGTACGACGGACGGCGCCTCAGGCGCCGTCGGGCCCAGCTCGAGTCGAGCGGCGCCGGCCTAATCCGTATCGTGATCACGCTCGCACCATTCCGGACAGGTGCACTCCGCCACCTCGGCGGTGCAGAGTGTCGTAACCGGCCTAAGGCCGGGCACGACGGGCGCGTCTCTCTCGACGATCTCGTAACTCGAATGCAGCATCGTTCGAGTGTAGGCCCGAGTGCTCCATTCGTATAATCGTTTGCTTCGATCGAATGCATAGATATGATCTATGAGTGCGTCTAGCGCAGATCGAAGGCTTCGTCGAGGTCGCACGGAGTCAGAAGCTCGGGCAGGCGGCGAGCGAGCTCTTCATCACGCAGCCGGCCTTGACGGCGCGCATCCAACGTCTCGAACAGGAGCTCGGGGTACCACTCTTCGTCCGCACTCCGACCGGCATGCGCCTCACCGACCCGGGGCGAACGTTTCTCCCGTGGGCCGTGCGCGCACTCGACGCCGTCGACGAGGGTCGCCGGCATGTGGAGGAGCTCGCCCGCGGCGGCGCGGGAGAGCTTGCGATCGGGGCAGCGCCGGCTGTCAGCACCTACGTCCTCCCCGCGCTCCTGAAGAGCTTCTCGGACGACCTGCCGAATGTGAGCCTCGTCGTGCGCACCGGCCACTCGGAAGAAATCCTCGACATGGTCTTGCGAGGCGAGGTCGAGCTCGGCCTCGTACGCGCGCTTCTCCATCCGCAGATCCAAAGCATGCCGTTCTACGAGGAGACGCTCGTCCTGGTCACCGACCCTTCGCATCCGTTCGCCGCACGCACGCGCATCTCGATCGTGGAGATCGCCGAGGCGCAGCTCATCCTGTTCGACCGCACCTCGAGCTACCACGGGCTTACGAGCTCGTTCTTCCGTGAGGCGGGAGTGACACCGCGCGGCGTCATGGAGCTCGACAACATCGACGCCGCGAAAAAGATGGTGCAGCAGGGGCTCGGCGTCGCCCTCCTCCCTCAGACGGCGGTCGCGGGGGAGCTCGCCGACGGCAGCCTCGTGGCCGTTCGGATCGCTAATGTCGAGCCCGCCCGCCGCCAGATCGTGGCGGTGCGGCGAAAGGACGACGGCGAGCCGACCGGGCTCGTGGCGGCGTTCATGCAGAAGCTCTCGGGCGCCGAAGTCGGTCGCTCTCGCGGCCGCAGGCCGCGTCGCCGCTAACCGACGACGAGGTTCACGAGCTTCCCGGGCACGATGATCCGCTTGCGGATCTCTTTGCCGTCGAGGTGAGCCCGAACCTTGGGCAGCTCGGTGGCGCGCGCGACGAGCTCGTCCTCCGAAAGACCGGCGGGGACCTCGACCTTGTCGCGCACCTTGCCGTTCACCTGCACGACCAGCGTGAACGTGTCGCGTTCGAGCATCGCCGGATCCGGCTCCGGCCACGTCTCCTCCCAGAGCCGCTCGTGACCCAGCCGCTCCCAGAGCTCTTCCGCGACGTGCGGCGCGTACGGCTGGACGAGCGAGACGATCGTCTGCGTGGCAAAGCGAACGGCGGCCGCCTGGTCCGGGTCGTCCTTCGCGTGCTGGGCCTGGTTCAGAAGCTCCATCAGCGCAGCCACCGGCGTGTTGAACTGGAAGCGCCGCTCGATGTCGTCGGTGACCCTCTGGATGGTGGCGTGCGTGCTGCGAACGAGCGGGCCGTCGCCGGGCGCGCCAGTGTCGCCGCGCTCGGCTACCTCGAGCGCCAGCCGCCACAGCCGCGCCAGGAAGCGGGAGGTGCCTTCGATGCCGGTGTCCTGCCACTCCTTGTCCTCGTCGGCAGGCGCCATGAACAGGATGTAGAGCCGCGTGGCGTCGGCTCCGTAGTGCGAGATCATCTCGTCGGGGGGAACCACGTTCCCCTTCGACTTGGCCATCTTGGCGCCGTGGCGATAGATCATCCCCTGGTTGAACAGGCGGGCGAAAGGCTCCCGGAAGTCGACCAGACCCATCTCCTGCATGACCTTCGTGAAGAAGCGGGCGTAGAGCAGGTGGAGGATCGCGTGCTCGATCCCGCCGATGTACTGGTTGACGGGCAGCCAGTAGTTCGCGATCTCGGTCGAGAAGGGCGCTTCGTCGTTGTCCGGGTCCGTGTAGCGGAGGAAGTACCAGGAGGAGTCGACGAAGGTGTCCATCGTGTCGGTCTCGCGCCGCGCCGGACCACCGCAGGACGGGCAGGTCGTCCGAACCCAGTCCTCGGCGGCCGCGAGCGGCGAGCGCCCCTTCGGGAGGTAGTCGTCGACCTCCGGCAGGAGCACAGGCAGGTCCTCGTCCGGGACCGGGACGATGCCGCAGTCATTCTCGCAGTAGACGACCGGAATGGGCGCACCCCAGTAGCGCTGGCGAGAGAGGAGCCAGTCGCGGAGCCGGTAGCCGACCGCAGGGCGGCCCAGGTGGTTGGCCTCGAGCCACTCGATGATCGCCTTCTTCGCTTCCGGACTCGTCATCGCCGTGAACGGGCCCGAGTCGACGAGCCGCTCGCCCTCGGTGTGCTCAACGAACGCGCCCTCCTCGGCCGGCTCGCCTTCCGCCGGTGCAACCACCGTGCGAATCGGGAGCCCGAACTTCTGCGCGAACGCGTAGTCGCGCTCGTCATGGGCCGGGACAGCCATGATCGCGCCCGTCCCGTAGTCCATGAGGACGTAGTCCGCGACCCACACCGGAATCTGCTCGCCGTTCACCGGGTTCGTCACATAGCGGCCGGTGAAGACACCCGTCTTCTCGCGGTCAGGGTCTGCCCGCTCGACCGCCGAGCGAGCGGCTGTATGGCGCACGTAGTCGAAGACGGCCTCCTCGTACTCGGTGCCCTCGACCAGCCGGGGCACGAGGGGGTGCTCGGGTGCGAGCACGAAGAACGTGGAACCGAAGAGCGTGTCCGGCCGCGTCGTGAAGACCGGCAGGTCGATGTCGAGCTCCTCGATCCGGAAGATGGCCTCGGCGCCCTCGGAGCGGCCGATCCAGTTTCGCTGCATCGTGAGGACGCGCTCAGGCCAGGACTCGAGCAGATCCATCTCGTCGAGAAGGGCGTCCGCGTATGCCGTGATGCGGAAGAACCACTGCTCGAGGCTCTTCGCCTCCACCTCCGCCCCACACCGCTCGCAGCGGCCGTCGATCACCTGCTCGTTCGCGAGCACGGTCTGGTCGTTCGGGCACCACTTGACCAGCGCCTCCTTGCGATACGCGAGCTCGCGCTCCAGGAAGCGCAGGAAGAGCCACTGCGTCCAGCGGTAGTAGCGCGGATCGGCCGTCGAGACTTCGCGGGACCAGTCGACCGCCCACCCCATGCGCTTCATCTGCTCGCGGATCGCAGCGATGTTCCGCTCGGTGATCAGTCGCGGGTGCCCGCCCTCACGGATCGCCGCGTTCTCCGCAGGCAGGCCGAAGGCGTCGTAGCCCATCGGCCGCAGCACGTTGAAGCCGCGGCGACGGCGTACGTGCGTCACCACGTCGCCGAGGGTGTAGTTCAGGACATGACCCATATGCAGCTCGCCCGAGGGGTAGGGCAGCATCTCGAGGACGTACGACTTGTCCGCGTCTTCGGGCTTTATCGGCAGGGTCGGATTCGGGACCAGAAACGCCTGCTCCCGCTCCCAGACCTCTTGCCATTTCTGCTCGACCTGCTCCGGCTCGTACCGCTCCATCACGCTCCTAGAAAAGCTCCTAAAACGAAAAAGCCTCTCGTGCGAGAGGCCAGGGGAACACGTACGGGCGCTGTCGCCCGCTAGTCCCCGGTTGGATTGCTAAGTCCACGAATCACCGGTTCAACTTTACCGGATCGGCTCTCACGGCTCGCGAGCGGGATCCGGGAAGCCGTGACCAGGCGGCCGCTCCCGCTCGAGCTCCTGCTCCTCTTCGACCTTCGGGCCCGGGATGCCGGGGTCCTGGGGCAGATCGGGGTCGGTCGGGTCGTCCTCCCCCGGAGGCCGTGTCTGCTTCTCGGGACCCTCGGCCATGCGAGCCACCTACCCACTTGCCGGTTGGCGGAACCCCGGAAGCAAACGCTTGACCAGGCGCCCGCGAGCCTCCTAGGCTGGCGCCGAAGCGACGTTCGGCAAATTCACACGAGTCGGGAGGAGCGATGACGGCGTACCCCCGCCTGTTCTCCGAGTGGCAGATCGGCAAGACGACGATCAAGAACCGGGTCGTCTTTCCGCCGACCTGTCCCAGCTGGGTCTCGGACCCCTGGAACGGCCTGTTCACGGATATGGCGACCGCCTACTACGCCGAGCGTGCCAAAGGCGGCGTCGGTCTCATCATCATCGGCGCCACGCACGTCCACCCGAGCTCGATCATGGCACCGCTGCTCATGCCGCAGCTCTTCGACGATCGACAGATCGAGCCACTGTCCAAGATCGCCGACGTCTGCCACGAGCACGGCTGCAAGCTCGCGATCCAGCTTTGGCACTCCGGGGTCCGCGGCTTCCCCACATTCAAGCAGGAGCCTTCCTACGACCCTGACGCTACGTGGTACACCGTCTCCCCAAGCCAGGTCCCGCTGGGAGAGTTTCCTGCCGGATCGATTCCGAAGGAGCTGGACGAAGAAGAGATCGAAGAGATCCTCACCGCCTACGGCACCGCGGCGGCCCGGGCCGAAGCGGCAGGCTTGGACGGCGTCGAGTTCCACCTGAGCCACGGCTACCTGCCGTGGCAGTTCCTTTCCCCCCTCTATAACAAGCGCACCGACCGGTGGGGCGGCTCGTACGAGAACCGGCTGCGCTTCCCCGTCGAGGCGTTGAAGCGAATGCGCCAGGCGGTTTCTGAGGACGTGTTCGTCGGCTACAGGATCAACTCGACGTCGTTCTGGCCGGGCGATCTCGAACTCGACGACGTCAAGCAGATCGTCCAGGACCTCGAACAACAAACTCAGGTCGACTACGTCAACGTGTCCGCGGGCGTCCACCACGCCTTCATCCACACGCCGATGGAATTCGAGCCGGGCTGGGAGCGCGGGTACGCCCGCGGCATCAAGGACGTCTCGTCGAAGCCCGTCCTCCTGGTGGGAAGGATTACGACGCCCGACGTGGCCGAGATGCTGCTCGAGAGCGGGGATGCCGACGCCATCTGCCTGGCGCGGCAGCTCTTCGCCGACGCCGACTGGGCGCGCAAGGCGGAGGAAGGGCGCGAGGAGGACATCCGGAGGTGCGTCGCGGCCAACTTCTGCTGGAAGAGCGTCAGTCGCGGCGCCCGCGTCCAGTGCGTCTACAACCCGGAGGTCGGGCGGGAAGCGACCTGGGGAAGCGGGACGCTGACGCCCGTCTCGACGCCGAAGAAGGTCCTCGTGATCGGAGGCGGGCCGGCAGGGCTCGAGTTCGCGCGCGTGAGCGCGGCGCGAGGCCACGACGTCGTCGTGCTCGAACGGGAGGCTGAGCTGGGCGGGCACGTGCGCCTCCAGTCGCTCCTCCCGAGCCGGGACGAGTTCGGCCGAATCGCCACCTGGCTCGAGACGCAAGCGCGGAAGAACGGTGCCGAGATCCGGACGTCCTCCCCGGTCACCGCCGAGAACCTGGGAGAGGTCCTTGCCGCGGAAGCGCCGGATCACGTAGTCGTCGCGACGGGCTCGAAGTATCGAACCGACGGCTTTCAAGGCTGGACGGCGGACCCGCTGCCCGGCCACGAGAGCGGCAGGTGCATCAGCTGGGAAGACGTGGTCACGGGGAAGGAGCACCCCTCCGGGCACGTCGTCGTCCTCGACGACGACTGTGGCGTGATCGCCCCACTCTGCGCGGTGGGCCTGGCGGAGAACGGCACCGACTCGGTGAAGATCGTCACGCGCTGGCCGATGATCGGTCTCGACACGATCCTCGACGTCTACCTCGATTGGATCTTGCCCAAGGTCTACAAGGCCGGCGTCGAGATGGTCACCAGCCACTTCGTCAAGTCGATCGAAGACGGCCGGGTGACGCTCTACAACGTGCACGACGAGGAGTCAGAGCTCGTGCTCGATGCGGACTGGCTGATCATGGTGACGGCGAGAACGTCGGAGAACCAGCTCTATGCGCTCGTGAAGGACCAGGGCCTGAGCGTCGAGATGGTCGGCGACGCGACCGCCCCCCGAGGCACGTACGAGGCCGTCTACGAAGGTCATCGCCAGGCGAGAAAGGTCTGATGCGCCTCGCCAGCGTGGTTGTGGGCGGCGAGCGGTGGGCCGCGGTCGTCGAGGGCGACCGTGCGTTCGTGACGGAGGTCCCCGGGCTCGATGCTGCTCTCGCGGCGTCGATCGACCTCATGAGCGCGCCCGGAGAATGGCGCCGGTTAGCCGACCTCCAGCTCGACGCACCGCTCCGCCCCCCGGTCGTCTTCTGCGCTGGTCAGAACTACCGCGATCACCTCGCCGAGAAGGCGCCGGTCGAGGTTGACGAGCCTGAGTTCTTCCTCAAGGCGGGTCAAACGATCGCCGCCCCTGACGATCCAGTCCTGATCGAACGCGACGTGACCGAGAAGCTCGACTACGAGACCGAGCTCGGGGTCGTGATCGGCCGCAGGGGCCGACGAGTGAATCCGAGCAACGCGCTCGAGCACGTGTTCGGCTACGTCGTGCTGAACGATCTGACTGCCCGCGACCGGCAAGTGAAGTTCTCCGCAGATGGTCACACGACCTTGTCGCTCGGAACAAGCAAGAACTTCGACGGCTCAACTCGCCTCGCGCCCTGGGTGACGACGGCGGACGAGGTTGGAGACCCGCGGGATCTCGCTCTCACGACGCGGGTGAGCGGGGAGCTCCGGCAGTCGAACACGACCGCGAACATGCTCTTCGACGTCGCTTCGCTGATCTCGTTCGTCTCGCGACTTCTGACGTTGCGTCCAGGCGTGGTGCTTGCGACCGGAACCCCAGGAGGCACCGGCTGGGGACAGGACCCCGAGCTGGGCGGAACGGGAGTGACGCCGGAAGGCTGCGAGCCGGCTCGCTATCTCGAGCCGGGCGACACCGTCGAAAGCGAGATCGAACGAGTCGGTCGGCTGACCTTAGAAGTCGTCGAGTAAGAACGTCGCCGCGCCGGGCTTGGCCCGGTGCGGCTCGTTGATAACCGAGGTACGGAGATCCGAACGAAGTCGTCATGCCCGCGAAGCGGCGGACTTCGTTCGGGGGATGGAGCCAGCCGGGCTCGAACCGGCGACCTTCTGGCTGCCAGCCAGACGCTCTCCCAACTGAGCTATGGCCCCGCGGCCGCCAACTTTAGCGAACTTCCCGTTTGGCATCAGGTTCTGCGGGGCACACCGAGGCCGTGGAGAGCGAGCATCTCAGCTCGAACGAGCGGCGCCAGGTGCGCCAGGCCGTGCCGGCGATCATCTTCATCGGTGGCCTGCTCCTCCTCGCTGCGATCGTGACCGCCGTGATCATCGTGATCTGGTCTGCCGGCGGGTTCGGCGGCGAGGGAACCGAAGGGCTCGGCCCGTCGTTCTAGCGAGTTCTAGCGGGCCGCTGCGACCTCGACCGACGGCACGTCGCCCCAGAGCTCCTCGAGCCGGTAGTACTCGCGTGCCTCCGGCGTGAAGATGTGCACGACCACGTCGAGGTAGTCGGCGAGGATCCACTTGCCCTCCTGGACGCCGGCCGTTTGCCGCGGGCTCACCTGCTCGTCCTTCTTGAGGCGGCCGTGGATCTCGTCGTAGATCGCCTTCGCCTGGCGCGGGTTCTGACCCGTGCAGATGACGAAGTAGTCGGTGTAGGCACAGACCGGCCGCATATCGAGGATCGCCACGTCCCTCGCCAGCTTCTCCTGGGCGAGGTCTGCGATGCGTATGGCTTGCTCGAGCGGCGTCAGCGGTTCAGAAGCTCCTTGGATTCGACTCTCTCAGAGTAGCGTTCCAAGTCGGCGGAGGCGAGAGGCGCGCCGCGGCGCTTGCGGCTGTGGCTCGCTCTCGCGAAGGAACGAGGCGAGCCGGCCCGCCTCGGCCTCGTCGATGGAGATCGCCGCTTCCGTCCTGGTGCGCTCCGAGCCGAGGTCCTGCCACACGCTGAGCCGCACGTGCCGTTCGTCTTCGCGGTCGCCGAGATAGCGCGAGATGCGAAGGAGCCTGCCGTCGCTGTCGGCGATCGCCGGATGTGGATGGAAGAACTCCGTGATCTTCAGTCGCTGGGGCGCGGCGCACCAGGGGCAGTACCGAAACGTCTGCTCCATCACCGCGCCGCACGAGCGGCACGATTGGGTGGCGATCTTCTCGTCCGTCCCCGAATTCTAGCCCTGGTCCTTGCATATACCAGCCCCAGTCGGGATCTTTCGCGCCTCTTCCGGCGTGAGAAAGCGGCCGTCGACGAGCGCGACGCATCTGAGCAGGCCATCCTCTGCCCCACCGTGCGGGATGCACCTATAGAACGTCACGAGCTTCTCGCCGAGCCGCCACGTGTGATCAGCGTCGCACGAGACCCGATCGACCTCTTGCCCCTCGCGCAAGAGCTCCTCGTGGACGGCGCGCTCGGCCGTGTCCTCGTGGCGATACCAGGCCCACGTCACTCCGCCGGCGAAGAGCAGCACCAGCACGAAGGCGACCGCAACCAGGCGGGGCCTGGTCAGGATCCCTCAGACGTCCGGTAGAGGCCGAGCTCCTCGATCAGGTTGACGACGGCCGGCAGGACGAGATCGTCGATCGGCTCGCCCCTCGCGACGCGCGAGCGGATCTCACGGGAGGAGATCGGCAGGGGCTGGATTTCGAAGAACTCGACGCGCTCCGGCCGTGCAAGCCCTGCAAGCACGCGATCCAGGCGCTCGTGCGGAAAGCCCGGACGGCTCGCCACGAGCAGGCGGGCGTGCTCCAACAATCCGTCGGGATCCTTCCAGTCCAGGAAGTGGCAGAACTCGTCGGCGCCGACGACGAACGCCACATCGTCCCAGCGATCGTTCGCCCAGCGGACCGTGTCGACCGTGTAGGAGGGATCGGCGCGGTCGAT
Source organism: Gaiellaceae bacterium (assembly GCA_035535315.1). GTDB lineage: Bacteria > Actinomycetota > Thermoleophilia > Gaiellales > Gaiellaceae > DASQGA01. The sequence continues at coordinate 63,869 of DATLQD010000074.1, forward strand.
CTCCCACCGCGACACCTCCACGCCATCGAGACCGCCGAAGGCTGCCTCCGCGAGCCTCAGCCGCGTCTCGGCACCGGTCTCGACCAGCTTGTGCGGCGCCCGGCCGGTGACGACGACCACAAGCCGCTCCAGGCCAAACCGCGAAAGCGCGTCGCGCGCGAGCTCCACGTGGCCGCGGTGAGGCGGGTCAAACGCGCCGCCGAGCAGACCTACGGTCATTCGAAGACGAACGTCGAATCACCGACGTCCACCTCGTCACCCGGACGCGCCCCGGCCGCCCGCAGCGCGGCACGGAGCTCGTCGTCGGGAACCTTGGCTCCCGAGATTCGAAAGCCACGGTCGCCACGGAAGATGCGGTACGGCCTCCGGCGCGGCGGGGGCGGCCGGTAGACGAGGAAGTCGGCAAGCTCCGCTCGTTGAGGCTCGGCTTCGGTCTGGGTGTCGGGGACGAGCTCAAAAAGGCTGCGGCGCAGCTCCTCGACTCCAGCCCCCGTGACTGCCGAGACCGGGAGCACACGGAGGACGCGAGGGTCGTCGAACTCAACCTCGGGTGAATCGGGGACGAGGTCAACCTTGTTCAGGACGACGATCTGGGGCCGCTCGGCGAGGCCGGCACCGTAGGCGCGCAGCTCCGCGTCGATCGACGCGAACCGCGAAGCCGGATCCTCCTGGACGTCGATCACGTGCAGGAAGAGTCGAGCGCGCTCGAGGTGGGCGAGAAACTCGTGACCCAGTCCAACCCCCTCGCTTGCCCCCTCGATGAGCCCGGGCACGTCGGCGACCGTGAGCTGGCGACCGTCGGCCGAGTCGACGGTGCCGAGCACAGGGGCCAATGTCGTAAACGGATAGTCGGCGACCTTCGGCCTCGCGTTCGAGATCCGGCGCAGCAGCGATGACTTGCCGGCGTTCGGGAATCCCAGGAGCGCCGCATCCGCCAGGAGCTTCAGCCTGAGCTCGAGCTCCGCTTCTTCGCCCGCCTGGCCGACCTCGGCGAACCGAGGCGTCTGCTGCGTTGGCGAGGCGAAGCGGCGGTTGCCCGCACCGCCGAGCCCTCCCCTGGCCACCACGGCGCGAGCGAGCGGGTGCGCGAGGTCGGCGAGGAGGCCGCCTTCCGCGTCGAGCACCTGCGTCCCGACCGGCACGCGAAGCTCGACGTCCTGGCCCTCGGCTCCATGCTTGTGTGCGCCCTTGCCATGGACGCCGCGTCCACCCGCAAACCGCTGCTTCCCGCGGAATGCCGCAAGGTCACGGAGGTCGCGATCGGCGACGAGTGTCACGTCGCCGCCCTTGCCCCCGTCCCCACCATCAGGCCCGCCCTTCGGGACGAACTTCTCGCGCCGAAAGCTGAGGGAACCGTCGCCTCCGCGTCCTCCCCGGACCTCGATCCGGGCACGGTCACGGAACACGGCTAGGGTCTCTACTCGACGATCGAGACGAAGCGGCCGGAGCCGCCCGAGTGGAACGACACCTTGCCGTCCCGCGTCGCAAAGATCGTGTGGTCTCGCCCGAGGCCCACGCCGGTACCCGGCTTGAAGCGGGTGCCGCGCTGGCGCACGACGATCATTCCGGCCTTGACCTCCTGACCGTCATAGAGCTTGACCCCGAGCCGCTTCGACTGGGAGTCGCGGCCGTTCTTGGAGGAGCCGAGTCCCTTCTTGTGAGCCATCTACTTCTTCTCCGTCTCGGTCTTTTTCGCCGGGGCCTTCTTCGCCGTCGAGCGCGCGGCCTGCTTGCCGATCGACTGGATCTCGATGCGCGAGAGCCTGCTGCGGTGGCCGTTGCGGCGCCGGTAGCCGGTTCGCTGACGGTGCTTGCCGACGATCACCTTCTTGCCGAGGACGTGCGCAGCCACCAGGGCGGTCACCTGCTGCCCCTTCAATTCGTCCTTGCCAAGCAGGGTGTCGCCGTCTCCCCCGACCATGAGGATGTCCGGGTTAAACGTCTTGCCCTCCTCGTACGGGAGACGCTCGACGAGGAGATACTCGCCTTCGCGGACGCGGTATTGCTTACCGCCGAGTGAAATGATCGCGTAGGTCATGTCGGTTCGTCGCAACGAAAAACGAGCGGGCAAGCGCCCGCTTCGGCGGACAGTCTAGCCACTCTCCTCGTCACCGGCAACGGACGGGACCGGCTCGATCGGCTCCGCCGAACCGTCCGCTACAGGTGGCTTCTTCCGCCTGTTCCGGCCCCCACGAGAGCCTCGGCGCGTCTTCTTCTTCGGCTTCTCAGCGCCGTTGTCGGACGACTCCTCGGCGGCAACCGCCTCAACGTCCTCGGCCGAGCCTTCGCCCGCGTTGGCCGTCCCGGTCGGCTCGGCGCCGTTGGTCGCGACTGCGTCATCGGCCCCCGCGACGGCCGGCGGCTTCTTCTTGCGGCCGCGACCGCCTCGGCTCCCTCGGCGCGTCCGCTTCTTCGGCTTCGGCTCCCCGTCGTCGCCCGCCGCCGGAGCAGCATCGCCCGGCTTGTCGTCGATGGTGGCCTCGACGACCGGCTCCGCAGCGGCCGGCTGCTCGACTGCATCCCCATTGATGGACGCTCGTACAGCCCGGGCTGTCACTTCATCGATCCGGATCGGGAGCGTCTCGCCCACTCTGGTGGCGGCACCGGCCACGGTGATACGCCTGCTTCCGGCGCGACCGATCCCGGCGGACTCCCCGAGCGAGTCCTCGATGGTCAGTTCGAACTCGTCGCCGACCTCGACCTTGGACTGGGTGCTCGGCTTCCTGGCCGGTTGCGCGCTCGGAGCACGTTCCTCCCTGGGAGCTGGCCTCGGACTCTCCGTGACTGGGGTCGGCTCCGGGCTTCCCGGCTCGGCCGCCGCCTCGAGTGCCTTCGCTTTCGGCTTCGCCAAGATCGGCTCGCCGGCGGCCTCGAGCGCCTCGAGCTCGGTCTCGGGGTCGACCGGCCGCTCCGGCTCGACCGAATCCGCGAGCACACCGTAGGCAACCGTGCTGGTGGTCCGCTCGATCCGAGCCTTCACCTTCTTGCCGACCTGGTTCGCAGCGCCTGCGACTGAGATCAGGTACTTGTCCACGCGCGCGAGGCCTGCGTCGTCGAAGTGGCTGTCGCGCTCGACGATGGCGACCTCGAGCTCCTGACCCTTCGTGACCGGCGTGCCCTTCAGCTCTGCGCGAGCCGCCGGCCCGCGGGCGACCACCTCGAAGTGATCCGCGGGAGCTCCGTCCTTCGTCTCGATCACAAAGCGCCGCCCGAGCTCCTGTTCGAGATCGTCGAGCCGCGAACCGCCAGGGCCGATCAGGATCGCAGCCACGTGCGGGTTCAGCTCGACCCGGAATGCCTGGCTCCGTGAGCTCCGCGCCAGGCTTCGGAGCCTTCGCTCGATGTCGATGGCCTGCGTTTCGTCCGAAACCACGATCCCGTCTCCGGCACAGGTCGGGCAGGCGATCGTGAGGATCTCTCGCGGACCGTCGGTCACATTCTGGCGCGTCATCTCGACGAGCCCGAGCGGGGAGATCTCGACGACGTACGTCTTCGTCCGGTCGCGCTCGAGCTCCCGCTTCAGGGCGTCCTCGACTAGCTCCCGGTTCTTCGGGTTCGCCATGTCGATGAAGTCGATGACGATGATCCCGCCGATGTCTCGCAGCCGTAGCTGGCGGACGACCTCGGCAACGGCTTCGAGGTTGTTCTTCGTGATCGTGTCCTCGAGCCGGGCGCCGCTCGCCTTCCCGCGCGAGCCGACGAACCGGCCTGTGTTGACGTCGATGACCGTGAATGCCTCGGCGTAGTCAAAGATCAGATAACCGCCGGATGGCAGGTCGACCCGCCGGTTGAGCGTCGAGCGAACCGCTTCCTCGACGCCTGTCTTCTCCATGAGCGGCTGCTTGCCCGCATAAAGCTCCACCTTCTCAGTGAGCTGCGGCGACGTCCGCTTCAGGTAACCGACAATCCGCCGGTAGGTGCGCTCGTGGTCGACGACGACACGCACGACTTCACGGTTGAACAGGTCGCGGATGATGCGAAGCGGGAGCTCGGCCTCCTGGTAGACGAGTGCCGGAGCCTTCGTGCTCTCCGCCCGCGCGAGAATCGTGCCCCAGAGCTTCCGCAGGAAGGCGAGGTCGCCCTCGAGCTCCTCCTGTGAAGCACCCTCCGCAGCCGTCCGCACGATGATGCCTCCGTCACCGACGTCGAGGGTCTTCGAGATGGCTTTGAGGCGGTCGCGCTCGGCGTCCTCGAGCCGCCGGGAGATGCCGATCCCGTCGCCGAACGGGGTGTAGACGAGAAACCGGCCCGGAAGCGAGATCTCCGTGGTGAGCCGGGCACCCTTTGTCCCCATGGGGTCCTTGACCGCTTGGACGAGCACTTCCTGGCCGCGCTGGACGAGATCCTGGATGCGGCGTCCGTGCCGCTTCCCCTCGAGCTCCGGGACGACGATCTCGTCGACGTAGAGAAACCCGTTCTTCGGCAGGCCGATCTCGACGAAGGATGCCTCCATGCCCGGCAGCACGTTGTCGACAACGCCCTTGTAGACGTTGCCCGCGATCGACCGGCGTCCGCGGCGCTCGAGGTAGACCTCGGCAGCCTTGCCCTCCTCGAGGATCGCAACACGCTGCTCACCGACCTCGACCGATACGTAGATCTCTTTCTCGACATCGGGGATGTCGATGCGCTTCGTCGGAGTCCTCCGGCGCCGTCTGGCGTCGTCGGGCTTCTTGCGTGCCCGAGTCCCGGGCTTCTCGCTCTCGCGCGCCCGCCTTGGCTTGGCGACAGGCTTTTCCTCGACCTCGGCGACCTGGCCGGCGTCGCCCTCAACGGGCTTCTTCCGCCCACGACCGCCACGCGAGCCGCGGCGCCGCTTTCTGGCCGGCTTGTCCTCAGCCTCTGAGGAGGCCGGATCTTGCTGCGGCGGAGGGGTCTCCTCCAGAACCGCTCGCGCTTCGGGGGCAGCCTCCGCGGGCGCTCCCTCCTCGCGCTTCTTGCGTCGAAACCAGGGCACCTAGTTCTCCTTTCGGGCGCACGCCGCGACCGGCGCCGTACGTGCACGCGCGGGTCACTGACGTGTCTGCCACAAAGCTCATGTCTCTCGGCGCACGGGATCCCGCTTCGTCACTGGAACTCGGTCCTCCCTGCGCAATGACTACAGGCTAGCAGTGGGATCCCTACGCGGCCGCGGGGCGCAGGTGCGTCCGCCGTCTCTCGACCATGCGAAGCCGCTGATGGAGGCGTGCCCAAGCCCAGGGCTCGACCTCGTCGTACCGCCCCGAGGCTCCGTGCCAGCGGGTGGACTCGAGGTATTCGAACCAAGCATCCGCTTCCTCGATCGCGAGCACTTCGAGGGCCTCGTGCGTGTCGCGTTCGGTCATGTCCGAGGAAGGCTAGGACCGGAACCGGACGGACCCCGCAATCGCGCCGATGCCGCCGGCCTCGAAGTACCGGATCGCAGCCTCTCCGAGCGCGCGCGTTCCCGCATAGGCAATGGATCCCTTGATCGCCCAGCCGAGCCCTGGCACCACTCCCACGACCTCGCGTGCGACCGCTCGGAAGCCCAGGCCGGCGCCCAGGACGCCGAGAAGCTCGATGGCGCGCTCACGGTCGATGTCGGCCCCGTAGGCCCCGGCGATTCGGAACACCATGCGCATCTGGTTCAGCGTCAGCGCCGGCAGATCCGCGCCGGGGATGAAGACGACGGCTCCCAGGATCCCGTTCTGCTTCGAGAAGCTCTTGACGATCTCTTCGCAGACGGCTTTCCGAATCCTCGGCAGCTTCGCGGCGAGCGCATAGCTCTTGTCTCCGGCCCGCGCCGCGATCCGCTCGATGATCTTCTCGACGGGCAAAAGCTCCCCCACCCGGACGGCCATCACGTCCGTAGCGAGCACGTACGGCAGGTCGGGGACGTCTTCGGCTCCGCACCCGATCAGGATGACGAGCGCTGGAACCCTCTTCCGCGACGCGAGCCGAAGAACCTGCTCGTCGTGACCACTCGCAGTCTCGCCCTCGATCGCGTAGACGAGGAGAGAGGCTTCGTCCAGGTCGGTGGCGCTCGGGGCGCGCCCGCGAAGCTCGCGGAGCGCCGATTCGTCGCCACCCTCGCCGAGAACTTCAGCCAGCTCTCGGACGGGGCCCTCCGCGCCGGCCAACAGGATCGGCCGGACGTTCTCGGCGGCGGCTTTGACCTCGCGGACGATCCCCAGGATCGCCAGCGGTTTAACGGGCAGCGTTCGCATCTCAGATGGTTGGACGGTGATGGGCGAGCCAGCAGGAACCGGGCAGACCAAACGCCATCCGGGGGTGTGGTAATTGTCGATCAACCATCTAAGAGCGTCCGGCCAGGCGTCCACGCACGTGGATCCCCTGCAGGAGCCCGACCATCATGAGGCACGCAAGCATCGAGCTCCCGCCATAGCTGACGAACGGGAGCGGGATGCCGGTCACCGGGGCGATTCCGATCGTCATGCCGACGTTCACGAAGATCTGGACGACCAGGACGAGCACGATCGACGCAGCCACGACGGCCGTGAAGAGGCTCGGGGCGACCGCGATGATCTTGATCCCGCGCCAGACGATGAGGGCGTAGAGAAGAAGCAGGATCGAGGCGCCGAGGAAGCCGCGCTGCTCGGCGAGCGACGAGAAAATGAAGTCCGTCGCATGCTCGGGCAGGTAGTTCAGGTTGGTCTGCGTGGCGCCAGCGACGCCCCGCCCGTTGAGGCCGCCCGAGCCGACTGCCGTAATGGACTGGGTTGCGTTATAGGTCGTTCCGGCCGGATCGAGGTCGGGATTCAGGAAGCCGGTCAGGCGCTGCACCTGGTAGGGCTTCAGGACGTCGATCCCGGCCGCGGGCAAGACCCAGAGCAGGGTGATCGCGGCCGAGCCCGCGGTCAGCCCGAGCGCCGCAAGGCGTGACCAGGGGACGCCCGCTATGAAGAGTGCAGTGGCGAGGGCGCCGACGTACATGAGCGCGGTGCCGAAGTCGGGCTCGATGAAGACGAGGAAGGCCGCCAGGGCACCGAGGCCGACCGCGGACAGGACGGTCCTCCACTCGTCGAGCCGGCGCGAACGGTCTGCGAGAAACCCGGCGATGCAGACGATGAGGATCAGCTTCCCGAGCTCGGATGGCTGGAAGCGGAAGAAACCGATGTCGATCCAGCGCTGCGAGCCGCGTACGGCGTCGGCAACGAAGACGATCGCGAGCAGCGCAATGAGCAGGCCGTAGAGCGGGCGCGTGAAGCGGCGGTACACCTCGGGGTTGACGGCCATGAGCGCCACCAGCGCGACGACTCCTAGACCGACGTTGATCCCCTGACGGACGACGTAGTAGTCCGGGTCTCCGGCGACGTCGTTCCGGGTCACGGCCGAGAGCACCCAAAGCCCGTAAGCGACGAGGCCGGCGGCGGCCGCGAAGAGCAGGTAGTCGAGATGGCGAATGAAGCTCGCAACTTCGCCGGGGGCGTGCGACCGGGCGTGGCCCTGAAGGACGCGCGTCGCCATGGCTAGTGCCCTTTCATGTGATGCTGTCTAGCCTCCGGGTCGCGAACACCAAGCCAGGAGCCGAAATCGACCGCGGCCAAGGCTGGTGGCCTTGGCAAGGGTGAGGGTGGTTCCTGGCGCCACGTGATCGCGGGCCAGAGGCGGGCGAGTATTGCGTGAAGGGGCATTTTTAATCTGAGTTCACCGGAACCACCGGCGTCTCGGGGACATCGAAGTACTTCGCGAGCAGCTTCATCGCGGCCGGGGCAGCCGCGGTACCGCCATGGCCGCCGTTCTCGATCAGGGCGCAGACGGCGATCGTCGGCTTTTCAGTGGGCCCATAGCCGCACCACCAGGACTGGTCGAGCAGCCGCCCGCCGACGCTCCCGTAGCCCGGCAGTTTCTTGAACTTCTCCGCCGTCCCCGTCTTGCCCGCGACGTCGACGCCGAACGTCCCGAAGATCTTCTGCGAGGTCCCGTTGACTCCGTGCGTCGCGTCGAAGAGACCGTCCTGCACGATCCGAATCGCGTTCGGGTCGAGGTTCAAGTCGCGGGGCGGCCTCGGCCGGATCGGCCGGACGATGACGGGAGCCTGCTCGTTCGATTTTGGCTCCTCGATCTGCTGCACGAGATGCGGCACCACCAGCTTGCCGCCGTTGGCGAGAAGCGCATAGAAGCGCGTCATTTGCAGCGGTGTCGTCAGGAGATCGCCCTGACCGATCGCCAGCTGCACCGAGTCACCCGAGGTCCAGAGCTTGTCAATCTCGGTCTTGAAGTGACGCCTGTGCCACGCCGGGGTCGGCATGAGGCCCTCTTCCTCGGGCCCGACGTCGATCCCCGTCAGGGAGCCGAAGCCCATCTTGCGCGCCCACTTCTGGAGAGGGGAGTCCTTGCGGTCGTAGAAGCGAAGTCCGACCCGGTAGAAGTACGTGTCGCAGGACCGTTCGAGTGCCGGCGCCAGGTTGATCGCCATGTTCGTATAGGGGTCCCAGTTCACGAACTTCTGGCCGTCGACCGTGATCGACGGATCGCACTGAATCGGCTCGTACGGGTCGAGCATCTTCTCCTGGAGCGCAGCCAGGGCGGTGACCGGCTTGAACGTCGACCCAGGGGGATAGATACCGCTGACGGCCCTGTTCAGCTGCGGGAGGTTCGCCGCCGGCGCACGGAGGGCGTTGAGCTCCTTTTGCGACACGTTGCCGACGAACGTCTTCGGGTCGTAGGTCGGGTTCGAGGCCATGGCAAGGATGGCTCCGTCGGATGGATTCATGGCGACGATCGCGCCGCCGTCCGCGTAGTACTCGTCGTTCTCGATCGCCAGCCGGATCCCGTAGGCGAGCGCGTCTTCGGCAGCCCGCTGGAGATCGGCGTCGATTGTGAGGCGAACCGAGTAGCCGGGCTGCGGCAGCTGGCTGTATTCGCGGTCGCTGGTAACACGCCCGAGTGCGTCCACCCGCACCTGTCCTTCTCCGGCGAGCCCGCGCAGGTAGCGGTCGTAGGTCGCTTCAAGCCCCGTCTGCCCGATCCTGTCTCCGACCGCATATCCGTCTTTCGCGCGACTCTTGAGCTCCTCGCCGGTGATCTCGCTGACATATCCGAGGAGCTGGGCGGCGGTGTTGCCGTCCTCGTAGCTTCGGAGCTGAACGGGCTGGATCTCGACCCCCGGGAAGTCCGCCTGGTGCTCGTAGAGGTAGTTCACCTTGTCGTCCTTGACGCTCGTCTTGATCGTCACGGGCGTCAGCGGATCGCCGGCGTGGCTGCGAAGCTCCTTGCGGATCTCCTTGGGCTTCAGCTGCAGGAGGCTAGCCAGCTCCGAGATCTCGGCATTGCGCTCGGCCTTCGAAAGCTCCTTGAACGCGGCCGGCCAGATCTGGACCTGGGTGCCCGGCTGGTTGGACACGAGTACATTGCCGTCCTTGTCGAGGATGGTGCCGCGCGGAGCCTGGAGGCGGAACGTCCGGACTTGGTTGTTCCGGGCGTCCTGCAGGTAGCGCTCGCCCGAGATCACCTGGAGGGCCCAGAGCCGGAAGAAGAGAGCGCAGAAAAGCGCGATCGCGAAGACTCCGAGGATTGCGATCCGGACCGCCATCTGGGGAGAGACTCGATACGGCTCGGAGACACGCGGATCCCGCGGTAGGAACTCCGGAAGGCTAGCCAGGGACGATCACCTCCCTGGCGGCCCGGGTCGTCCGCGGGAAGAGCCTGCAGACGAGCCGGTGGACCGGATATGCGAGGAGAAGGTTCAGCACAAGCGTCGGCAAGAGAACGCGCCCGAGCAGCTCTGACGCCCCGACGGTCGAACCGAGAACGAAGTGGAGGAAGGCCGAGCCGAGCGCGACGGCGATCGTGGCGAGGCCGACTGCGAGGAGCGGCGGGTGCGGCGACGACTTGCTCATGATCGAGCCCAGTCGTCCCGACCAGTATCCGACCAGCGTGAGAAGGAGCGAGGAGATCCCGAGCGTCGAGAACGTGGCCACGTCGAGGAAGAGCCCGGCCGAAAAGCCCGCCACCGACCCGAGCAGAGGTCCCCGGACGAGCGCCAGGACGACGACCAAGACGAGCAGGAGATCGGGGTGCCCGTTCGACACCTCGATCGTCCACAGCACGGAAACCTGGAGGAGAGCCGCGAGGAGCAGGAGCCCCGGCGCCTTGAACACATCGGCAGCGGTCACGGCTTCTTCGGGTCGCCGGCGGTGAGGACGATCACGTCGTCGAGGGAGCCAAAGTCCACGAGCGGTGTTACCTGGATGCGCGTGTAGAGGTCGACGTCACGCCTGCTGACACCGCTTACCTTCCCGATTGGGATCCCCTTCGGATAGAGGGAGGTGAGCGGCCCGCTCTGCCAGCCCGAAGTGATCACCAGGTCGCCTTCGGTCACCACTTCGTCCTTGGGAACGCGGTTCAGGACGAGCGTCGAGCTGTCGCTCGGGCCACGCGCGACAATCCCCGAGGCGCCCGTCCCGAGGACCTCGGCCGAGACGGCGCTCGCCTGGTCGGTGAGGAGTCGCACCTGGGCCGTCCCCGAGGTCACGTCCGTCACGATCCCGACGAGGCCCTCCTGGGTCACGACAGGGTCGTAGATCTTGACACCGTTGCTCGTGCCGGCATGGACGAGGATCTGCTGGGCGTACGGGTTCGGCGGCTTCTGGATCACCTGCGTCGGGACCGCCGTGAAGCCGACCGGGTATCTGGAACCCCCGATGTAGTTGAGCATCTTCTGCAAGCGTTTATTCTCCTCGGCCGCAGTCTCGTTCTGGATCACTTGCTTCCGGAGCGCTTGCACCTCTTCGCGGAGCCGCTCGTTGTCAGATTTGGCGCCGACCAGGTCGGCGGTCCACCCGTAGGCGTCCCGGAAGGGGCGCGAGACGCGCTCGCCTGCCACCTCGAACGGCGTCAGGATGCTGACCCCTATGCGCTGGGCGCTATGAAGGGTCCCTCCGGAGGATTCCCTGAAATAGACCGTGATCAGGGCCAGTGAGACGAGGACGAGGGCCACCGCGACCAGCCGCGCGCGAAGTGGGCCACCGCTGCGGGAGTGGTTGCCCTCAGGGCGCGGTACGGAAGAGCTCAGGACGGGGAGCCGTGCTGTGCGTTGCCGAGGCACGGACGTGTAAGTCTAGAGAGAAACCCGGTCGATCGAGCTAGGAGGGATTGGTGGAACGCCCCTCGTCACAGCGGCTGCGTTTCGCCAAGCCCTCCTACTAATACCGCCGCCTGCCATTTCGCTGCCGAGCCTTGGCTGAGCGGTGGATCGCCTCGAACTCCTCGAGGCTGCGACCCGACCCGACGGCCACGCACGTGAGCGGCGACTCGGCCAGATGGACGGGCATGAGTGTCTCCTCCCGAAGCCGCATGTCAAGCCCCGAAAGGAGCGCGCCACCGCCGGCGAGCACGATGCCGCGGTCCATGATGTCCGCCGCGAGCTCAGGCGGTGTCTTGTCGAGTGTCGACTTGATCGCGTCGAGGATCTGGGTGACGGGCTCGTCCAGCGCCCGCCGCACCTCTTCGGATGTGATCACGATCGTCTTCGGGAGGCCGGTCAGCATGTCGCGCCCTCGCACCTCGGCCCGGACCTCCTCACGGAGATCCCAGGCGGAACCGATCTCGAGCTTGAGCTCCTCGGCCGTTTGCTGGCCGATCAGGAGCTTGTACTCCTTCTTGATGTGGCTCATGATCGCCTCGTCCATCTCGTCGCCGCCGACGCGGATCGACTGCGACACGACAATGCCGCCGAGGGAGATGACCGCCACCTCTGTCGTCCCGCCTCCGATGTCCACGATCATGTTCCCGGTCGGCTCTGAGACCGGGAGGCCGGCGCCGATCGCGGCGGCCATCGGCTCCTCGATCAGGTAGGCCTGGCGGGCACCGGCCGAGAGCGTCGCCTCTTCAACGGCGCGCTTCTCGACGCCCGTGACCCCGGACGGCACGCACACCACGACGCGCGGGTGCGCAAACCGGTTGTGGTGCACCTTCTGGATGAAGTGACGGAGCATCTGCTCGGTCACGTCGAAGTCCGCGATCACCCCGTCCTTGAGCGGGCGGATCGCCTGAATCGTGCCGGGCGTGCGCCCCAGCATGCGCTTGGCCTCGATCCCCACCGCGTGCACCTCGCCGCTGCGCGAGTCGATCGCCACCACGGACGGCTCGGAGAGCACGATGCCGCGACCGCGTACGTAGACGAGCGTGTTGGCGGTCCCCAGATCGACGGCCATGTCGCGGCCGCCCATGCCGGTGAGGTAGGAGAAGAAGCCCATTCGCGCGTTGAGAAGTGAGGATAGGCGTCGGAGCGGCAGCACGCGAGAGCCCCGAACGCGAGCGGGAGTCTAGCGGGCCCTCGGGGGCCGGCAACCGGTGCAGTACCGCTGGCGCCCGGGTTACGACGGCAACCAGGGTGAGTGGACAACCCGCCCCACCCACCCCCGGCTTCGCGGGGTCGTCCACTTGTGCCCGGCCATCGCCGACAAGCGCGCCCACCTCCTGCCCGCGCCCGCCTGAACGGCGGGGGTGTACTGACTTAGGCGGCCCCGGCCCCCTTCATTGCGGTCGTTAACTGCGGGACACGAGCAGGTCCGGCACCAGCCGCAGCAGGGCGGG